>NZ_JARKVQ010000001.1:0-403067 GCF_029946565.1 Iodidimonas sp. MBR-22
ATGCCCGTTGAGGCTGGCGCGACCTATGTTTTTGATCTGGGATACTTTGATTATGCTTGGTGGGCGAGACTGAACGACGCCGGTTGCCGGATCGTCACCCGCCTCAAAACCAATACGCCGATTCATGTGACGGAAGAACGCGCGGTGCCCGGTGGCAACGACAACCTTCTGTCCGACCGCGCTGGGATGTTGCCCAAAAGACGCTCAAAGGGCAGAGCGAATCCATTTACCGATCCGGTCCGGGAAATAAGGGTCAGAACGGATACCGGCAAAATCCTGCGCTTGCTGTGCAATGACCTGAACGCTCCGGCAGAGGAGATTGCCGCGCTGTATAAGCGCCGATGGGCTATCGAGTTGTTTTTCCGCTGGATCAAACAAAACCTGAAAATCCGTCATTTTCTCGGGCGCAGCGAAAACGCCGTACGCATCCAGGTTGCTGTAGCGATGATTGCCTTCCTGCTGTTGCAGCTGGCCCAGGAAACACAGAAAACAGTCCGAAGCCCGCTTGCTTTTGCACGGCTGGTGCGTGTCAACCTCATGCATAGAAAGCGTATCGACCGACTCCTGCAAACTGCGCATAGCCCACCGGAAAACACGAACCAAATGGTGCTGCAATGGCAGTGAATTTAAACCGGACAGCAGTGGATGAGATCGGGCAATGGATACTTGAAATAGCGGTATTCGCCCTTGCCGAACCCGTGCCGCGCCATGTGAATATGGCTGCGAAAATGCTCTTCCCTCGGATAAAGGGACGCGAGATCAGCGCATTCGTCGGGGCTAAGGAGCCCCGACAGCACCACGCAACCAAAGCTGTTCATTTCACCCGCGAGAGCATCCCAATCATATGTCTTCAGCCGCTTTTCGGCGCTGGCGACAGCTTCAGCCGCCGGGATGAAATCCTTGGTGCTCATGCCTGAGCCTCCTTTTCGAGAAGCGCGCGCTTGCGTTCGACGCCCCAGCGATAGCCGGACAACGCCCCGTCATTTCTGACAATACGGTGGCAAGGGATGGCCACGGCGATCTTGTTCGCCCCACAAGCCTGAGCGACGGCCCGAACAGCTTTCGGCTCGCCGATCCGGTGGGCCAATTCGGTGTAGGATATGGTCTGCCCCGCCGGAATCTGCCGCAAAGCCTGCCAAACCCGTTCCTGAAATGCCGTGCCCCGGATGTCGAGCGGCAGGTCAAATCCAATCGCCGGTGTCTCGACGAAGCCCACCACCTGCGCGATGAGCTTCTCGAAATTCTCGTCACCACCGATCAGATTGGCATTGGGGAAACGGTCCTGCAGGTCGCGGGCCAGAGCGTCCGGGTCATCCCCCAATGTGATCGAACAGATACCCTTGTTGCTCTGCGCCACCAGAATTGCGCCAAGCGAAGTCTCTCCGATAGCAAAGCGAATATCGGCGCCCTTGCCGCCGTTCTTATAGGTCGTCGGTGTCATTCCAAGCACCTCATTCGATCGTTCGTAAAAGCGGCTGTTCGAGTTGAATCCCGCGCCATAGATCGCGCTGGTCACACTGGCCGCTTGATCAGAGAGTTCCGCCCGGATCTTCCGGCTTCGATGGGCAACGGCCCATTGCTTCGGTGTCAGCCCGGTGATCACCTTGAACTGACGGTGGAAGTAAGAGGGACTCAGCCCGATACGCGCGGCCAGACCGTCCAGTGTCGGCATCTCATCGGAGGCTTCGATCAATCGGCAGGCTTCGGCCACCAGCGCGGTGTTGGCCTCAGTCAACGACTGTCCGTTCGGATTGCAGCGTTGGCAGGGGCGAAAGCCCGCCGCCTCGGCCTCGGCGGGTGTGTCGTAGAAGCGCACATTCTGCCGCTTCGCTCTCCGTGAAGGACAAGAAGGACGACAATAAACCCCGGTCGTCGTGACAGTGTAGACGAAGCTGCCGTCTGCGCCCGCATCACGCGCGGCCACGCTTTGCCAGCGTAAATCCTGCTCGGTTGGGGTCTTGTTCATGGCGGTTCTCACTTCGTTGCCGTTTGTCTGCTCTACTTAACCACGGAAGATCGTGTTCTCACTCCGATCCTTGCTTTCAAATTCAGGAAGCAAGGAATTCTATATAGTCCTCTCAATTTCGGTCTCGCGCAGATGAACGACAGCCTCGCCGAACAAACTTAGCGAATAGTCCCATCCGGCCGGCCCATTCTCCACCAGATCGCCGATGGAGTGCATGACCAAAGCTTGGTCGGGATCGGCATGGCCTTCTCTCGGCCAGACATCCCGCGCTTCAGCCTGAAAGGTGGTGGCGAGAACAGGGTGTAGCGCATGTGGCATAGGTCAATTCCCGTGCAAGGGCATGGCAGGCTCCTGTTGACGAGTTTCGTTGCCAGAAACCATATTCCGGCGATCCCGACATTCCGTTCCTTGCCGTGTAGTCCGCCTCAGAGTGCGCTGCGAAAGGTCAGATTCAACCGCATCCGCCCCACCTTAGGATGCTCGCCCTCCTTCAGAACCGGGACGCCGTGATAGCAAAGACGCGACGGCCCGCCCCAAACGGCGACATCGCCATGACGCAGCGCGTATTTCTGGATCGGATCGGGGCGTTTCAGGCCCCCGAACTGGAAAATCGCGGGCAGGCCGAGCGAAACCGAAACAATGGGATTGGCGAAGTCGCGCTCGTTCTTGTCCTGATGCAGCGACAGCCGCGCGCCAGGATCATAGCGGTTGATGAGGCAGGCATCGGGTCGGAACGCGGAATATCCGACCTCGGTTGCAGCCGTGACCGCCAGCGCCATAAAGCTGTCGGGCATCGGTGGCCATGGCTTGCCGGTCTCGGGGTCGGCCGCATCATACCGATAGCCGGTACGGTCCGTCACCCAACCCGCCCGTCCGCAATTCGTCATCGCGACGGACATGACATGACCGCCCGGCGTGACCATATTGCGGAAGGGTGAAACAATAGCGATTTCCCGGATCGCGGCGAGGAGATCATCCTCGCGATCCAGCGCAAAGCCATGCAGGAGGACCGCGCCTTCGGCCATTTCCTCGCGCGTGGACTGGCGAGGTTCCTCTCCGCCGAAAAGGTCAGTCATCATCTTTGTCTCCATCAAGAGCCGAAGGGTGCAGGACGCGCTTGTAACCCGCCAGCAGCGCAGCGAGGGTCGAGGGCGGGTCGGCAGGCCGTCGAAAGCCGAATGTCTGCCGGCGGATACTGATGATGCGAATACGAGATTCGCCTGCATCCGACATATCGCTCCCCTGCATGGTCATGGCCTTTTATGGCAAAATCTCTCGCCGCGCGGCACTCTGAACCTTGCTCTCGAACTTCATGAAATTGAAAGCAAGAAACGGAGCGTTGAGGGATGCGGACCATGCGATCCTGCGCGCAGAACGATGAACTTGAAGGAAGCCATGTCTTTGCCCGAGAACCTGTCAGCCCGCTACGACGAGGCCGTCGTCTTCCTGCACAATCTTGATAAAGACTGGGCGCGCACCATCGATCTGATCGGGCCTTGCCTGCACGATCCCAAAGCGGGGCGCAGCCAGCGGCCGTTGTCGTCGTTGGCGACAGTGCGGCCCTGACGGTCGCGGAAGTTGGTGACATAGGGCGGATCAGTCAGGATAAAATCGACCGTTCCCCGGTCAAAAGACCGCATCACGTCGATGCAATCGCCGTTAAAAATCACGCTGCGGGGGAGATTGGTGTTTCCGGTCATGTCTCTGTTCCTCTGGATTATCGGTTTCAGAGCAGCGAAGCGCCGCTCCTGTACCCTTGCCCGTCGGCGAGACCGGGGGGTGCAAGGCGCAAGGGCGGCCGGGATGGAGGGGGATCACCCGGTCTGCACGGAACGAAGTGGAGGAAGGCCGGGGAAACCGTCCCGGACGAGCCTCAGCGGGAACTGATCAATCTTCTGACGGAATACGACACGCCTGAAGCCCAAGCAGGGCATAGGCGTTGAACGGAACGCCCGCAGAATGCGGGGGCCCGTAGCGCGGGTTCGAACTTTTTATGAAAAATATTTTAAAACAAAGACTTATTGGCGGAGCGGGAGGGATTCGAACCCTCGAGGGGCTTACACCCCAACACGCTTTCCAGGCGTGCGCCTTAAACCGCTCGGCCACCGCTCCGCAAAGTCGTCTTTGGAAAAGTTTATCAGACGAACGGGGCGCACTATAGTCGTTCATCCTATGAACGCAAGCGCGCAGATGCCCCGGCCGCAAATTCTCAGGCTGTTTCTCTATATTTTTGGGCAAATCCACTCCGTGCAAGGATATTGTCGCTTCCCATTATCAAGATTCATTAAGAATAAATTTTAAATTAACTATGTTCCTTAAATGCAGTTTTACATTTGAAGCTTAGATTTACCTCTATGGGATCAGGATGAGCGCGGATTTGAGAGGGTTCTCCATGCCGCCTCGGAAATCGTCTGATAGGGAAGAATGCAGATGACAAGAGAATTCAAAAAACTGTTCATGGGGCTGGCTGCGGTCTCTTTTCTGGCCACGAGCGCTGTTTTTGCACAGGCGGCGGATATCGCAAGCTGGCAAAGATCCATTGTGCAGGTCGTCGCCCAAAAGCAGGTTTATCCACGCTCTGCCCTGCGGCGTGAAATCGAAGGCAATGCCCGCGTTCAGATCACTATTGCCCGGGATGGCACGATTGCCAATTTTGAAATTCTCGAAAATACCGGCCATGACGTTCTGGATCGTGAAGTGCCAAAATTGATGGAACGGATCAGCCCCCTGCCGGCTCCGCCCAATGATCTGAGTGATGATCAACTGACCTTCATCCTGCCTTTGGCCTGGGCTTTACGCTAAATTTGGGCTTTACGCTAAACCTTGGCCTTGCGCCAAGCGATTTTTGGCCGCTTTTTCTGAAAAACCGTTCTCCCGCTTGAAAACCGGGATAGCGGTTTTTTGCGTCTAACGCATAAGCGGGAGACGATAGACGCAACGACGAAAATGGGATCTGTGACCGGAAGATGATGGTGCCCAGGAGAGGACTCGAACCTCCACGACCTTGCGATCACTGGCACCTGAAGCCAGCGCGTCTACCAATTCCGCCACCTGGGCACAGGTGGGTCATCAAGGTCGCGATCACTAGAACCCACAAAGCCCCTTGTCAAGGCGCTTTATTTGATCGCCGAGGAATGACACAATGATTCTCATTCCTCTTTCAAAGTGCGGGAGCCTTGCAACATCATGCCCATAAAAGACGCCCGATTGGCAACGGTTTTTGGCGGTTCCGGCTTTATCGGCCGCGCCGTGGTGCAAAGGCTGGCGCGGGCAGGCTATCGGATCCGGGTGGCAGTGCGCCATCCCGATAAGGCCTATTTTCTAAAACCTTTGGGCGAAATGGGCCAAATCCATGCCGTGCATGCCGATCTGACGAATGCGCCTAGCATCAAAGCCGCATTGGCGGGGTGCGATGTGGCGATCAATCTGGTGGGAATCCTCAGCCAATCGGGGCGGCAACGCTTTGATCTGGTGCAGGCGAAGGGCGCGGGCCTGATCGCCCGCACTGCCGCCGAACTGGGGATCAGCGATCTGGTGCATCTTTCGGCCATTGGTGCGGATGCCGCCTCTCCTTCCCTTTATGCCATGAGCAAAGCGCAAGGCGAGCAGGCGGTGAGAGACGCCTTCCCCAAGGCCCATATCCTGCGCCCCAGCCTTGTTTTCGGACCAGACGATGCTTTCACCAACCGCTTTGCCGCCCTTGCCAAAAAGCTGCCCTTCATGCCGGTGATCGCTGGTGAAACCCGCTTTCAGCCGGTTTATGTGGGGGATGTGGCGGATGCGGTTCTCGCCTCATTGCGCCAGCCCGCGCCGGAAAAGGCGACCCTCCATGAATTGGGCGGACCAAAGATCTACAGCTTTCGGGCTTTGCTGGGAATGATCCTTCATTATTCGGGGCAAAAGCGCCCTTTGCTGGATATTCCCATGCCATTGGCCCGGCTGCAGGCCAGCCTTTTGCAATATCTGCCCTCACCGCCCCTGACGCCGGATCAATTGCTGATGCTGCAGCAGGATAATATCGTGCATGAAAACACCCCCGGCCTGCGCGATCTGGGGATCAGCCCCACGGCCGCCGAAGCCATCCTGCCCGGCTATCTTGATCTTTATGCCCCCCAAGGCCGTTTCACACGGCCCCGAAATCAATAATGACCGTTTCACGCGGCCCAAGCACCCATAAGGCCGTTTTACACGGCTTAGAATGACACCCCATTGGATTGAGGCAAGGGGCAGGGTCTGCCGGGCCGATCATGCCCCAAGGCAGGAAACACCCAGCGCGTCAGATCATCCTGATGCCTGACACAAGATCGCACTTTGCGTATTGATGGGCATCGCCTGCCCTGAAATGAAGGTTTTTTGGCCCTTCATCCCGGCCAGAGTGACTCTGGCCCAAAGCTTGCTAGGGTCTTAAAGTTTGCTAGAGTCTTTCAAAACAGGATTGAAAGGCCGGAAACAGGTGGGTCTATGTCACATCAACGGATGAAAGCCCTTGCAGATAAAGCGTCCCTCTCCGACAGAGTGGGGGCTGAGCCTCTGCGCCCAAACCAAAATTCAGCCTTGTTGAGCCCAAAGACTGGACCAGACAAGGACAGCCGCAAACAAACGGCCCGCATGATCGCCTATCATCTCCGCCGGGCGACGACGATCCGTCTCGACCCCTGATCTTATTAAGGCAGCAATACTGCCATAATGGACAATTCATGCTCGTATTTCAAATTTTTTGATGATAGTTTAATCAAATCAGGCAGCGGCTGAGGGTGATCCGGGGTGTGGCCGGTTTCGCCTTGATCGTGCCTGATGATCATCGGCACCTGATGGGTCATCTCGGTCTCATCCGTTTTTCGAGACCAAAGGCTATGGCGCTTTCTCATTCCGGAGCCGCCCTGCTTGGTGACACCATCTCAATCACAAGACATGCCCCGCATTTTATGGGGGCGGCTTTTACCGCAAGCCGCCAGAAAGCGAAGGAACTGCCATGACCGAGCGCATGCTGAAATTTGTCTCTCTTGCGCAGGCCATGCCGGATAAACGGCCGGCGCCCCAGCGACGCACGGATTTCGATGAAATCTATCGCGCTTTTGCGCAGGAAAAAGCTGCGGAGCAGGCCTCGCGCTGTTCCCAATGTGGCGTGCCTTTTTGCCAGATTCACTGCCCCTTGCAGAACAATATCCCCGATTGGCTGCGGCTGGCTGCCGAAGGCCGCTGGGAAGAAGCCTATGCGGTTTCATCCTCCACCAATAGCATGCCGGAAATCTGTGGCCGCATCTGCCCGCAGGATCGTTTGTGCGAAGGCAATTGCGTGATCGAAAAAGGTTTTGAATCGGTGACCATCGGCGCGGTGGAAAAGCATATCACCGATCTGGCCTGGGCGCGGGGCTGGATCAAGCCGATCACCCCGCCTTTGGAGCGCGATCAATCGGTGGGCATCATCGGTGCGGGCCCGGCGGGGCTTGCCTGTGCCGAACGGTTGCGGCGCAAGGGCTATCAGGTGGCCATTTATGATCGCTATGATCGCATCGGCGGGCTTTTGATCTATGGGATTCCCAATTTCAAGCTGGAAAAGGATGTTGTTCTGCGGCGGGGCCAGCGCCTGATCGAAAGCGGTGTTAAATTCCACATGAATGTGGATGTGGGCCGCGATATCACCTTGGGCGCCTTGCGCCAGCGCCATGATGCGGTGCTGATCGCCACCGGCACCTATCAGGCGCGGGAGCTGAAGGCCCCCGGTGTGGGGCTGGGCAATATCGTGCCGGCGCTGCCCTATCTGATCCACGCCAATCGCACCGATCTGGGCGATAAGCTGCCCGCTACCGATAGCAGCCGCTTTAACGCCAAAGACAAGCGCGTGGTGGTGATTGGTGGCGGCGATACGGCCATGGATTGCGTGCGCACCGCCACCCGCCAGGGAGCCAGCAGCGTGACCTGCCTTTATCGCCGGGATCGCCAGAATATGCCCGGCTCGGCCCGCGAAGTGAAGAATGCCGAAGAAGAAGGCGTGGTGTTCAACTGGCTATCCGCACCCGAAGCCTTTCTGGGTCGCCGTGTGGTCAGCGCTGTGCGGGCGTCTAAAATGCGTCTTGGCCCCGCCGATGCCACCGGTCGGCGCAGCCCCGAACCCATTCCCGATCAAAGCCACAGCCTTGAAGCCGATCTGGTAATCCAGGCTTTGGGTTTTGAGGCTGAAGATCTGGTGAGCGCTTTCGATGCCCCTGATCTGCTCACCACAAGCTGGGGCACCGTTAAAACCGGCGGACCATCCCTTGAAACATCCCTTGATGGGGTTTTTGCTGCCGGGGATATCGTGCGGGGCGCATCCCTTGTGGTGTGGGCGGTGCGCGATGGCCAGGATGCCGCCGCCGCCATTGATCGTTATCTCAAGGACAAAAGAACGCCAAAGCCCCTTTCGACTGATGACCAAAGCCTTGCTTTGGAAACGGTCAGTTAATGCTTGCGGAGACGCCATCCATTCGCGAGCATAAGCGTTCCTTCAAATAAACTGAAAGTATATCAATGTCCCGCACAGATCTGCTGAACACGCAAAAGCCTCATAATCGCCCATCACCTTTTGGCCGCCCTCTTTTGGGGCTGGCCATGGCGGCCGTTTTTCTGCTCGCCCCCATCAGCCCCCAATCCGCTTTCGCCCAAGGTGCGAAAACGGATGCCAGCCAAAGCGATGAGGAAAAATTTGAAGCCATCCGCGAACTGGTGGAAATCACCCAGATCGAAGCGATGGCCGCGCAGATGATCGATCTGTTCAATGAAGATATTCTGCCCTTGCTTCTTGAATCGAACCCGGAAGCGAATGAACAGCTTGATCGTATCATTCGCGAAGAAGTGGCGGGGGCGATGCTCTCCTTGAAACCCGATGTGATTGCCCTCACGGCTTCGGTGTGGTCGCGCCATTTCACCATCGATGAAATTCGCGGGCTGACCGCATTTTACCAGACACCCCTTGGCACCAAGCTTTTGGAAAAACAGCCGATCATCGCCCGGGAAAGCATGCAGGCGGGGATGCAGATGTCGCAAAAAGCGGCCATGACGGCGATGGAGGCCATCAAAAACCGCCTGACCGCTGAAAATCTGACTGTGCCCGCACAGCTTTAGATCATCCGCGGCCCAGCCTTTAATCAAGTTCAAGACCGAAATCAGGAAAACCCTGTCATGACCCATCTTCCCCCTGAAGCCATCGGATTGTATCACCCATCGGAAGAACATGATGCCTGTGGGGTGGGGCTGGTTGCTGCCATCAATGGCAAGGCATCGCGCCGGGTCGTGGAATCGGGGATTACCGCCCTCAAAGCCGTTTGGCATCGCGGGGCGGTGGATGCCGATGGGAAAACCGGCGATGGGGCGGGGATTCATCTGGAAATTCCCCAGCCCCTGTTCCGCGATCATGCCGAGCGCATGGGCCAAAGCATCAAAAGCGATGAGCGCATTGCCGTGGGCATGGTGTTTTTGCCGCGCACGGATTTATCGGCGCAGGAACGCTGCCGCTCCATCGTTGAGGGGGCCATTTTATCGGCAGGCCACAAGATTTATGGCTGGCGGCAGGTGCCTGTGGATGCTTCGGTGATTGGGACGAAAGCCCAATCCACCCGCCCCGAAATCGAACAGATCCTGATCGCCAATGATAAAAATCTTGATGAAGAAGCCTTCGAGCGTGATCTTTATGTCATTCGCCGCACCATCGAAAAAGAGGTGATCACGGCCCAGATCAATGAATTTTATATCTGTTCGCTTTCGGCGCGTTCGATCATTTATAAGGGCCTGTTTCTGGCCGAACAGCTTTCGGTGTTTTATCCCGATCTGAAAGACAAGCGATTCGTTTCGTCTTTTGCCCTTTATCATCAGCGCTATTCCACCAACACCTTCCCCCAATGGTGGCTGGCCCAGCCCTTTCGGATGATCGCCCATAATGGCGAGATCAATACCGTGCGGGGGAATGTCAACTGGATGCGCAGCCATCAGATCAGGATGGCATCGCTGGCCTTTGGCGATCATGATGAAGCGATCAAGCCGGTGGTGCCGCAGGGCGCATCCGATTCCGCAGCCCTTGATTCGGTTTTTGAATTGCTGGTGCGGGCGGGCCGCTCCGCCCCCATGGCGAAAAGCCTTCTGGTGCCCGAAGCCTGGTCGAAGCGCACCACCATGCCCGATTCCCATCGCGCGATGTATGCCTATTGCAATTCGGTGATGGAGCCGTGGGACGGCCCGGCAGCGCTGGTGGCTTATGATGGGCGGTTTGCGCTGGCGGGTCTTGATCGCAATGGCCTGCGCCCCCTGCGCTATACCGTCACCCGCGATGGCCTGCTGATCGTGGGATCGGAATCCGGCATGGTGGTTGTAGAAGAGGAAAATGTTATTGAAAAGGGCCGCTTAGGTCCGGGGCAGATGATTGCCGTCGATCTGGTGAATGGCCATTTTTATCATGATCTGGAATTGAAAGACGCCCTCGCCAATGCCCGGCCTTTTGAACATTGGGTCCGGCATTTCAAGGATTTCGACGAAATCGTTGATGAGCACAGCACCGAACCCGCGAGCTATGAAAAGCATGAATTGCTGCGGCGTCAGCTTTTAGCGGGGCTGAGCCATGAAGATCTGGAATTGATCCTGCATCCCCAAGCCGATGACGGCAAGGAAGCCATCGGCTCGATGGGTGATGATACGCCTTTGGCCGTTCTCTCTTCGCATTATCGGCCCTTGTCGCATTATTTCCGGCAAAATTTCAGTCAGGTCACCAATCCCCCCATCGATCCCTTGCGCGAACAAAGGGTGATGTCGCTGAAAACCCGTTTCGGCAATTTTGGCAATGTGCTGGATGGCGACAATCCGCAAAATAATGTGCTCATTCTTGAAAGCCCGGTGCTCACCTCGCGCGAATATCTGGCCCTGCTCGATTATTGGGGCAATGAAGCCACCATCATCGATTGCACCTTTGATCTGAAGGCCGGCCCCGGCGCTTTGAAAGATGCGCTCGATCGCATCCGCGCCGAAGCCGAGGATGCCGTGCGCTCAGGCCTTGGGCAGATTTTTCTCACCGATGAGAAGATCGGCCCCGATCGCGCCCCGGTGCCGATGATCCTGGCCACCGGCGGCGTGCATACGCATCTGCTCAATCGTGGCCTGCGGACCTTTGCCAGCCTTAATGTGCGGGCCTGTGATTGCCTTGATACCCATGCCTATGCGGTGCTGATCGGGGTGGGGGCGACCACGGTGAATGCCTATCTGGCGCAGGAAGCCATTCATGATCGCTTTGCGCGGGGGCTTTTTGGTTCCAAAAGCTATGACGCGTGCCTCAAGAACTGGAAAGATGCCATCGATAATGGCCTTTTGAAGATCATTTCGAAAATGGGGATCAGCGTGATTTCCAGCTATCGGGGCGGCGGCAATTTCGAGGCTTTGGGCCTGTCGCGGGCTTTGGCAGCGGAATTCTTCCCCAATGTGCCGTCAAAAATATCCGGAATCGGTCTGGCCGGGATTGAAGAAACCCTGCGCGCCAATCATGCCCGGGCCTTTGAGGAAGATGTCTCGAGCCTGCCCATCGGTGGCCTTTACCGCTTTCGTGCCGGGGCGGAAACCCATGCTTTTGAAGGCCGCCTGATCCATATGCTGCAAATGGCGGTGGCCAGCGGGGCCAGCTCACAATTCCGGCATTATACCAGCGCTTTGGCCAAGCTGCCGCCGGTTAACTTGCGCGATCTGATGGATTTTGTGCCCAAGAAAAAGCCGGTGAGCCTTGATGATGTCGAATCGGTGACGGCCCTTCGGAAGCGATTCGTAACCCCGGGTATGAGCATGGGGGCGCTATCACCTGAAGCCCATGAAACTCTGGCCATTGCCATGAACCGCATCGGCGCGAAATCGGTTTCCGGCGAAGGGGGCGAGGATGAACGCCGCTTCAAGCCCTATGCCAATGGCGATAATGCCAATTCGCCGATCAAGCAGATTGCCTCGGGGCGCTTTGGGGTCACGGCTAATTATCTCAATAATTGCGAAGAAATCGAAATCAAGGTGGCCCAGGGGGCAAAGCCCGGCGAGGGCGGCCAGCTTCCCGGTTTCAAGGTGACCGAACTGATTGCCAAATTGCGCCATGCCACCCCCGGGGTGATGCTGATTTCACCACCCCCCCATCATGATATCTATTCCATCGAGGATCTGGCGCAGCTCATATATGATTTAAAGCAGATCAATCCGGTGGCCCGGGTTTGTGTGAAGCTGGTGGCTTCTGCCGGAATCGGTACCATTGCCGCCGGTGTGGCCAAAGCCCATGCCGATGTGATCCAGATTTCCGGACATTCGGGCGGCACCGGCGCATCGCCGCAAACCTCGATCAAATATGCCGGTGCCCCATGGGAACTGGGGCTGGCCGAAGTCAATCAGGTGCTCACCCTCAATCGCCTGCGCCATCGGGTCAAGCTGCGCGTGGATGGGGGGCTGAAAACCGGCCGCGATATTGTTATCGGAGCGCTTTTGGGGGCCGAGGAATTTGGCATCGGCACGGCATCGCTGGTGGCGATGGGCTGTTTGATGGTGCGCCAATGCCATTCCAATACCTGCCCGGTGGGCATCTGCACCCAAGATGAGGATCTCCGCCGGAAATTCGATGGATCGGCGGAAAAGGTGGTCAATCTCATGACTTTTCTGGCCGAGGATGTGCGCGAAATTCTGGCCGGGCTGGGGGCCCATTCCCTTGAGGAAATCATCGGCCGTTCGGATCTTTTAAAGCAGATGAGCCGGGGCTCGCCGCGCCTTGATGATCTGGATCTCAATCCCATTCTGGTACGGGTGGATGCGCCTGATGAAGAACGCATCTGCCGCACCATTGGCCGCAATGAAGTGCCCGATTCCCTTGATGCCAAAATGATCGAGGATGCCAAACCGGTATTTGAGCGCGGTGAGAAAATGCAGCTCACCTATGCCATCCGCAATATCCATCGGGCCGTGGGCACCCGTTTTTCCGCGCATCTGGTGCGGGGCCATCTGAATGAGCGAATGGCCGCTGATCATGTGACGGTGCAGTTGAAAGGCTCGGCGGGGCAATCCCTTGGCGCTTTTGCCGTGCGCGGGCTGAAGCTCGTGGTTTTTGGCGATGCCAATGATTATGTGGGCAAAGGCTTATCGGGCGGCACCATCATCGTGCGGCCCCCGGCGCGATCGCCCCTCATCAGCAATGAAAATACGATCATCGGCAATACCGTGCTTTATGGGGCGACATCGGGGCAGCTTTTTGCCTCGGGGCAGGCGGGTGAACGATTTGCCGTGCGCAATTCAGGCGCCGAAGCGGTGATCGAAGGCTGCGGCGATAATGGCTGCGAATATATGACCGGGGGCACCTGTGTCATTCTTGGCTCTGTGGGCGATAATTTTGCCGCCGGGATGACCGGGGGCATGGCCTTCATCTATGATGATCGCAATGATTTCGATAGCCATCTCAATCAGGATACGGTGATTGCCACCCGCATTCAATCTGCGCATTGGGAAGCACATTTGCAAAACCTGATCGAGCGGCATCTGACCGCCACCGACAGCCGCCACGCGGCCATGCTGCTCAGCAATTGGAAAGAAAGCCTGAATCGCTTCTGGCAGGTGGTGCCAAAGGAAATGCTGAACCGCTTATCCCATCCCCTGTCGGATGAAAAGGAACGCGAAAGCGCCTGATCCATGCCTGAACCCAATCGCCCTGATGGCAAGATCTGCACCATCAGGGCTATTGGGTTGCCGCCAAAAGCGGCTCAGCCATCTTTTCTGGATTTAGCCTAACGGCTGCTGCGCACAAAGCTGAGCAATTGGCTGAATTTGGGCGGCTTGCCGCTAAACAGAACGGCAAGTCTGAACACCTTCCCCGATCCCCATAAAATCACGACAATCGTGATCAACTGCACAATGATCGAACCAATCACATCGATCAAGGCCGGTTCGGCCGCCGCGCGGGCCATCATCATGAACGGCCCAAAAAAGGGCAGCCATGATAAAATCCGCGCGCTTGCGCCATTGGGATCATCGGCAAAGGCTGAAACCACAAAGGGCACAACCAGCATCAAAATGACCATGGGTGTGGACAGATTCTGCACATCCCGTGAATTTTCGCAAAAAGCCCCCAGGGTGAGGAAAATCCCGGCAAAAAGAAAATAGCCCAAAACAAAATTGATCAGCATGGCGGGCAGGATCGGAGACCCGACGATCAGCCCCATCAGGATGCTTGAAAATTCCACAAAGGCGCTGCCCCCGGCCATCATGATAACGGCGACGAAAGCCCCAACGGAAAAAGCGAACATGGTGATCGCCACCAGCGAAGACCCCAGCAATTTCCCCACCATCAACTGATTGGGGGTCACCGAACTGACGAGCACCTCGATAATGCGGCTGGATTTTTCCTCCATGGTATTGGACATCAGCATGAACATGTTGATGTAAAGGAAATAGATCAAAAGCCATGATAAAGCCCGGGGCAAAAACTGGGCGATTATATCCCCCGGGGTCACGCTGCGCCCCTTGGGGGCGGAAATATCCAGCTCCATCAGCGGCGCTTTAAAGCTTAAGGGTGCCAAAACCCCTTCATCCCCAACAAAGCCGATCAGCGCCTTTTTCTGGAACACATCATCCACCGCATCTTCCAAACGCGAAGACAGGGACGATTTCAAGGCACCATCGCTCCAAAGCTGCACCACATCATCGGGCCCACCATAACCCAAAGCCGATAGGCTATCAGGGGCCACAGGCTGGGCATCGGGCTGGATCAGCATCACCGCATGAAGCTTTTCATCCGCCCCCTCGCCCATTTGAAGAAGTTGTTCCCCCTTCAACCAGGGGCGCAGGGAATCGGCAGGGGCCGTGCGCAGGGCCGTGCGATCAATTGATGGCGGAAGATCCACCAGCCGCAAATTAGACGGCTCCAGAACCGGCGGCGGCGATCCGGGTTTTACAAAAGGCATGGCGATATTGATGGCCCAGGCCAAACCGCCTCGTTCCAGATAGGCATCGGCATCGGCATCGGTCATATCGCTGCGGCGTTTAAGCAATAAGGGCGGCACTTTTTCAGGATCAAGCCCGCGCGCGGTTTTATACTCCGGATAAGCATAGGCCCGCACATAAGAGGTGATATCGGCCAGGGCTTCCTTGGCTTCAGCCCGCAGCAAAGCCTGCCGGATCGCCGCCCCATAAAGGCCATCGGCGGTCATGTCCTCAATCGCCACATTGCGCACAATGCTGGTTTTCTGCTCCAGCCAGCGCGGCACAAACATCCCCACCGCCATCATTGCGGGGATTAAAAACAGCGAGAATAAAAAACTTTTGCTGCGCACCGCTTCAATGAATTCATGGCGCGCAATGAGCTTGATCGACCGCATCATCAGGCAACATCCCCCAAGGGACGGTTTTGATCGTCCCCCACCAAATGAACAAAAACATCATGCAGGCTCGGCTCGATCATCGTGAAATAATCGATGCTGATGGCCTTTTCCGCACAAAAGGCCACCAATCGCTCAACAGACAGATGACTCAGCGTTTCAATTTCATAATCCACCAGCGTCCCTGCCTCCCCAGCCCGCCCAGCTTGGCGGATGGCGCTGATCTGCCCCACCTCAGGCAAAGCCTTCAGGGGCGCGATATCATCCGCCGTGCGCAGGATCATCCGCGATGGCAACAGGGCGCGGGCTTCGGCCACGGTACCGGTAAACACATCGCGGCCATGGGCGATGATGCACACCCGATCACATAAACGCTCGGCATGTTGCATCACATGGGTGGAAAACAGGATCGTCTTGCCCGCGCGCTTCATATCGCCCACAAGCCCTTCCAGAACCTGTTGATTGACCGGATCAAGGCCGGAAAAGGGCTCATCCAGAATCAGAAGATCGGGATCATGGACCAGAGTGGACAGCACCTGCACCTTTTGGGCCATGCCTTTCGATAATTGCTGCACCCGCTTTTTCGCGGCTTCACCCAAGCCATAGCGCTGCAGCAGGATGCGCGCCTGTTCCAGCGCCGAAGCCGCATCCATCCCCTTCAACTGACCCAGATAGGCGATCACCCGTTCCGCCGACATTCGCTTGTAAAGGCCGCGTTCTTCGGGCAGATAGCCGATGCGTTGCGAGACTTCGAGCGCGGTGGAGGCCCCCAGAACCTGACGGCTGCCGCCATCGGGATCGATGATCCCCAGAAGAATGCGGATACTGGTGCTTTTTCCGGCGCCATTCTGGCCCAGAAAGCCAAAAACCTCCCCCGGCTCCACCGACAAAGAAAGATCATCGAGAGCCAGTTGATCGCCATAATATTTTTGGATATGCGATAGAGCAATGACAGGGGCCATGGATTTTCCAGATGATAAGGTCTGAGCCGAAAACAGAGACTGAATAAAAGCAAAGTCATGACGAACATGCTATAGCCAACGCAAGCTGAGTTGAAAAGTATCTTCAAACATCCATCATGGAGACCGCATTGACGCGCGTTCTGTATCATAGCTGGCTCGATGCCGGTTCACGGCTGGTACGGATCGTTCTGGCGGAAAAATCTTTAGAAGCCCGCCTGCGCCTTGAAAAACCATGGGAAAGACGGCCGGATTTCCTACGGCTCAACCCCGCGGGCCGTGTTCCTGTATTGGTTGAAGATGCCCATATTTTTTGCGATAGCATCGCTATTTGCGAATATCTTGATGAAGCCCATGGCCCTTTAACGCAAGCCAGCGATCCCCCAAAGGAAGGGACTACAGGCCCGAATTCTTTGATCGGCGGCGATCCCATCGAACGGGCCGAAATCCGCCGCCTGATGGGATGGTTCATGGGAAAATTCGATCATGAAGTCAGCGCCCTTCTGATCAATGAAAAGCTTTTGAAGCGTTTTCTGCGGATGGGCGAGCCCGATAGTTCGGCCATCAGATCGGCGCATCATAATCTTGGTATCCATCTGAATTATATCGATTTCCTGGCCGAACGCCGACATTATCTGGGGGGTGCCCATTTTTCCATGGCCGATGCCTGCGCCGCCGCCCATCTTTCGATCATCGATTATTTCGGCGATATTCCATGGGATCGTCATCTGGCGGCGCGTGATTGGTATATGCGGGTGAAATCCCGCCGCTCGCTGCGTCTTATCCTGCAGGATCGCATCCCCGGATTAACCCCGCCCCGCCATTATGAAAGGCCCGATTTTTGACCCCCCCGGCCCCTCATATCGCCAAAGCGGGCGGCCCACAAACTCCAGACCAACTGGGCCGCCTGATCCGCGAACAGGCGCTTAAAAGCGGCTTTGATGCGGTGGGGATTGCCGATCCCGATGGGGTGGAAAAGTCGGGCGAGCATCTGCTGCGGTTCGTGGCCCTTGGCCGCCATGGCGAGATGGGCTGGATGGCTGAAAAAGCCGACCGCCGCCGCCATCCCAAAGCCCTGTGGCCCGAGGTGAGATCGATTATCATGCTGGGGCTGAATTATGGCCCGGCCCATGATCCCCTTGATCAGCTTGGCTGGCCTGATCAGGGCACCATTTCGGTTTATGCCCGCAATAAGGATTATCATGATCTGATCAAAACCCGGCTGCGGGCGCTGGCGCGCTGGCTGGTGGAGCAGACCGGCTGCGCCCTGAAGCTGTTTGTGGATACCGCACCGGTAATGGAAAAGCCGCTGGCCGCCGCCGCCGGGCTGGGCTGGCAGGGCAAGCACACCAATCTGATTTCCCGCGATCTGGGTAACTGGCTGTTTTTGGGGGCGATTTTCACCGATCTGGCGCTGCCCACCGATGCGCCGATCAAGGATCATTGCGGAAGCTGCCGCCGGTGCCTTGATATCTGCCCCACCAATGCCTTTCCCGCCCCCTATCAGCTTGATGCGCGGCGCTGCATTTCTTATCTCACCATCGAATATAAAGGCCATATCGATGCCGATCTGCGCCCTGCCATGGGCAATCGCATCTATGGCTGCGATGATTGCCTGGCGGTGTGCCCGTGGAATAAATACGCCCATAAAACCAATGATCCGGCGTTTTTTCCCCGGCCCGAGCTGAGTGCCCCCGATCTCGCCGATCTCGCCGATCTTGATGACGCCGCCTTTCGCACGGTTTTTGCCGGATCGCCGATCAAACGCACGGGGCGCGATTGTTTTATCCGCAATGTGCTGATCGCCATCGGCAATTCAGCAAACCCCGCGCATCTGCCGGTGATCCATCGCAGGCTGGATGATCCATCGCCATTGGTGCGGGCCATGGCAATCTGGGCACTGGGCCGGCTGGGGGATGAGCATCAGATCAAAGCGGCCAAACGCACCCATCGGCCCCGGGAAACGGATGAAAATGTCATCAGGGAATGGGCACGGCTCGATAAGCGATCTGTGGATCAGGCCCCATGAAGCACGCTTTGATGGATCCTTTTCTTTAAGGGCACCGATTTTATGCCCTTGCATCATGGCATCGGGCTTGCCACCATCGGCTTATGGTAAGCAGCATGAACATCAAAAATGATCCCCCCCTTGGCCCGATCAAGGATCGGCCCCGCAATTTTGTGGTGGTGGTGGATGAAAGCGAAGAAACGCGGCTGGCCATCCGCTTTGCCTCGGGCCGCGCCGGGCATATCGTGGGGGGTGGCATCATCCTGTTTCATGCTGTGGCCCCCGCCGATTTCCAGCATTGGATGGCAGTGGCGGATCGGATGCGCGATGAAGCCCTGGCTGAAGCCCGGGCGATGCTTGAAGATGTGGCGGCGGGCATTTATGCCTATTCCGGGGTAAAGCCGGAAATCATTGTGCGCGAAGGCCAGCCCAAAGAAGAGCTGTATCAATTCATCAAGGAACGTCAGGATTTATTCGCTTTGGTTTTGGCCGCAAGCCCAGGGGGCGAGCCGGGGCCTTTGGTGGATTATTTTTCCGGACCTCTGGTGGCTGGCCTGCCTTGCCCGGTGGTGATTGTGCCCGGCAGCCTTGACCCCGAGAGCATCGACCGCCTTGTTTGAATAAATCACGACGGATATAGTCTGAATTACTTGACCTTGGCTGGCTTTGACGCCACATAAGCAGGGAACCCATAGGGTGCTGCCTCCGGGTGGCACTGATCACGAGGATGTTTCATGTTTATTCAAACCGAACAAACCCCCAATCCCGCGACCCTGATGTTTTTACCCGGGCGCACTGTTCTTGAAGACGGAACGGCGGAATTCACCGATCCCGACAAAGCCAAAGCTTCTCCTTTGGCAGAGGCCCTGTTTGCAGTTGCGGGTGTGGAGGCGGTTTTTCTGGGGACCGAATTCATCACTGTCACCAAAAACGACAGCCATGAATGGTCACAGTTGAAGCCGGATATTCTGGCAGTGGTGATGCAGCATTTCACCTCGGGTGCGCCGGTGCTCCTTGATGCTGATGCCCCCCGCACCGGCGGCCCGGCCGAGATGGAAAGCGATCCGGCCGATGATGAAATCATCAATCAGATCAAGGAACTGCTTGATGCCAAGGTGCGCCCGGCGGTGGCCCGCGATGGCGGCGATATTACCTATCACGGCTTTAAAGAAGGCGTAGTTTATCTGCATATGCAAGGGGCCTGTGCGGGCTGCCCCAGCTCAACCATGACCTTGAAACAGGGGATCGAGAATCTGCTGCGTTATTATATTCCGGAAATCACCGAAGTGCGGGCTTTGGCCGTATAAGCTGCAAAGCTTTCAATCCGGGCTGCCGGGTACATAGAAAAATTTCCCCAGCCAAAACCAGCGGCCCTCGGGTCCGGGCAGGGTGCAGTTGATTCGGCTCCGCCCGGGGGGAAAGGGTTTGTCGATCCGAACCTCGATCCGGCGATTGCCCAGATTTTCGATCTGGGCCTGCTGGCTGTGGCTGGGATAGCAGGCCAAGGCTGAAAGGCCGGGGATATCCATCATCAGGCTGAAGCCATAGGCGGGCGCGGGGCTGTCTGGTTGCAGGATCGGCCCCCGGGGCACGACATCGGAT
The DNA here is from genome assembly GCF_029946565.1 of Iodidimonas sp. MBR-22. Taxonomy (NCBI): domain Bacteria; kingdom Pseudomonadati; phylum Pseudomonadota; class Alphaproteobacteria; order Iodidimonadales; family Iodidimonadaceae; genus Iodidimonas; species Iodidimonas sp. MBR-22. The sequence continues at coordinate 19,879 of NZ_JARKVQ010000001.1, forward strand.
ATTGGCAGGGCGCGCGCCGGGGCGATCAGGCGAAAGCGATCTTCGGTTGCATAATTTTCGTTGAAGGGAAAGCGCGGCAGGGAAAATTGATTGTCCCACGCGGCCGCCACGCCGGAATATTGCGCCACCGCACCCTTGAACCCCATCTCGCGGAGCATGGTTTCCAGCTCGGGTCCATATTCACCATAGGGCCAGGCAAAAAGATCGGGCACGGCCCCCAATTCTTCGCGGAATCGATCACTGGCGCGCAGAATATCGGCCCTGGCAGCCTCCACCCCTTCATCCACCATATGCATATGCGCGGCGCCATGATGGCCGATCGCCACCCCGTCATCCGCAAGAGCGCGCAGCGCATCCCATGTGAGATAGCCGGGTAAGCCCTGATCCACAGGATCGGTGGCAACAAAAAGCGTGGCCGGAAAGCCACGGGCTTTCAGCATCGGCCAGCCGGTGGTGGCAAAGGATTGATAGGCATCATCGATGGTGATGGCGACCGTTTTTGCAGGCAGCGCCCGCCCGCTTTGAAAGGCGCTGAAGATCTCGGACAACGGCAGAACGGAATAACCGCCCGCAACCAGTTCATCGAGCTGGAATTTGAATTGATCGGTGCGGATATTGGTGAGGGGGATGCCATCCTCGCCAAAGCGATGATAGATCATGATCACCGCATCCAGCTGATCGGCAGCGGCCAGATCGCGCGGCTTTTCGGATGCGGCCAGAGCAGAATGGCCGAAGATGGCCGCAAGCCACAGAGCGCAGAGGATGGTGCGACATCTCATCAGAGAACGATTTGCCAAGCCCCATGGGATGCGGCTAAAAAGCCCGTTATCTTGATGATGGCTGTGATATGTGATCATGGTCACTTTATGTCCGATATTTTTGAAAGCCGAGTTAAAAGGAGAGCCCCTTGAGCGCGACCTTATCTGATGCCGCCCTCGATACCTTGTTTCGCACGGCCCGTTCCTATAATCGCTGGCAGGCGAAATCTGTTTCGGATGAAACGGTCGGGGCCCTTTATGATCTGCTCAAATATGGGCCCACCAGCGCCAATTGTTCTCCGGCGCGCTTTGTGTTCGTGAAAAGCCAAGAAGCCAAAGCGCGGTTGATGGAGCATGTGATTGTAGGCAATCGGGTGAAGGTTGAACAAGCCCCCCTCATTGTGATCATCGCATGGGATCGGCAGTTTTATGATAAAATCCCGCAATTATTTCCCCATAATCCCGATGCGCGCAACTGGTTTGCCCATGATGCAGAGGTGGCACAGAGCACGGCTTTTCGCAATGCCACCTTGCAAGGCGCTTATCTGATGCTGGCGGCGCGGGCTTTGGGCCTTGATTGCGGGCCGATGAGCGGCTTTGATCAGGCGGGTCTTGATGCTGATTTTTTCCCCGATGGCCAATGGGTTTCAAATTTCATCTGCGCTTTGGGCCATGGCAGCGAAGAAGAGCTATATCCCCGCAGCCCGCGTCTTGCCTTTGATGAGGCTTGCCGCATTCTATAAGGATCGCGCCTTTGTTGCTGGCTTTTGATACCGGGGCCGATCAGTGTTCACTGGCACTGTGCCCGCTCGATCCTCTCGATCAGGCCCCCTTTCTGGCCAGCCGGGCCATGCGCCGGGGTCAGGCTGAAGCCTTATTGCCGATGATCGCGGATCTGATGGCTGCCCATGCGGTGGCTCGATCAGATATCAGTCATCTGGCCGTGACCACCGGTCCGGGCAGCTTTGCCGGGGTGCGCATCGGCATTGCGGCGGCGCGGGGGCTGGCGCTGGCTTTGAACCTGCCCCTCTATGGCTTTGGCACTTTGGAAGTTTTGGCCTTTGCCGCCTGTGATCGCCGTTTGCCAGCGGCTGAAGCCTTGCCCATTCTGGCAGCCATTGCGGCCCGGGGCGATCAGCTTTATGTGCAGGCCTATGATGCGGCAGGGGTTGCGCAAGCAGACCCCAAAGTCAGCGACGGGGCGGCAATGGCGCGAGATTATCAGGGCTTTTCGGGGCTTTTGGTGGGGAGCGGGGCGGCGGCGCTGAAGGCGGTTTTGCCCCATGCCCAAATGGCCCAAACACCCGCAGCTTTGGCGGCATCTTTGGCAGCGCTGGCGCGCCACCGCATCAAAGGGGGGGCACCCGGAACCCGGCTCCAACCGCCCACGCCTCTTTATCTGCGCCCGCCCGATGCCACCCTCAGCGCGCGGCCCGGTCTCACCCATCTGGAGCGATCATGACCATGCGAACCGATGATGTGCCAGATGATGTGAAGCCATCGGATCTGATGGTCCTGAAAACGGGGATCGAGGGCGCGGATATCGTCTTTGCCCTGCATCAGGCCTGTTTCCCCCCCGGCAGCGGGGAGCGCTGGAGCCATACCGATCTGTGCGAGGTTTTGCGGATGCCGGGGACACTTGCCCTCATTGCCAGCCGGGATGATCAGCCTTTGGGCTATGGCCTTGCCCGTTTTGCCGCTGATGAATGTGAATTATTATCCTTGGCGGTGGCCGATCCCCAGCGTCGGTCGGGCGTGGCCCATGCTTTGGTGGGGCATCTGATCGATTTGTGCCGCAATCGCTCAATGGCGCGGTTGTTTCTTGAAGTCCGCGAAGATAATGAGGCAGCCCGGGCCTTGTATAACAAATCGGGCTTCAAAATTGTGGGCCGACGCCCCAGATATTATAAAATGGCCAATGGAACGGCCAAAGATGCGGTGACGATGGCATATTCCTTGAACGATTGATCATCCTTAAAAAATCATCACGTAAAATTCTTGAAGTATTCGCATATTTTCGTATATCAATCTCATCTGTATAGCATCTGTTGCACAAACCTTTAAAGTTTATGCAAAATAAATGAGATTGGGAGTAACGGCTTTGAAAAACGATGAATTGCTTGCCTTGACCGCGGATATTGTCGTCTCTCACCTTTCGAACAACTCTGTCCCGGTGTCCGAACTCCCAAAATTGATCGAGGATGTGTATCAGGCCTTGCGGTCGATTGGATCAGAGGAAGCGGTGGTCGCCGAAGAGCGCCCGGAACCGGCGGTGCCGATCAAGAAATCGGTGACCCCTGATTTCGTGATTTGTTTGGAAGATGGCAAAAAGCTCAAGATGCTCAAGCGCTATCTGAAGGCCCGCTTTGATATGACCCCGGAAGATTACCGCGAACGTTGGGGCCTGCCCGCCGATTATCCCATGGTTGCCCCCAATTACGCAAAGCAAAGACAGGCTTTGGCGAAGAAAATAGGGCTGGGCACCCGGCGGCGGAAATCCTGATCCTTTAACAGAAGCGGATGCCTTTTTCGGCGGTCTGATGGAAAATCTGACGAGAAGTTTTTGCTTTTCGGCTTTCAAAGCCTGTCGCGATGGTGAAAATATCGCTATATAAGCACGAAGATAATGGTGTTTGTCCCTGCTAGGGCAGGAATCGGAGAGATGATGATGGATGAGCAGCAGCCCGATATCGAACAGAAATGTGTCGAAAAGGGGATGCGCATGACTGATCAAAGGCGCGTGATCGCCCGGGTTTTGAGCGATGCCACCGATCATCCCGATGTGGAAGAGGTTTATCGCCGCTCGATAGCGGTGGATGATAAAATCTCTATCGCCACGGTGTATCGCACGGTCCGCCTGTTCGAGGAATCGGGGATCTTAGAGCGCCATGATTTTCGCGATGGCCGTTCGCGCTATGAGCCGGTGAGCGACGAGCATCATGATCATCTGATCGATCTGGAAACAGGCCAAGTGGTTGAATTTCATAATGAAGAGATCGAAAGGCTGCAACAGGACGTGGCGCGAAAGCTGGGTTATAAGCTGGTGGATCATCGGATGGAGCTTTATGCTGTGCCCTTGTCGCGCAAAGATAATGCATGAGGAATTGCCCTGACCTTTGCCCCAACTGATCGCGCCCCAGCCGAGCGGCAGGCCCCTGCCGGGGGCGATGACATGATGACCCCCGAAGTGCGGACCTTGCGAGAACTTCGGGGCACTTTGTCATTTCATCCCGGGGCGGCGCTCGCTCTGGTGGCCATCGTATTAAGCTGTTGTCTTGCCATTCCAGTGCAAATGTTCGTGCTGCGCTTTCTGCCCTCGCGCTGGTGTTTTCTGCCACGCAGCCTCAGCCATCTGATCAGCCGCCTCATCGGGGTGGAAACCGAAGTGCGCGGGATTGAGGCCAAAGGCCCGCTTTTGCTCGTGTCCAATCATATTTCATGGCTCGATATCCCGATCATCGGCGGCCAGTGCCATGCGGCCTTCATTGCCAAAAGCGAGGTGGAAGGCTGGGGTGGCATCAGCCTGATGGCCCGGCTTTATCGTTCGGTTTTCGTGGATCGCGGGCGGCCCCGCAGCAGCATGGATCAGCGCAATGAAATCAGCTCTCGATTGGCCTCGGGCGATAAGCTGATTTTGTTTGCCGAGGGCACATCAACCGATGGAACCAGCGTCAAGCCGTTCAAATCCGCATTGTTTTCGGTGGCTCAGGATATTGATAATCTCAATATTCAATGCATGACCATCGCCTATACCACCATTAATGGGATGCCCATTTCGCGTTCCATGCGGCCTTTGATCGGATGGTATGGCGATATGGAACTCACAAGCCATATCTGGCAGATTTTGCGTTTGGGGAAAATCAAGGCGGTGATCCAGTTCCATCCGCCCATCAGATTAGATCCATCCCTCAGCCGCAAAGACCTGGCCCGGCTTTGTCATGAAACCGTCTCCAAAGGCTTGGCAGATGCCAATAGCGGGCGGCTTGAGTGATCCCCATTCTTGGCTTGGGTCGTGGGGGATGGCGGCTTTTTCTTGCAATAGGGGGCGGTTTTCGTCCATAGGCGCATCATGAATATTGAACAGAACATATCCCCGGCGTCTCCCCCTGATGCGGCATCCCAATCAGGGGATGAAAGCCCGCGCACCGTCTATATCAAAACCTATGGCTGTCAGATGAATGTTTATGACAGCCAGCGCATGGCCGATGCTTTGGCATCCCGTCATTTCGTGCCGGTTGATCAGCCCGATGAGGCTGATCTGGTGATTTTGAACACCTGCCATATTCGCGAAAAGGCGGCGGAAAAGGTGTTTTCTGAAGTCGGCCGCTTGAAACGCTTGAAAATCGAGCGCACCCGGGCGGGCAAGGGCATGTATATCGCCATTGCCGGCTGTGTGGCGCAGGCCGAAGGGGCAGAAATCGTTCGCCGGGCACCGGCTGTGGATATGGTCTTTGGGCCGCAAACCTATCATCGCCTGCCGGATATGATCAGCCGTGCCGATGAACAAAGGGCGCGGGGCCAGACTGTGCGGGTGCTCGATACCGATTTCCCTGCCGAAGATAAATTCGATCATCTGCCCGGAAAAAGCGGACATAAGGGCCCGACGGCTTTTCTCACCGTGCAGGAAGGCTGTGATAAATTCTGCACTTTTTGCGTGGTTCCCTATACCCGTGGGTCTGAAGTTTCGCGCCCGGTGCAGGCGATCATCGATGAAGCCCGGCGTTTGGTGGACGGCGGCGCGCGCGAAATCACGCTTTTGGGGCAGAATGTCAATGCCTATCACGGCTTGAGGGCGGACGGGCGCAGCGAAAGTCTGGCCGGGCTTTTAGCGGCCTTGAACGAGATTGATGGCCTTGCACGCTTGCGCTATACCACCAGCCATCCTCGGGATATGAGCGATGATCTGATCGATGCTCATGCCCGCCTCGATGGTTTGATGCCGTATCTGCATCTGCCGGTGCAATCGGGTTCTGATCGCATTCTGAAAGCGATGAACCGCCAGCATCGGGCGGAAGATTATCTGGCGATCATCGAAAAACTGCGGGCTGCCCGTCCCGATATTGCCTTATCCGGGGATTTCATCGTCGGATTCCCCGGTGAAACTGATGCGGATTTTGCCGCCACCCTCGATCTGGTGCGCCGGGTGTCTTATGCTCAGGCCTATAGCTTTAAATACAGCCCCCGCCCCGGCACACCGGCCAGCATCATTGAAGATCAGGTGGATGAAGGGGTGAAAACCGAAAGGCTGGCCGCCCTGCAGGCCCTGCTCAATGAACAGCAGCTTGCTTTCAATCAAAAATCCGTGGGCCAGACAATGGCGGTTCTGCTCGAACGTCCGGGCAAAATGCCGGGGCAGTTGCTGGGTCGCAGCCCTTATAATCAATCTGTGCATGTGGATCTGCATGCCTTGGGGGCAAATGGCCCTCTGGACGAACAGGCATCACAGTCATACAGTCTTAAGACTGGCAGTAATCACATGGGCCAGCTTATGATGGTTGAAATTCAATCCGCCGGACCCAACAGCCTGCGCGGCAGGCAGATCTGAAGCCGGCAGAAAAAGGCATGGAGGTCGATTGAGCAGTCTGACAGAGGTGCAAAAAGTTCAGATCCGCAAAAACCGGATGCAGCAGGAACAGGCCCGCGCCCATGCGCCCGGCCAGGATGATGCGGCCCGGGTGATATTGGATTTCGAGAATAACAGGCTGCTCGCCGCACTTTATGGGCCGCATGATCGGCATCTTGCCCGAATCGAGCAAACCCTTGATGTTGTTATCGTCAACCGTGGCAATCGGCTTTTGATCACGGGCGCTCCCGGCGCTTGCGAAATGGCCGCTCAGGTGCTGCAAGCGCTTTATCAGCGTTTGGAGCGGGGTGAAATCCTTGAACAGGGCGATCTTGATGGAACAGTGCGCATGATGGGCGGGTCTCCCGGTCTTGTGGATGCGGGAGGCGGGCCAAAGGCGGCATCCCCGTCGCAAAAGCCCATGCCGGGCGGTGGGGCGGATGCGGGGGGCGGCGTGCGGATCAATACCCGCAATCGCATTATTCAGCCGCGTTCGCCCATGCAGGAACGCTATATGGCGGCCCTTCAATCCACCTTGATGACCTTTGGAATCGGCCCGGCGGGAACCGGGAAAACCTATCTGGCGGTGGCGATGGCGGTATCGCGGATGCTGTCGGGCGATGTGGAGCGGATCATCCTGTCGCGTCCGGCGGTTGAGGCGGGGGAAAATCTGGGTTTTCTGCCCGGTGATCTGAAGGAAAAGGTCGATCCCTATCTGCGCCCGCTTTATGATGCCCTTTATGATATGATGCCTGCCGATCAGGTGGAAAAACGCCTGTTATCAGGGCAGATCGAAGTGGCCCCCCTCGCCTATATGCGGGGCCGCACTTTGGCGAATGCCTGTGTGATTTTGGATGAGGCGCAAAATACCACGCCGGTGCAGATGAAGATGTTCCTCACCCGTTTTGGGGAAAATTCCCATATGATGATCTGCGGCGATCCCAGTCAGGTCGATCTGCCCCCCCACACCCAAAGCGGATTGATGAGCGCTCTTGCTATTCTCGAAGATGTCGAAGGCATTGCCGTCATCCGCTTTACGGAAAAAGATGTGGTGCGCCATCCTCTGGTCGCCCGGATCGTTGCCGCCTATGAACGCCAAAGCGCCCAAGCGCCCAAATCGGATCGTGATATTTGATGCCTGATGACCCGTCCAGTCCCGCCGGCAGCGGCCCGGTCGTTGCCAAAGATAAAACCCTCCACACGATCATTGATGGGGCCCGGATCGATGTGGCCATAACCTGCGGTGATTGGCCAGCAGAGCGCCCGCCCAAAGCGGGGCAAGGCCCAGCCGATGGGGCCCCATCCCCTATAAGCCTGTGCCAAAAGGCGGCAAAAGCCGCGCTCAGGGGCGGGATCGCCGGTCGCCCCGATCTGCACTCTTGTCTCGCATCCTTGGCCCCCGATCAGGCACGGGGGATGATGGTGGAATTGGCTTTGGAACTGGCCGATGATCAGCGGGTGGCCGGGCTCAATGCCGATTATCGCGGCAAAAGCGGCCCCACCAATGTTTTATCCTTTCCGGCATTCGAGGCCGATGATCTGGCGGCCGCCTTTGCCGCCACCCCCCCGGGCATGCCCCTGATGCTGGGCGATCTGATTCTGGCCGATGGGGTTCTGGTGCGGGAGGCTATGGCGCAGGGCAAAGATTTTAGTGATCATCTTGTGCATCTTGTGGTGCATGGGGTGCTGCATTGTTTGGGCTATGACCATCAAGAGGATGATGAGGCGAGCATCATGGAAGCCCTGGAGCGCCGAATTCTGGCGGATTTGGGGGTTTCCGATCCCTATGCCGATACTGGCCCCCATGACGATAAAGGGAGAGCGGGCCAATGAGCACGATGCTGGCCATTTTTCGCAAATTGGGCTTGGGGAGAAACGATACCGGCCTGCGCGAAACTCTTGAAGGCATTTTGGAAGATCATCGCGATGAACTGGGGGCGTTGTCTTTGGGCGCCGATGAAATCAGGATGTTGTTCAATATTCTTAAGAATGGCGATCTGCGCATCCGCGATATCATGGTGCCCCGGGTGGATGTGGTGGCGGTTGATATCGAAGAACCCTTTGATCAGATTTTAAAGCTGTTTGCCGAGGCCGCCCATTCCCGCCTGCCCCTTTATCGGGGATCAATGGATGATATCATCGGGATGGTGCATGTCAAAGATGCCCTTAGCCTGCTTCATGGCAAGGGAGCCGGGCAATCCGATCAGCCGGCCCGGGTCTCCGATATCCAGCGCCCGGTTTTGTTTGTGGCGCCATCCATGCGGGCCATGGATTTGCTGGCAAAGATGCGGTCGAGCCGGATTCATATGGCGGTGATCGTTGATGAATATGGCGGCACCGATGGCCTTGTCACCATCGAAGATCTGGTGGAACAGATCGTGGGTGATATCGAAGATGAGCATGATACCGAAGAGCCGGTTCTGATCCGGCCTTTGGGGGAAGGCAAATTCGATGCCGATGCGCGTTTGTCCTTGGAGGACCTGGAAAAAACCATCGATATCGATCTCACCGATGAACGCTGGGAAGATGTGGATACGGTGGGGGGTCTGGTCTTTTCCCTGGCAGGCCGGGTGCCGCAGATCGGCGAGCGGATCAAGCATGAATCCGGGGTTCGTTTTGAAGTGGTGGATGCTGAACCCCGGCGAATTTTGAAGCTGCGGATTTTTACGCCCAAAACCGTTCTCGCGCGCCATGCATGATCAGCCTGCGGCGCGGTTTGATCCGGGGCCTGCCGAGGGCCGATTTGCGCATATTGGGTCGTTGCTGCACCGGGCTTTTTTAAGGCGGCGCATGGGGCGATGGGCCGTTTTGTTTTTGTTGGGAGCGCTTAGCAGTTTCGCCTTTGCCCCATTTTATATTCTGCCCGTTTTATGGATCAGTTTTCCCCTGTTTTTGCTGATTGTGATGGGGGCGGATCGGGGGCGGGGCGCCTTTATCGATGGCTGGTTTTTTGGCTTTGGCGCCTTTGCCATTGGCCTGCGGTGGATCGTTCAAAGCTTTGCCAATCAGCCATCGGTGCCTGATGCGATGGGGCCACCGGCGGTTTTGCTTTTAGCGGCGGTTTTGGCTCTTTATCCGGCCCTGGCGGCGGCGCTCAGTTGGCGATTTGCCCCCAAAGGCCCACTGGGTCTGGTGTTTTTTGCCCTCGCCTTCATTCTCATGGAATGGCTGCGGGGGCATCTTTTCACCGGTTTTCCGTGGAATCCGATCTCGGCCATCTGGACCGTCTGGACCCCGATGATGCAGCCTTTGGCGCTGATCGGCCCTTATGGCCTTGGTTTTTTGACGATGATGCTGATTTTGACCCCCTTGGGTTTCAGCCCGCGCTTTCGGGGCCGCAGATTGTGGTTTTATCCGGCTTTGATGCTGGTTTTGCTGATCATCTGGGGCGGCTATGGGATGTGGCGGCTGGATCAGCATCCCACCAAACGCGATGGCACCATCACGGTGCGGCTGGTGCAGGCCAATATTCCCCAAAAGCAGAAATGGGATCGGGCTTTGCGGCGGGCGCATTTCGCCGATTATCTGGCCCTGAGCGATGGCCTGCCCCCCCCCGAAGGCCGGCTTTTGGTGATCTGGCCGGAAACCGCGATCACCGATCCTTTTTTTGATCGATCCCCCGGCGGCCGGGCGCTGGTGGCGCGGATGCTCCCCGATGATGGGATTTTGCTCGCCGGATCGCTGCGTGTGGAAGCAAGCCCCGATGCCGGGCAAAAAGCCTATAATTCCTTATTCGCCTTTGATTCAAAAGGTGGTTTGCCGGGCTTTTATGATAAGCATCATCTGGTGCCTTTTGGTGAATATCTCCCGGCGCGCGGGCTTTTATCGGCGCTGGGTCTGGAAAAACTGGCGGGGGGGATGTTTGATATATCCAAAGGCCCCGGACCACAAACCCTTGCCATCGAAGGCCTGCCGGTGATCAGCCCCCTGATCTGTTATGAGGTCATTTTCCCCGGTGCGCTGCGCCCCCGGGGGGGCGAAGCCGGTTTGCTTGTGAACATCACCAATGATGCGTGGTTCGGGATGAGCTCTGGCCCGCATCAGCATTTTGCCCAAAGCCGGATGCGGGCGGTGGAGCAGGGATTGCCTTTGCTGCGCTCGGCGGGCACCGGGATCAGCGCCGTGGTCGATCCATTGGGCCGGGTTCTGACCGAGATCAGGCTGGGCCAAAGAGGCGTGAGCGACAGCGCCCTTCCCCTCAAGCTGGATGGCAAAACAACCTATGCGCGGATCGGCGATTGGCCCTTGTGGATCGGTCTGATCGGGGTGGTTCTTTTTTTGATGATCCGTAAAAATACACGTTTTGCGGGCTTCTGATCGTTGAAATTCAAGCCGAATGTGCCTTGACCGCTGTTCTGCTCTCACGCTAAACACAAGAGTGCGTGTTATTGGTCTGTTTTCTTGATACGATATTAGGGTTGTGTTTTACTCTGTTCTGCGTTTAAAGACAAATTCCGTCTTCGCATCCTACTTGACATAATAACAAGGATTCCCCCTGTGGCAGCAAACCCTGATCCCATTGATGTTCATGTTGGTTCGCGCGTGCGTCTTCGCCGAACATTGCTTGGCATGAGCCAGGAAAAGCTTGGTGATGCACTGGGCCTGACCTTCCAGCAGATCCAGAAATATGAACGCGGCGCCAATCGGATCGGGTCGAGCCGCCTTTTCAAGCTCTCGCAGATCCTTGATGTGCCCGTTTCTTTCTTTTTTGATGATATGCCCGATGATGTGCAAAAGGCCAATCGCGGCCTTTCGGATACGCCCAGCGAACCTTTCGAGGCGGATCAGCTGTCCAAGCGCGAAACATTGGAACTGGTCAGGGCCTATTATAAAATTACTCAGCCCAAAATCCGCAAACATATGTTTGAATTGATCAAATCCATCGCCCATAGCGAGAGCTGATCGGTTTTTCATTTACTTCCTTAACGTTTATAGACCAACCGCCCAAGGCATTTGGGTTGGTTGCCATTGGCGTTGGTTCATCCGTTTTATCTGTTCAGATCGATATGAGGTTAAGCATATAAAGATTTCTTTATGCTTGTTCCTGTGCGTTGGCTTCGTTATAGATTTGAAGATCTTTGACGGGCCAAATTTGGCGATTGGAGGAACAGGTGGCGCAAAGCAATTATCTCTTTACCAGCGAATCCGTGTCTGAAGGGCATCCCGATAAAGTATCGGATCGCATTTCTGACAGCATTCTCGATCTTTATCTGGCTGCCGATCCCAATGCGCGCGTGGCGGCAGAAACGCTGGTCACCACCAATCGCATCATTTTGGCTGGCGAGGTGCGCGGCCCCTCTTCCATTGGTCCCAAAGATCTGGAGCGGGTAGCCCGGGATGCGGTCCGCCAGATCGGCTATGAGCAGGATGGCTTTCACTGGGAAAAGGCCAGACTCGAATGCCTGATCCATGAACAATCGACCGATATCGCCATGGGTGTGGATGCCAATGAGGCGGCCAGCAAAGAAGAGGGCGCTGGCGATCAGGGCATCATGTTCGGCTATGCCTGCCGGGAAACCGATGCCTTGATGCCGGCCCCCATCCAATTTGCCCATCGTATTCTGAAAAAGCTCGCCGATGTGCGTCATTCAGGCGAGGCGTCGCTTTTGGAGCCCGATTCCAAAAGTCAGGTGACCTTGAAATATGAAAATGGCCAGCCGGTGGCCACCACATCCATCGTGGTGTCTACCCAGCATCGTGAAGAGATCAGCCAGCCCGATCTGCGCGAACTGGTGCGCGGCTATGTGGAGCAGGTTTTGCCCGAAGGCTGGATGTGCCCTGATGATGCTTTTTATGTGAATCCCACCGGTAAATTCGTGATAGGCGGCCCGGATGGCGATGCGGGGCTGACCGGGCGCAAGATCATTGTCGATACCTATGGCGGCGCGGCGCCCCATGGCGGCGGGGCCTTTTCTGGAAAAGACCCCTCGAAAGTGGATCGCTCAGCGGCCTATGCGGCACGCTATCTGGCCAAAAATGTGGTGGCCGCCGGTTTGGCGGATAAATGCACCATCCAGCTTGCCTATGCCATTGGCATTTCTCATCCGCTGGCGGTGTATACCGATTTTCATGGCACCGGTGCGGTCTCCGAAGATCAGGTCTCGAAACTGTTGCGTGAATTGATGAGCCTGTCGCCCCGTGGGATTCGTGAGCATCTCTCCCTCAACCGCCCGATTTATGCGCGCACGGCGGCTTATGGTCATTTTGGCCGGGAGCCAGAGGCGGATGGCGGCTTTTCCTGGGAGAAAACCGATCTCGCCGATCCTTTGAAACGGGCCTTTGGCGCGCGATAGGGCGGCAGCACGCCCCTGAATCAAGGGTAGGCGAGAGTGAGTGCGGATATGATCAGCGAAGAGCGGCGGGCCCGGCTGAATGAGCGGCAATTTTTTGGACGCCGCAAAGGCCCGGCCCTCAGCCCCCGGCAGCAGGATGTGATGGTTCGGGGCTATGCACGCTATGGCATTGATCTACCGGAAAAATCATCTGCCGCTTCGTCATCCAAGGCATCTGATCCCGGCGATCAGGGGGCTGTGGCCCTTGATCTTCCTGCCCTGTTTCCGGCCGGGATCAAAAGCTTCGGGCTGGAAATCGGCTTTGGCAAGGGCGAGCATCTGGCCCATCAGGCGCGCACCCGGCCCGAGATGGGGCTTATCGGCTGCGAGCCTTTTTTGAATGGCATGGCCGCGTGCCTTGATGTGCTTTTGCGCGATGATATCACCAATGTTCGGGTTTATATGGATGATGCGCGGGCAATGATCGATGCCCTGCCCGATGCCGGATTGGATATCGTTTATCTGCTGCATCCCGATCCATGGCATAAAAAGCGCCATGCCAAACGGCGCTTTGTGAACCCGGATAATCTCGATGCCCTGGCCCGGGTATTAAAGCCGGGCGGGGAATTGCGGATCGTTACCGATGATCCTGTTTATCGCCAATGGACCGCCATCCGCATGACCGAGCGGACGGATTTTCGCTGGATGGCGGAAAAGCCCGCCGATTGGCGCACGCCGCCCGCCGATTGGATCGACACCCGCTATGCCCTGAAGGCCGAACGCGAAGGCCGCTTTGATTGTTTTTTCCGCTATCAAAAGCTTTGATAGGGGGATAACGGGCTCTTGTGCGGGCTTGTGCGATGGGCTGCTCTGTGTATATATAGCCCTGCTCTCCCAAACATGCGGGATCAATGTTGAGGAGTGGGCCCCGGCCCACTTTTTTTGTTTAGCATGGCCTTTCCAATAGGGGGGCACGGGGGGCGTGGAAAGCGGAACAGACGATCGGGACGGCAGAAGCGAAGATGGATGCGGCACAAAAGGTCAGGGCGATCATCGAACCCACTGTAGAATCAATGGGCTATGAATTGGTACGGGTCAGCTTTGGTGGGGATGCCCGGGCCAAATTGCAGATCATGGCCGAACGCCCCGATGGAACGATGTCGGTGGATGATTGTGCTTTGCTGAGCCGGGAAGTTTCGGCGCTTTTGGATGTTGAGGATCCGATTCCGGGCGAATATGTGCTGGAGGTCAGTTCTCCGGGGATTGATCGACCACTGACCCGCGCCAAGGATTTTGAACGCTGGGCTGGCTTTGAGGCGCGGATCGAATTGGATGAAAGCCATGAGGGCCGCAAGCGCTATCGTGGGCTTTTGCTCGGTCTTGTGGGGGATCAGGTGCGGCTGCGGGTGGATGGTGAAGATCTGGATATTCCGTTTGATCATGTGCACAAGGCAAAGCTTGTGATGACGGACGACTTGTTAGACATGGCGCGCCGCGCGGCGCGTGATTGAGAAAAGTGGGCCCCGTGCCCGGAATGAGGAGCGAGAAGAGCATGGCAGCGGCGGTCAGTGCCAACCGGCTTGAACTCTTGCAGATCGCGGATGCGGCTGCGCGGGAGAAAATGATCGATCGAGAGATCGTTCTGGAAGCAATGGAAGAAGCCATTCAAAAGGCTGCCCGCACGCGCTATGGGGCGGAAAACGAAATCCGGGCGCAGATCGATCGCAAAAGCGGTGAGATCAGGCTGTTTCGGGTGATGGAAGTGGTGGAAGAGGTGGAAACCCCCGCCACCCAGATTTCTTTGGCCGATGCGCGCCATGAAAAAGAAGATGCCGCCATCGGCGATTTTCTTGCCGATAGCCTGCCGCCCATCGATTATAGCCGCATCGGGGCGCAAACCGCCAAGCAGGTGATCGTGCAAAAAGTGCGCGATGCCGAGCGGGATCGCCAATATGCCGAATATAAAGATCGGATCGGCGAAGTGGTGACCGGGGTGATCAAGCGGGTGGAATATGGCAATGCCATTGTCGATCTGGGCCGGGCCGAAGCGATCATGCGCCGGGATCAGGTGATCCCGCGTGAGCATCTGCGCCAGAATGAACGCATTCGCGGGATCATTTATGATGTGCGCCGGGAAACCCGCGGTCCGCAGATTTTCATGTCGCGCACCAAGCCGGAATTCATGTCGGCCCTGTTTGCTCAGGAAGTGCCGGAAATCTACGACAATATCATCGAGATCAAAGCCGTGGCCCGCGATCCCGGCAGCCGGGCCAAGATCGCTGTTTTGTCGAATGACAGCTCCATCGATCCGGTGGGCGCCTGTGTGGGGATGCGCGGCAGCCGGGTGCAGGCGGTGGTGAATGAATTGCAAGGGGAAAAGATCGATATCATCCCCTGGCAGGATGATCAGGCCAGCTTCATCGTCAATGCCCTTGCCCCTGCAGAAGTGGCCAAGGTGGTGATGGATGAAGACAGCAATCGAATCGAGGTGGTGGTACCCGATGATCAATTGAGTCTCGCCATCGGGCGGCGTGGCCAGAATGTGCGTTTGGCCTCGCAGCTCACCGGCTGGACCATCGATATCATGACCGAACAGGAAGAAAGCGAGCGGCGTCAGGAAGAATTTACGCAGCAAACGCAGTTTTTTGTTGATGCTCTTGATGTTGATGAAACCCTTGCCCAATTGTTGGTGGCGGAAGGCTTCAGCGATCTGGAAGAAGTGGCTTATGTGGAGCCGGATGAACTGGCTGCCATCGAAGGCTTTGACGAAGATCTGATCGGCGAATTGCAAAAGCGGGCGCTGGATGCCCTGGAAGCGCAAAGCGCCGTTGCCGAAGAAAAACGCCGGGCTTTGGGGGTTTTGGATGAACTGGCCGATCTGGATGGCCTCACCCCCCTGATGCTCGTGGCTTTGGGCGAGGCTGATGTCAAAAGCCTTGAGGATTTTGCCGGATTCACCACTGAAGAGCTGGTATCGGATCGGGATGCACCCTTGCGGAATGCCGGGCTCGATCCTTTGGAAGCACAGAATTTGATCATGAAAGCCCGCCGATTGGCTGGCTGGATCACCGATGAAGATCTGGAACAGGCGTCTGATGGGGATGACGACGGCCTTGCGGACGAAACGCCAGAGCAGGCATAAGGACCGGACCGTTTGGGACACTCTCGACAAAAGCGGGAAGAGCCCGAACGGCGCTGTCTGGTCTGCTCGGAGGTGGGGCCAAGAGAGACGATGATTCGTCTTGTCATGGCGCCGGATGAAAAATTGATCCCTGATCTGGCGGAATCCCTGCCTAGTCGGGGGGTTTGGATCAAGGCTGATCGGGCATCGTTCGAGCAGGCTTTGGACAAAAAGCGATTTATAGGGGCCGTGGCACGATCCTTGAAACGACCGATAACGCCAGCGATGGTGGATCGGGCTTTACCGGATCTGATTGATCGGCTGCTTTTGGATCGTGTGACGGGTCGGCTTGGGCTGGAAAAACGGGCGGGCCGCCTTGTGACGGGCTTTGAAAAGGTACGGGCGGCCCTGCTTTCGGGGCGGGCGTCGATCCTGATCGAAGCAGTGGATGGAGCTGCAGATGGGCGCCGAAAGGTGCGTGCTGCGGCTGGAGAAACGGTTGCGATTGCAGCGCTTTTGGATCGAACCCAATTGGGTTTGGCATTAGGGCGTGAAAATGTGGTACATGCAGCCGTTCTGAAAGGGACAGGGGCAACGCGCCTGCTGTGTGAATTGGAAAGACTGGCCCTTTGGCGCGGTCAGTCACTGGCTCCGGCCTTGAATTTGGCGGTGCCGCCTGCGCGGCCTGCCGGGCCTGGAGCCGAGGAATGACGGATCGCGGGGATAGTCTCCGTGTGTAGATCGAAGAGAGAATATGAGCGACGACAACAAATTAAGCCTCACTGGGCGCGGTAAACTGGGTGTCGGCACGAGCCGCGATCAAGCGAATGTTCGGCAGAATTTTTCCCATGGCCGTTCCAAACCGGTTGTCGTTGAGCGACGCCGGAAGCGGGTTCTGAAAAAAGGAACCGGGCCGGAAGCGGCAGCGGGCAGCGATAGTCCGGCAAGCCCGGCGGCCCCCGTGGCCCCGGCAACCGCGGCAGCCCCAGCAGCGCCGGTCGCAAAAACCGATGCGCCCAAACCAGCGGTGGCAACGCCCGAGGCTGCAAAGCCTCGTCAGGCTGAGCGTCCATCAGCGGGTTATAGTGCGCGTCAATCCTCTGCCTCTTCGGCGCACCAAACGGTGGGCCGGTCTGTGGGCCGATCATCCGGTCCTTCCGGGGGCCAGGATAGCAGGAGTTTGACGAGCCAGGAACTGGCCGTGCGCAAGCGGGCGCTGGAAAGCCTGGATGCCGAGCGCAAGCGCGCCGAAGAAGAACATCAACGTGTTGAGGCCGAGGCGCGCAAGCGCGCTGAAGACGAGCGTCGGCGCAAGGCAGAGGAAGAAGCCGTGCGCGAAGCGGCCGAAGCCCAGCGCCGGGCCGAAGCCAAAGCCGCACCGGAAGGAGCCGCTTCTGCCGCCGAGCCAGCAGCGATGGCCGGGGGCGAGTTGACCAAGGCCGAAGAACAGGCCAAGCGCCTTGCCGAGCAGGCTGCCAAGCGCGCCGCTGAAGACAAGATCCGCAAAAAGGCAGAGGCCGAAGCCCGCAAGAAAACCGAAGAAGAAGAGCGGGCCCGCGAAGAAGCGCACAAACCTGAATCAACCAAGGTCGATACCAAAAAGCCGGTGAAGCGGCGTGAGGAAAAGCCCGAGGAAGATGATGAAAAGCGCAGCCGGGGCAAGCGCAGCCGGGGGGGCGATAGCCGCCGTTCGGGCAAGCTGACGGTCAATCGCGCTTTTGATAGCGAAGAAGAGCAGGAGCGCCGTCGGTCGATGGCAGCCTTCCGGCGTGCTCAGGCCAAGCGCCGGGGCGGCCAATCAATCAAGGATCAGGAAAAGCAGGCGCGAGACGTGATCATCCCCGAGGTGATCACCGTGCAGGAATTGGCCAATCGGATGGCGGAAAAAGCCACCGATGCCATCCGGGTGCTGATGAAAATGGGCGTGATGGCCACGATCAATGAAAATCTTGATCAGGATACCGCTGAAATCGTCGTAACCGAATTGGGCCATATCCCGCGTCGTGTTTCGGAAGCGGATGTGGAAATCGGTTTGGTTGGCGAACAGGATGATCCGGCCGATCAGCAGCCCCGGCCCCCGGTCGTCACGATCATGGGCCATGTGGATCATGGGAAAACCTCGCTGCTTGATGCCCTGCGCTCCACGGATGTGGCTTCGGGCGAAGCCGGCGGGATCACCCAGCATATCGGCGCTTATCAGGTCAATCTGCCTTCGGGCGCGCGGATCACCTTCCTTGATACGCCGGGCCATGAAGCCTTTACCCAGATGCGGGCCCGTGGGGCCAGTGTCACCGATATCGTGGTTCTGGTGGTGGCTGCCGATGATGGCATCAAGCCGCAAACCATCGAAGCGATCAACCATGCCAAGGCCGCCAAGGTGCCGATGATCATTGCGATCAACAAGATCGATACCCCCGGGGCCAATCCTGAACGGGTGCGACAGGAATTGTTGCAGCATGATGTTCAGGTTGAAGCCATGGGCGGTGATGTTCTCGATGTTGAGGTCTCGGCCCTGAAGCGGACCAATCTCGACAAGCTTGAAGAAGCCATCATCTTGCAATCCGAAGTGCTGGAATTGAAAGCCAATCCCAATCGCGCCGCCGAAGGCGTGGTGGTGGAAGCCAAGCTGGAAAAAGGCCGAGGTCCGGTAGCGACGGTTCTGGTGGCGCGCGGCACTTTGCGGGTTGGCGATATTGTGGTGGCGGGCGGCGAATGGGGCAAAGTGCGCGCCCTGATCGATGAACGCGGCCAGCAATTGCAGGAAGCCGGGCCGGCGCGTCCGGTGGAAATTCTCGGTCTCAATGGGGCCCCATCGGCCGGGGATGCTTTCTCGGTCGTGGAATCGGAAGCGCGGGCGCGCGAGGTGTGCAGCTATCGTCAGCAGCAGATTCGCAAGCGGCGTCAGTTTGTGGCCCCCACCAGCATCGAGGGTATGTTCACCCAATTAAAAGAAAAGAAAGCCGAAGATTTTCCTGTGGTCATCAAGGGCGATGTGCAGGGCTCGGTTGAAGCCATCGTGCAATCGCTGGCGAAAATCGGCGGAGATGATATCAAGGCGCGGGTTTTGCATGCCGCCGCCGGGGGCATCACCGAAACCGATGTCACCCTGGCCAATGCGTCGGGCGCCTTGATCATCGGCTTTAATGTGCGGGCCAATAAACAGGCGCGCGAAGCTGCCGAACGGGATGGCGTGGCGATCAAATATTATTCGGTGATCTATAGCCTTGTGGATGAAGTGAAGGCGGCGATGGCCGGTCAGCTTGGTCCGGTGATCGAGGAAACGACCATCGGCATGGCCGAAGTGCGCGATGTGTTCTCGGCAGGGAAATCGGGCAAGGCTGCCGGTTGTTTCGTCAATGAAGGGGTGATTCGCAAATCTGCGAAGGCCCGTTTGTTGCGGGATGATGTGGTGGTCTACACCGGTCGCCTCACCTCATTGCGACGCTTCAAGGATGATGTGGACGAAGTGCGGTCTGGCACCGAATGCGGGATGGCCTTTGAAAATTATCAGGATATGAAGGTTGGCGATCAGGTCGAAATCTTCCAGACCCGCGAGGTTGAACGCAAACTCTGATCAGGGAGACGGCGCCCATGCGTGCGCGTGAAGGTGGACGCTCGGTGCGTCTTTTGCGCGTGGGGGAAACGATCCGCCACGCGCTGTCTGGCATCCTCAGCCGGGATGAACTGGCCGATCCCGATCTTTCCGGGCGCACCCTGACCGTTTCGGCGGTGGAGGTCAGCCCCGATATGCGCCATGCCGATGTTTTCGTGGTGCCTTTATTGGGCGCCCATGCCGATGAGGTGATGCGGGGATTGGGCCGCAGCGCATCGCATTTGCGGGCTTTATTGGCTCGGCAGGTGAGCTTTAAATATCTGCCTCAGCTTCATTTCAAGCTTGATGAAAGCTTTAGTGAGGGGGATCGGATCGAAGCCTTGCTGCGCTCTGAAAAAGTGAGCCAGGATCTGGCCTCCCACCCTGATGATGACTCCGATAATGATCGCCCTGATGATGCGCCTGATAACGGCGAGGACGCATGAGCCGACGGCGGCGCGGGCAGGATATTCATGGCTGGGTGATTTTAGATAAACCCTTGGGCTTGAGCTCATCCCAAGGGGTGGGCAAGGTGCGGGGCCTTCTGGATGCGCGCAAAGCGGGCCATGCCGGCACCCTTGATCCGCTGGCCAGCGGGGTTTTGCCCATCGGCCTGGGGGAAGCCACCAAGGCCATGCCCTTTATCGTTGATTCCACGAAAGATTATGTTTTCACAATCGCTTTTGGTGAGGCGCGCAGCACCGATGATTGTGAAGGCGAAGTGGTGGCGCGCAGCGATGTAATCCCCAATGAAGAAGCCATTCTGGCCGCTTTGCCGCAGTTCATCGGCGAGATTGCGCAGGTGCCCCCGGCCTATTCAGCGATCAAGCTGGATGGAAAGCGCGCTTATGCCCTTGCCCGTGGGGGCGAAACACCGCTTTTGCAGGCCCGCCCGGTTCATATTCACGAGCTGCGCTATCTGGGGCCCGATGAGGCGGGACATGGGCGGTTTTTCATGTGTTGCGGCAAAGGAACCTATGTGCGCTCTCTGGCCCGGGATTTGAGCCAAAATCTTGGTACGGTGGGGCATGTGGCGGCACTGCGCCGAACCCGGGTGGGGCCGTTTCATGAACGGGCGGCAATTTCTCTGGAAAATCTTGAAAAAGTCAGGCATGGTGCGCCCGCCGAGGCCATTGTGCTTCCCGTTACGACCGCGCTGGACGACATCCCGGCGCTGGCCATAACGGATCAGGAGGCAGACCTCATTAAAAAAGGTCAATGTCTCCGGCATTCCTCCGCGCAGGATGGCGATCTGATCCTGATCTGTGGCGAGCGGCCTGTGGCCATTGCCCGTTGTCAGTCAGGATTGATCACATCCCGGCGGGTTTTCAACCTCTAGTTTATGGAGAACTCGATGTCGATCACTGCTGAGCGCAAGCAAGAGCTGATCAAAGACTATGCACAGGCCGAAGGCGACACCGGATCGCCGGAAGTCCAGGTGGCGATCCTGACAGAACGGATTGCCAATCTGACCGGGCATTTCAAGACCCACGCCAAGGATAATCATTCCCGCCGCGGTCTTTTGCAGATGGTTAATCAACGCCGTCGTCTGCTCGATTATCTCAAGCGCAAGGATCAGGGCCGTTATACCAGCCTGATCAAGCGTCTTGGGCTGCGCAAATAAAATCTCTGGGAGCCGGGATGTGAACAGCAGCCCGGCTTCTTTCTATAATCCGGTTGTGCCTTTTGGGGCCACCGGCGCGGAACGGGACGAAATTCGTCGGCCCTTTGTGCGTTAAAAGCTTGGAAACGGGCAGCAGATCTGCCCACAGGAGCCGGATGGAAGGCCATCGGCTTCATGACCGTTTGGAAGTCAGAATGTTCGAAATCTATCGCAAAACCATCGAGTGGGGCGGACGCTCCCTCACCCTTGAAACCGGTCGCATCGCCCGTCAGGCCGATGGTGCCGTGGTCGCCACTTATGGCGAAACATCAGTTTTGTGCACGGTCGTTGCCGCGCGCAAGGCGGAGCCGGGTCGGGATTTCTTTCCCCTCACCGTGAATTATCAGGAAAAAACCTATGCTGCCGGCAAAATTCCCGGCGGCTTTTTCAAACGCGAAGGGCGCCCTTCTGAAAAGGAAACGCTGACCTCGCGCTTGATCGATCGCCCGATCAGACCGCTGTTCCCTGCGGAATTCCGCAATGACACGCAGGTGATCTGCACCGTTTTGAGCCATGATATGGAAAATGATCCCGATATCGTGGCGATGGTGGGAGCCTCGGCGGCCCTCACTTTGTCGGGCATTCCTTTCTTTGGCCCCATCGGCGGTGCCCGTGTGGGTTATAAGGATGGCGCCTATCTGCTCAATCCGGTTCCGGCCGATCTGGAACACAGCGATCTCGATCTGATCGTTGCGGGCACCCAGGATGCGGTTTTGATGGTTGAATCCGAAGCCAGCGAGCTTTCGGAAGAGGTCATGCTCGGTGCCGTTCTTTATGGCCATGAGCAGATGCAGCCGGTTCTGGATGCGATTATCGCTCTGGCCGAAGAAGCCGCCAAAGAGCCATGGGATCTTCCGGCCAAGCCCGATCTTTCGGCCCTTGAAGCCAAGGTCTCTGCATTGGCAGCCGCCGGTTTGGAAGATGCCTATAGCCTGACGGAAAAGCAGGAACGCCGCAATCGGATTGATGCGGTGAAGGCATCGGTGAAAGAGGCTTTTGCCGATGATGCCGAGAATGCCGAAAAGGTGGGCGATCTTTTCAAGAAGCTCGAAAAAACGATCGTGCGCGGCAATATCCTGAAGGGCAAGCCCCGGATTGATGGCCGGGCGCTTGATCAGGTGCGGCCGATCCTCGCGGAAGTGGGGGTTTTACCCCGGGCCCATGGCTCGGCGCTGTTCACCCGCGGGGAAACACAGGCGCTGGTGGTCACCACCCTTGGCACCGGCGATGATGAACAGATCGTCGATGCGCTTGATGGCTCTTATCGCGAGCATTTCATGCTGCATTATAATTTCCCGCCCTATTCGGTGGGGGAAACGGGCCGGGTCGGCTTTACCGGACGGCGCGAAGTGGGCCATGGCAAGCTGGCATGGCGGGCTTTGAAGGCGGTTTTGCCATCAAAGGAAAGCTTCCCCTATACCATCCGCATCGTCTCGGAGATCACTGAATCCAATGGCTCGTCCTCGATGGCCACGGTTTGTGGTGCGTCTTTGTCGATGATGGATTCCGGGGTGCCTCTGGCCCGTCCGGTCTCTGGCATTGCCATGGGTTTGATCAAGGAAGGTGATGATTTCGCCGTTCTTTCAGATATTCTGGGTGATGAAGATCATCTGGGCGATATGGATTTCAAGGTGGCGGGAACCGAAAAAGGGATCACCTCCTTGCAGATGGATATCAAGATCGCCGGGATCACCGGGGAGATCATGGAAAAAGCGCTGGCTCAGGCCCATGGCGGGCGGGCGCATATCCTTGGTGAAATGAACAAGGCGCTGACCGGTTCGCGGACCGAATTGTCTGCCAATGCACCGCGCATTGAAACGATGCAGATCAACAAGGAAAAAATCCGCGAAGTGATCGGCACCGGCGGCAAGGTGATCCGGGAAATCGTTGAAACCACGGGCGCCAAGCTCGATATCGATGATGATGGCCTGATCAAGATTTCCAGCTCTGATCCCGATGCCATCAGCCGGGCCCGTGCCTGGATCGAAGGCATCGTGGCGGTGCCGGAAGTGGGCCGGATCTATGCTGGCAAAGTGGTGCGGATCATGGATTTCGGGGCCTTTGTCAATTTCATCGGCAGCCGGGATGGCCTGGTGCATATCTCTGAACTGGCCGATCATCGGGTTGATAAAGTGACCGATATCGTCAAGGAAGGCGATCAGGTGAAGGTGCAGGTTCTGGATATCGATGATCGTGGCAAGGTGCGCTTGTCGATGCGCCTTGTTGATCAGGAAACCGGCCAGCCGCGCGAAGATAGTCGAGGTTCGAAGGGTTGATTGTCTTAAAATTCACCCCATTTTTAAGTTAAAATAATGAACGCCGGGATGGTTCTTTAACCGTCCCGGCGTTTGAGTTACAAAACGAAATGAGCTTAAATGATCGCACATAATTCTTTGATAGCGCGGAGATCAGCTCGATGAAGGCACTGAATGCGATAAGAATGGCCGGCAAGGATCTTCTTCCTTTGATCGAAGGGGGGAAGGGGATTTCTGTGACCAGCGGCGCATCATCGGGGCCATGGGCGGCAGCGGGCGGCATCGGCACGGTTTCGGCGGTGAATGCCGATAGCTATGATGAAGATGGATCGGTGATCCGCCAAGTTTATCATGGCCGCACCCGCCGCGAACGTCATGAAGAACTGGTGCGCTATTCCATCGAAGGCGGTGTTGAGCAGGTACATAGGGCCCATGAAAGCGCGGGCGGCGGCGGCGCCATCAATATCAATATCCTGTGGGAAATGGGTGGTGCCCAGCGGATATTGGAAGGGGTTCTGGACAAAACCCGGGAATTGGTGAGCGGGGTTACCTGCGGTGCCGGAATGCCTTATAGGCTGGCGGAAATCTGCGCTGGCTATGGCGTGCATTATTATCCCATCGTTTCATCGGGCAGGGCTTTTCGGGCGCTGTGGAAACGGGCCTATCATAAATTTTCCAGCTATCTGGGCGCTGTGGTTTATGAAGATCCCTGGCTTGCGGGGGGGCATAATGGGCTTTCGAACAGTGAAGATCCGCAAAAACCCGAAGATCCTTATCCCCGGGTGGTGGCTTTGCGCCAAACCATGCGCGATGCCGGTTGCCCGGAAGTGCCGATCATTATGGCGGGGGGCGTTTGGTTTTTGCGCGAATGGCAAGATTGGCTGGATAATCCCGAATTGGGGCCGATTGCCTTTCAATTTGGCACTCGTCCTTTAGTGACGCGGGAAAGCCCGATCCCCGAAGCCTGGAAACAGATGTTGTTGTCCTTGAAGAAGGGCGATGTGCTTTTGCATCATTTCTCACCTACGGGCTTTTATTCCTCGGCCATCAAAAATCGGTTTTTGCAGGAACTGGTGGAGCGCAGCGAACGCCAGATCGCCTATTCCCCCCAGCCGGTGGGTACCCATGATACCCTGCTCACCGATGGGTCCCGGCGGAAATTTTATGTTACGGCAGCGGATGCCGCCCGCGCCGGGCGATGGCTGGATCAAGGCTATGGCGAGGCGATGAAAACGCCTGATAATACTCTGGTTTTCGTCACCACCCAAAGCCGCGATAAAATCAGGAAGGATCAGGCCGATTGCATGGGTTGTTTATCCCAGTGCCAGTTTTCCAATTGGGCGGATAATGAAAAAAATTCCACCGGTCGCAAAACCGATCCGCGCAGCTTTTGCATCCAGAAAACCCTTCAGGATGTGGCCCATGGGGCCTCGATCGAGGATAATCTTGTCTTTGCCGGGCACAATGCCTATCGCTTTGCCGAAGATCCCTTTTATTCCAATGGCTTCATACCCAATGTGAAACAGCTTGTGGATCGCATCCTGACCGGGGATTGACCACGCGCCGGATATTAAACAAACATTACTTGTTAAATCTGCCGTCCAAGGTTAACGTATTCGCTCTATCCCAGCAGGCAAGGGAGCATCAGATATGTTGAACCGGGAAGGCCTCAGCCAAAGTCAGGCTGTCAGGCCCTATGCGGCCAGTCTCAATCTATTGCGGGATGCGGGCCTTCGCCCCACGCGGCAGCGTTTATCGCTGGCAAAATTATTGTTCAGCAGTGGCCATGTGCGTCATGTTACCGCCGAAAGCCTGCATGAAGAAGCGCTGGCCGAAGGGATGCGGGTATCGCTGGCAACGGTTTATAATACCCTCCATCAATTGACCGATGCCGGCTTGCTCAATGAACTGGTGATCGATTCGTCACGCACCTATTTCGATACCAATACCGATGGCCATCATCATTTCTATAATGCCGCCACGGGCGAGGTTTATGATGTTCCGCATGATGATGTGGTGTTGTCCTGCCTGCCAAAACCCCCTGCCGGGGCCTCGGTCTCTTCGGTGCATGTGGTGATTTATATCGAAAGCTGAACGGGTTTCAGTTCAGCGCCTCCCCACGATAGGTACCCCATAAAGCATTGCGATCAATCCATGCCGATCGCCCGCCCGCCCCCACTTCGCACCAGAGCGGGGTGCAGCGTTGCAGGCTGACGATCACCCCGGCTTCAGCCTCGAAAATGGGATGATCGCTTGGTTCCGGCTTTTGATAAAGCTTGTGCAGGCCCCCCGAAACAAGGGCGGTGCGATTGCCCGAAAGCAAGGCGGAATGCATCCAGCCCTGCGTGCCATCCCAATCACGCACCCGTCGCCAATGGCCATATTCTGCGGTGATCTCAAGGGGGATATTGCGTCTCACATAGGTCCATAAAATGGGATATTGCTGGCCCGGACCGGTGCGCATATGGGCTTTATCGGACGCAAGGGAGACAAAGCGCGGCAAGGGCAGCCCTGAAGCGCCGGGGATTCGCTCGCCGGGATCAATCATCTGGGCCATGGCGGGGGCGGGCCCCATGCTCGGGCCGGATCGGTCGAGGCCAGCCAGAAAAAACCCCGCTACAAGCATCAGGACAGCAAAAACGCGCCCCGTGCAGCGGGCATGAAGCCGCCAAAGCCGCCCATTTCTGGCGGCATCCGATGCTTTATCGAAAAATGCTGACGCGGATGCTTTGAAAGGAGCCATCTGATCTGCTAGGAAAAGAGTGAGCGGAAGTTTTGTCATCTGAGTGCATCTTGTACCTGATCCGGTTTATTCCGCAACCCTTACGGCAATCAAGGACTTGACGCTGATGAGCGAGGCACGAGACAAGACCAGACCCCGCGTTATTGTGAGCCGCCGACTGCCCGAACCCATCGAAACCCGAATGGCCGAGCTGTTCGATATCGTGCTCAATCCCGATGATCAGCCACTCTCTTCTTCTGATCTGATCAAGGCCGTGGCCGAAGCGGATGTGCTGGTGCCCACGGTGACAGATCGAATCGATGCGGCTGTTCTGGCCCATGCCGGTCCGCGTTTGAAGCTGATCGCCAATTTTGGCAATGGGGTCGATCATATCGATCTGGCCAGCGCCCGGCAGCGGGGCATCACAGTGACCAACACCCCCGGTGTTTTAACAGAAGATACCGCCGATATGACCATGGCGCTTATTCTGGCCGTGCCGCGCCGCCTGATCGAAGGTGTGCGGCTTTTGGAGGATGGCGATTGGCAGGGCTGGTCGCCCACCGGCCTTTTGGGCACAAGGCTGTGGGGGAAGCGTTTGGGCATCATCGGCATGGGCCGAATCGGTCAGGCGGTGGCCCGGCGGGCCAAGGCTTTCGGGATGCAGGTGCATTATCATAATCGTCGCCGCTTACCCGCCCGGCTTGAACAATCCCTTGAAGCCACATGGTGGGAAAGTCTGGATCAGATGCTGGCCCGGGCCGATGTGATCAGCATCCATTGTCCGCACACCCCGGCCACCTATCATCTTTTGTCGGCGCGGCGCTTAAAGCAGCTTCAGCCCCATGCCTATGTGATCAATACCGCCCGGGGCGAGGTGGTGGATGAAAATGCCCTGCTGCGAATGCTGGAGGCAGGCGAACTGGCGGGGGCCGGGCTTGATGTTTATGAGCATGAACCGGCGGTCAATCCCCGGCTTCTGGCCCTGCCATCGGTGGTGGCTTTGCCGCATATGGGCTCTGCCACCCGGGAAGCCCGCATCGATATGGGGGAAAAGGTGCTGATCAATATCAAAACCTTTGCCGATGGCCATGCCCCGCCGGATCGGGTTTTGGGCGAATGGCTTTAGGCCGAGGACTCTGAACCCACAAAATAGGAGCGGCGAACCGCTCCTATTCGATCAGATGCTGGCAGAGGTAATGAGCCAGAACGACAGACCGAAAGCCTTAATAGCCCGCATCCTTACCCTTGGGCAATTCCAATTCAACCTTTTGCGTGCGCCCACTTTCGCCGGGGAAATTGGTAAACATCGCCTGCACCAGATAGGGCATGGCTTCCGGCAGATTGGTATTGTTCAAGGTGGTATCGGCACGACCTTCAAACACAACTTCGTCCTGGGGATTAAGCATCGCCAAGGTCATCCGAACGGAATAAACCGTAACGGAATAAACTTGACTACCACCATAGCCGCCATAACCGCCATAACCATAGCCGCCAAATCCATGACCACCAAAACCATGGCCAAAGCCCGAGCGGAATCCATAAGGATGATAAAAACTGCCGCCATAATAAGGATAGCCGCCATAATAGCCCGGCCGTGAGAAAATCTTTTCCCGACCATCCGAAACCAGCCAATCCAGCTCAACCCGAATATCGGCATTTTCTTCGGTGGGGCGATAGCCGGCATCGATCAATTGCGCGCGCACAAGGCTTGCATATTGCTCGAATTCAAGGCTGCCCTTTTTTTCAGGGTCAATAGGAATGATCGTGATGCTTTTGCCTGCAGGCTGTTCCAATCGATGAAAGCGGGCAACATCGGCCTCGAATGTTTTCGCGCAGGCCGCTACCGTCAAAGCCGACAGGAGCAGCACAATTTTAAAACCTTGCCTCATCATAGCCTTGTCATCCTTGCGTCGTCGCACATGCAGATCAGTATCAATGCATCGAAGTCATTTCACATTAAATCAAAAGACTGAACCGGTGATGAATTATCATTCCCTGTCGTTCAAACATAAAGCCTTATCCCATACTCATCGCAGGGAAAGTCTTTCCTTCTCATCCTTTACCAAAGATTGGCGATCCGGCTTTTCAGCAGGCTTATCCTGCTCGGCCCTGAATTTGATGTGCGATTGACGCATGGAACGATAGGTCGCCCAATAATCGCCATAGCGGGTAACAGAGGTGGCTTTTTCAGGAGAAGAGGATACCCGCTTGTCCACGCCCTCGGCACAGGCCGACAAGGCCAGAAGAAAAGGCGATAGGACCATCATTTTATTCATTTTTCATCTCCCCAATCACAAGGGGCCCGGCCAGGGCCCAATCCACAAAAGGATCGCGCCCAAAATGTAAGCGCCCATGATCCGACTACAAGCCCCTGCGACAAGGTGAACCAGCGTTTCATCCGCCCCCCGCCCTTAAAAAGATCGCGCCCCCAATAAACCGACGACCGCGCGCACCTCTTCCATCACCGGACGGGCAAGGGCAGCGGCTTTTTCGGCCCCCTTGTCGAGAAGCGCATCGATTTCTGCCGGATCGCGCATCAAACGGCTCATCTCGTTGCTGATGGGGGCAAGGCGGGCCACCGCCAAATCCGCCAGATCCTTTTTGAAAGGTGCAAAGTCCTTACCCCCATGGCGGGCCAGCACATCGGCTTGGCTAAGATCGGCCAAAGCCGCATAGATCCCTACCAGATTGGCCGCTTCGGGCCGGTCGGCTAGGCCTGCGGCATCCTCTGGCAAGGGCAGGGGATCGGTTTTTGCCTTGCGAATCTTCAAAGCAATGCGATCGGCATCATCGGTGAGATTAAGGCGCGCGGCATCCGACGGATCGGATTTGCTCATTTTTTTGGCACCATCGCGCAGGCTCATTACCCGCGCCCCTTCTTTCTGGATGATCGGCTCCACGATGGGGAACACCTCATGCCCGAAATCATTATTGAATTTAAGGGCAATATCGCGGGTCAATTCCAGATGCTGTTTTTGATCTTCGCCCACCGGCACATGGGTGGCTTTATAGGCCAGAATATCAGCGGCCATCAGATCGGGATAAACATAAAGCCCCACACTGGCCTTTTCCCGATTTTTCCCCGCCTTATCCTTGAACTGGGTCATCCGGTTGAGCCAACCCATCCGCGCCACACAATTAAAAATCCAGGCCAATTCCGCATGGGCGGCCACCCGGCTTTGATTGAACAGGATGGATTTTTGCGGATCAACGCCGCACGCAATATAGGCCGCCGCTGCCTCGCGGGTTTGCTGGATCAAAACCGCCGGTTCCTGCCACACCGTGATGGCATGAAGATCCACCACACAATAAATGCATTCATAATCATCTTGCAGGCGCACCCAATTCCGGAAAGCCCCCAGATAATTCCCCAGATGCATCGATCCCGAAGGCTGGGCACCCGAAAAAACGCGATTGCGAGGCAGGGTCGGCTGACGCTCATCCATGATGACGATCCTTATTGACGCGCCAACCCCTTAGAAGATCGGGGCGGCTCAATCCTGGTTGCCGCGACTTATGACAATGGCACAACAACCGGTCAAGCATCGGGGCTCCGACGCTTGCGGATTTCACGGGGCACCACGGCCCCTGTCAAAACAGCCGACAGGCCATAAGCCGCCATGCCCGCAATAACCAAAGCCGCCAGCAGGCCAATCCGGGACCACAGATGGGCATCAGCCGGAAGCACCAGCCCAAAGCGGATAGCCAGAAGAACGACAACCATCGCAAGGCAGGAAAATAGGGCCCGCCAGAGCCTTGATTTAAAGCGCTGATCCAGCAACAGATGACGGCGCTTGCGCAAAAAGATATAAAGCAGCCCGGCATTCAGCCAGGCCGCAAGGCTGGTGGATAAAGCCAGCCCCACATGCTCCAAAGGCCCCATCAACAACAGATTGAGCCCCAGATTGACAAACAGCGCCAGCATCGCGATTTTCACCGGCGTTTTCATATCTTCCCGGGCATAAAACCCCGGCACCAGCACCTTGATCAGAACAAAAGCGGGCAGGCCAAAGGCAAAGGCCATCAGGGCCCGTGCTGTTTTGCCGCTGTCATCGGCACTGAAGGCCCCATGCTCGAACAAGGTGGTGATCAGCGGCCCGGCAATGGCGATGAGGGCAAAAGCCGCCGGCAAGGTGAGGATGAGGGCAAATTCCACTGCCCGATTATGCTGGGCATTGGCGGCATCAGAAATGCCATCCCCCCCAGGCGCGCCCCCCTGTTTATGATCGGCCAAAGTGCGTGAAAGATGCGGCAGCAAAACCGTGCCCACCGCAATGCCGATCACCCCCAAAGGAAACTGATTGAGCCGATCCGCATAAAACAGATAAGACAAAGCCCCTTCCGGCAATAAGGATGCGAGAATGATATCGATCACCAGATTCACCTGGGTCATCCCCGCCCCCAAAGCCACGGGGATCATCACTGTCAGCAGATGCTTCACCGATGGGGTGAGGCGTGGGCGCGGCAAAGACAGGCTCCACCCCGCCCGCCGAGCCGCCAGCACCAGCATTAAAAGCTGCGCCATGCCCGCAAAGCTGACCGCCACGGCCAGCGCCCTGGCGGTGATCATCTCATTGTCATGAAAAAGCAGCAGGGCGGCAATCAGGATGATATTGAGCAGAACCGGGGCCGCTGCCGCTTCAGCAAAGCGCCCCAAACCATTTAAAACACCGGAAAAAAGCGAAACCAGCGAGATCAGAACCAGATAAGGAAAAGTGAGACGGGTGAGATCGATGGCCAGCGCAAATTTATCCGGCTGATCGACAAAACCGGGGGCCAGAGCGAGCATCACAAAGGGCATGAAAAGCTGCATCAGTGCCATCAAAAGCAGCAGGACCGGCAGCAAAATGGCCAAGGCATCCTGCGCAAAAGCCCGCGCCGCATCAATGCTGCGGGGATGGGGATGGCGGCCCAGCAATTTGGCAAAAAGCGGCACGAAGGCCGAAGAAAACGCCCCTTCGGCAAATAAACGACGGAAAAAATTGGGCAGCTTGAAGGCCACGAAAAAGCAATCCGCCGCCAGCCCCGCACCCAGAAATTGGGCCATCAAAATATCGCGTATAAAGCCCAGAATGCGGCTGATCAGCGTGAAGGCGCCGACCGTGGTAAAGCCGCGCATCATGCTCATGCTAAAAACCGCATTTCAAGAGCGCCCATGGGCCAACGGCCCGCCTTTGCGCCGCACATCATGGCTCAGGGGCAATTGCCCTTTCGTGGCGGCCATCAATTTTCTTTCGATATTGGCGATGCGCTGGCTGCCGATGATTTTCTGGCCTTCCAGATCCTGCACATAAAAAACATCCACCGCCCGTTCGCCATAGGTGGCCACATGCGCCGAGAAAATCGACAGCCGCATGCGCGATAAGGCCCGTGTCAGATCATAAAGCAGGCCCACGCGATCCCGGGCATTCACCTCGATCACCGTGGCGCGGTTGGAGGCCCGATTATCAACGATCACCAATGGCTCCACCTTGAATACAGCGGTCCGGCTTTTGATCCCATCGCTTTTGCGCTTCAGCTTTTCTTCGGCGGGTAATTTATTCACCACCGCCCGGCGGATCGATTGTTCCAGTTCGGCCAGCTTGCGCGGCTCGCTATAGGCTGAGCCATCCGGGCTTTGGATGCGGAAATTATCCAGCGCCTTGCCATCCGATGTGGTGTGGATCTTGCCATCCATCACATTCGCGCCGGCCACGGCGAAAGCCCCCGAAAGCCGGGCGAAAAGCCCCGGACGATCCCGGGTAAACACGCTCACTTCGGTCATATCCTGAAAGGCATTGACCGAAACCATCACCCCCACTGCCTCGCCCGCCTGCTCGGTTTTGCGGATCAGCCGGGCATTGTTTTCGTGGGTATCGCCATCTTCGGAAATCCAGTAGCTATCATGCAGGCGGCCCATATGGCTATCGCGATCCCGTTCGGGCCAATCGGCAAGCCTTCCGGCCAGATCTTTCTTTTTGCCATCCACCCGATCCCGGCGGCCACTCACCGCATGGCCGGCCACCAGCACCTCTTCGGCCTGTTCATAAAGATCGCGCAAAAGCTGGCCTTTCCAGCCATTCCACACCCCCGGGCCCACCGCCCGGATATCCACCACGGTCAGAATGAGCAAAAGCTTCAAACGCTCGGGGCTTTTCACCGCTTCACAAAAATCGAGCACGGTTTTGCGATCCGCCAGATCGCGCTTGAAGGCGGTTTGGCTCATCAAAAGATGCCAGCGCACGAGCCAGGCCACGAGATCGGTTTCCGATGGGGTCAGCCCCATCCGGGGGCACAGCTTGCGGGCCACCCGCTCGCCGATGCGGGAATGATCGCCGCCCCGGCCCTTGGCGATATCATGCAAAAACACCGCCATATAAAGAACCCGCCGCGACACCAGCTTGCCGATCAGATCTGTGGACAGGGGATGCTCGTCTTTCAATTCGCCGCGTTCGATCCTGGCCAGCAGGCCCAGGGCATGGATGCTGTGCTCATCCACCGTATAATGGTGATACATATCATATTGCATCTGCGCCACGATGCGCCCGAAATCGGGCACGAATTTGCCAAAAACCCCGGCTTCGTTCATCCGCCGCAAATTGATTTCAGGATGATTGGCCGAGGTCAGCACATCCATGAAGGCTTTATTGGCGGCAAAATCATGGCGCACATCCCGATCGATCAGACCCAGATGCCGCCCCATATAGCGCAGGGCATTGGGGTGGATATCATAGCCGGTTTCATGGGCGACCGCAAAAATCTCCACCATCTTGCGCGGTTCATCGATGAACATCTGCTCATCGCGCACCGTGAGCCTTTCCCCATCCACCCGAAAGCCCCGGATCGACCGCCTTGGCCGCCAGTTCGCCAGCGAAAACAGGGTGTTTTTCTGGTGCCGCGCTTCAAGCACGGCACAGACCACGCGGGTGAGATCGCCCACTTGCTTGGCGACGAGGAAATAATGCTTCATGAAGCGTTCCACCCCCGAAAGCCCGGGATGGTCGCGGTAATTCAGCCTGTTCGCCAATTCAAGCTGCACATCAAAGGTCAGCCTTTCCTGCGCCCGGCCCACCAGAAAATGCAAAGACACCCGCACCGTCCATAAAAAGGATTCGGCCTTTTTGAAGGTTTTAAGCTCATCTTCCTCTAATATCCCTTCGGCCACCAGATCCTTTGGCAGATGCACATCATAAAGAAAACGGGTGATCCAGAACAGCGTGTGCAAATCGCGCAGGCCGCCTTTTCCATCTTTGAGATTGGGTTCCACCACATAACGGCTATCGCCCATGCGATCATGGCGGGCATCGCGCTCGGCCAGTTTTTCATCCACAAACCGATGGCCGCGCACCTCCCGGACCGAGCTTTGATAAAGATGCCCAAGCTCTTCATACAAAGCCTGATCCCCCGCCAGCATCCGGCGTTCGAGCAAGGATGTATTGACCGAAACATCTTCGCGGGCCATGCGCACACAATCATTGGGCGAGCGCACCGCCTGACCCACCTTCAAGCCCAGATCCCAAAGGGTATAGAGCATGAATTCAACGATCTGTTCATGCCATGATGTGGATTTATAGGGATAGAGAAACAAAAGATCGAGATCAGAGAAGGGGGCCAGTTCGCCGCGCCCATAGCCGCCGGTGGCAATCACCGCCATGCGCTCGCTATCGGTGGGATTGGGGCGAGGATAAAGCCGGGTGGTGGCCAGATCATAAAGGCCGATGATCAATTTATCCGCCAGATAGCTGAAAGCCGCCGCCACCCGCCGACCGCTCATGCCATCCTGTTCATGGCGGGCCTTGATCTCATCGAAGCCGCGCTGCCACATAGCCTTTGAAACCGCCAGAATCTGCTGCTGGCGCTCTTTTGGATCGGCGCACAAGGCGGCTTCGGCCAGATCTTTGGCATAATCTGCGGGATCGATGATCTGACGTTTTTTCGCTATGGTGACCATGAAATCCCTTTTGGTGATAAAGGTGCATCGCGCTCAGGCATCAATATGGGCCCTGGCTCAGGCTTTTTAAGTGATAGACCAGATCATGCGCCTGTTTGGGGGTGAGCTCATCAGGATTGCTCGCCCGCACGGCATCCAGCACCGCGCTGGCCGCCTCATCTTTGGGCGCAGGGGTCGCGGGGCTTGCGGCCGATCGTTCAAACAGGGGCAGATCGCCCAAAGCGCCGCGGGTTCGCGCCCCTTCGCCACTGGCTTCCAGATCATCCAGCACCTGCCGCGCCCGATTGATCACCGCCTTGGGCAAGCCCGCCAGTGACGCCACCTGAATGCCATAGGATCGATCCGCCGCCCCCATCGTGACTTCATGCAAAAACACCACATCGCCGCGCCATTCCTTCACCCGCATAGAGCGCAAAGCCAAAGAGGACAAACGCGCCTTCAGAGCCGACATTTCATGATAATGGGTGGCAAACAAAGCCCGGGCGCGATTGACATCATGGAGATGCTCAACCGCAGCCCAAGCGATGGACAAACCATCGAAGGTGGCCGTGCCCCGGCCGATTTCATCGAGAATCACCAAAGAGCGATCCGTTGCCTGATTGAGGATCGCCGCCGTTTCAACCATTTCCACCATGAAGGTGGAGCGCCCCTGCGCCAGATCATCCGATGCCCCCACCCGGCTGAACAGGCGATCCACAATGCCGATATGCGCCGCCTCGGCGGGCACGAAACTGCCCGCCTGCGCCAGAATGGCGATCAGGGCATTTTGCCGCAAAAAGGTTGATTTCCCAGCCATATTGGGGCCAGTGACCAGCCACAGGCGCTGATCGGGGCCCAGATCGCAATCATTGGCGATGAAAGGCCCGCCATCCTCCTTGCGCAAGGCTGCTTCCACCACCGGATGCCGCCCGCCGCGAATATCAAAGGCCCGATCCTCGCTGATTTTTGGCCGCGCCCAGCGATCGATCACCGCGCGTTCGGCCAAAGCGGCAGACACATCGATCTCTGCCAGCGCCTGCGCGCAGGCCATCAGCTCGTGCCAATGATCGGCAATGCGGGCCACCAGTTCATCGAACATCTGCTGTTCCATGGCCAGCGCCCGATCCCCCGCCTGATTGATTTCAGCCGCCAAACCCGCCAGTTCGGTAGTAGAAAAGCGCACGGCATTGGCCAATGTCTGGCGATGAATGAAGCGCTGGGCATGGGGGGGCTGCATCAAAAGATCCGCCGCTTTGGCGGGCACATCGATATGATAGCCCAAAACATTATTATGCTTGATCTTCAATGCATTCAGGCCGGTATCGCGGCGATAATCGGCTTCCAGCCCGGCGATCAGCCGGCGGCTTTCATCGCGCAGGGTCCGCACTTCATCCAAAGCCGCATCATAGCCTTTGGTGATAAAGCCGCCATCCCGGGCCAGCGCCGGGGGTTCGGCCACCAAAGCCCGGCCCAGCAAATCTTCAAGAGCCGCATGGCCGGTCAAAGCTTTTTGCGCCCTATCGAGCAGAACCGGAAGGCCGTGATCATCAAGGCCGCCATCAGCGGCACCGCCGCGATCGAGGCGATCACACACATCGGCCGCCACCCGCAGAACATCGCGCACCGCCGCCAGATCGCGCGGGGTTCCGCGATCCAGCATCAGGCGCGACAAAGCGCGTTCCAGATCGGGTGCGGACCGCAAGTTCGCGCGCAGATCGGCGCGCAGATCCGATGCCTTCACACAATGATCCACCGCATCCAGCCGCTGTTCGATCAGCGCCAGATCGGTGAGGGGGGCCGCAAGGCGGGCCGCCTGCGCCCGCGCCCCGGCCCCGGTGATGGTGCAATCGATGGTGGCGATCAGGCTGCCTTTGCTTTCCCCTGCCAAGGTGCGCGCCAGTTCAAGACTGCGGCGGGTAGCGGCATCGATCAGCATCACTGAGCCACGGGCCCTTTGCCCCGGCGGACGCAGGCGCGGCATCCGGCCCTTTTGCGTGCTTTCCAGATAATCAAGAAGGGCATCGAAAGCGGCAAGCTCGGCGCGGCTGAAATCGCCAAAAGCATCGAGGCTCGCCACCCCATAAAGCGCTTTCAAGCGCCGCTCGCCCCCCAGACTATCCCATGATCCTAATGGCAAGGGCGAGACCACATCGGCCATTCCATCGAGCAGGCGGCGCAGTTCAGGATCATCGAGCAGCTTTGCCGCCACCAAAAGCTCACCGGGAGCAAGCTGGGCCAGATCGGCCGAAAGATGATCGGGGCTGGTTTCCATGCTCATGAAACTGCCGGTGGACATATCGGCATAGGCCACGGCCATGCCACTTCCCACCGCCACCAGAACCGCCAGATAATTATGCCGGCGGGCATCGAGCAGGGTCTCTTCCGTCAGGGTGCCCGGCGTCACCAAACGCACCACTTCGCGGGCCACCACCGATTTTGCGCCCCGCTTTTTCGCCTCTGCGGGATCTTCGGTCTGTTCGCACACCGCCACCTTGAACCCCGCCTTGATCAGGCGCGCCAGATAGCTTTCAGCGGCATGAACCGGCACCCCGGCCATGGGGATATCCTCGCCTTCATGCTTGCCACGACGGGTGAGGGTAATATCGAGGGCCGCCGCCGCCTTGATCGCATCATCGAAAAACAACTCGTAAAAATCGCCCATGCGATAAAACAGCAGACAATCGGGATGGGCGGCGTGAATAGCCAGATATTGCGCCATCATCGGCGTTGCCGCATCCTGAGGATCGGCGGGGCCATTTTTCACATTTTTTGCCGGATTATTCATAAGGGCCAGATTTTTCATATAGATTGTTCTCGGACCGTCTCCATAATGCTAGAAGATGAGGCACATCAACCAGCCCTGTTCTTCAGGATCGTGTTTTAGCATTGCCCCCGATGAACTGCCAGAACCCTCTTGCGACCTTAATCCTCTTATGACCCTTCAAGCCCCTGCAACAAGGATCAGAACCCTTCATGACCGATATGCCATCCAAATCCCCTGAGTCGAAATCCGCTGAGTCGAAATCCACCGAGTCGAGATTCACCGACCGCGAAGCTTTGCGCTTTCATGCTTTTCCCACGGCGGGCAAGATCGAGATCACCCCCACCAAACCGATGGCCACCCAGCGTGATCTGTCGCTTGCTTATTCCCCCGGCGTGGCCGCCCCGGTGAAGGCGATTGCCGAAAATCCCGACTGTATTTTCGATTATACCGCCCGGGGCAATCTGGTGGCGGTGATTTCCAATGGCTCGGCCATTTTGGGCCTGGGCAATCTGGGGGCTGCCGCATCGAAGCCGGTGATGGAGGGCAAAGCCGTTCTGTTCAAGCGCTTTGCGGATATCGATGCCATCGATATCGAGCTCAATTCCAGCGATGTGGATGCCATTGTCAGCGCCGTGACCCTGATGGAGCCGACCTTTGGCGGCATCAATCTCGAAGATATCGGCGCGCCCGCCTGTTTCATCATCGAACAACGCCTGCGCGAAGCCATGGATATTCCGGTTTTTCACGATGATCAGCATGGTACGGCCATCATCACCGGCGCCGGTTTCATCAATGCCCTTTTTCTGACCGACCGCGATATCAAGGATGTGCGGGTGGTGATGAATGGGGCGGGGGCAGCATCAATCGCCTGTGCGGAATTGATCAAGGCGATGGGGGTGCCCCATGATCATCTGATCATGTGCGATAGCAAAGGGGTGATCCACACAAACCGCGAAGACGGCCTCAATCAATGGAAATCCGCCCATGCGGTAGAGACACCCCTGCGCACCCTGGCGGAAGCGATGGAGGGCGCCGATGTGTTTATCGGGCTTTCAGTCGAGGGGGCCGTGAATGCGGAGATGGTGAAAAGCATGGCCCCAAAGCCGATCATTTTTGCCATGGCCAATCCCAATCCCGAAATCAGCCCCGAAGAGGTGGCCACCATCCGCGATGATGCCATCATGGCCACCGGGCGATCAGATTATCCCAATCAGGTCAATAATGTATTGGGTTTTCCTTATATCTTTCGCGGGGCGCTTGATGTGCGGGCCCGCACCATCAATGACGAGATGAAAATC
Source organism: Iodidimonas sp. MBR-22 (assembly GCF_029946565.1). Taxonomy (NCBI): domain Bacteria; kingdom Pseudomonadati; phylum Pseudomonadota; class Alphaproteobacteria; order Iodidimonadales; family Iodidimonadaceae; genus Iodidimonas; species Iodidimonas sp. MBR-22. The sequence continues at coordinate 57,796 of NZ_JARKVQ010000001.1, forward strand.
GCCGCCGCCCATGCTTTGGCCGAATTGGCGCGCACCGATGTGCCCGAAGAAGTGGCCGCCGCCTATTCCGGGCGCAAGCACAGCTTTGGCCCCGAATATATCATCCCCGCGCCTTTCGATCCCCGGCTGATGGAATTTGTTCCCCCCCGGGTGGCGCAAGCGGCGATGGATAGCGGTGTGGCCCGCAAACCCATCGAGGATATGGCCGCTTATCGCCGTCAGGTCTCGAACCGGCTCAATCCCACCATCGGGCTGTTGGGCGAGATGTTTGACATGCTCACCGATCATAATAAGCGGGTAATCTTTGCCGAAGGGGAAGAGGATCGCATGGTGCGGGCTGCCATGGGCTTTCAATCGGGGGGCTATGGCCAGGCGATCCTGATCGGCTATGAAGATGTGGTGGCCCGAAAACTGCGCGATATGGGTGCCAATCCCGATGACTATGATATCCGCTCTGCCGCCACCTCATCGCGCAATAAGGATTATACCGAATGGCTTTATGGGCGTCTGCAGCGCAAGGGCTATTTAAAGCGCGACGCCCAAAGGCTGGTGAACCGGGATCGCAATGCCTTTTCCGCCTGCATGCTGGCCCATGGCGATGCCGATGCCATGGTCACCGGGCTGACCCGCAATTATTATCAGGCTATTGAAAATATTCAGCTCGTGATCGATCCCAAGGCGGGCGTCGCCCCTTTCGGGCTGACCATCGTGATGTCCCGCGATCGCACGGTGTTCATTGCCGATACGGTGATGAACGAACGCCCCACCGGGAGCGAACTGGCCGATATTGCCCAAAATGCCGCCGCTGCCGTGCGTCATCTGGGGCACGAGCCCCGCGCCGCCATGCTGTCTTTTTCCAATTTCGGCCAACCGATGCGGGAAAAGGCCGATCATGTGCGCGAAGCCGTGGCCATTTTGGAACAGCGCGATGTGAATTTTGAATTCGAGGGCGATATGGCCCCCGATACCGCGCTCAACCCCGATCTTTTGAAGCTTTATCCCTTTGCGCGGCTTTCCGGCCCGGCCAATCTGCTGGTCATGCCGGCCCTTCATTCCGCCAATATTTCGACAAAGCTGGTGGGGGCTTTGGGCGGCGCCCGGGTGATCGGGCCGATTTTATGGGGCTTTGATCGGTCGGTTCAGGTGGTGCGGATGGGATCGCACACATCGGATGTGCTGAATATGGCGGCTTTGGCGGCTGTGGGTTCGATCACGCGCGATTGATCGGCAGCCCCCAACTCCTGAAGCTTGGATGATGATCTTTCAGATGATGATCTGGCTTCTGCCGCCAATGGCCTCGGCGGCCTCGGCCTCACCGTCATTGATCGCCCCGGGGGTGCCAAAGCGCATGGAATAGCGCTTGGTCACCCGCTCTACGGGCAGCAGGATGAATACATCGGTGGTGCCAAACTGATCATCCACCACCGCCCCATCACCGATGAAGCAACCAAGGCGCAGATAGCCCTTGATCAAAGGCGGCAGAGAGCGGCGAGCCATGCGGATATCAAGCTGATCGCGCGGCACCCTGTTCATATCTTCAAAACGCTCGGGCACGGCACGCACCATGAAATCCGCCGGGCACAGATGTTCGTGCCATAAATAGGATAAGGGAGCCGCTAAAGCATCGGGATCGGTGCCATGCAAAGAGGCACAGCCAAACATATAGGCAATGGAATGTTCTGCCAGATAGCCCGCGATCCCCTTCCATAAAAGGGTGATGGTGGCATTCGAGCGATAATCCCGCGCCACACAGGACCGGCCCAATTCCAGAAGCTGGCCGCCCTTGCCCATATGGGCCTGAAAGCGTTCCCCCATCAAAGGGCCGAGATCATATTCCTGAGCGGAATAAAAGCCGCCATGCTGGGACGCCACCTTTTGGCGCAGCAGACGATAGGTGCCCACCACCCGACTGCCTTTGGGCTTGGAATGATCGATGACCAGCAAATGATCGCATAAGGGATCATAAACATCCATATCACGGCGTTCGCGCTGCATCTGAAGCGTGGGCTGTGCCGACATTTCCTCGTAGAAAATGCGATAGCGCAAACGCTGGGCTTCCAGAATTTCAGAGTCTTCGCGCGAACAGCGCACCTCCAAAGGGCCTGATCGGGCGTAATAATCGGCGTTCGCCAGTGTTTGCGCGGCGACGACCTTGTCTTTGCCGGTATAATCCATAACGCGCTTCTAAGCCCCTTCAGAGACAATTTCGTGACGCGGCTTCCAGAAATCGATTAAAAATTCTGCGCCCCATCGCATCAAAACGGCTGGAGTGTGAGCCTTTGCCGTTCATATCTCAACCCAAACCTGCGGTGCATTGCCCATATCCAGCGCACAAATGCGCGAGGGCCTGACCGTCTTTTATGCGTTTTCGATCTTCAGTCCCATTTTCTTGTACGGGCAAGAAACCATAACAAAATCAGCCCCGGTATGCCAGCAATCCCCGATAGGATGAAGAAATCAAACCAGCCCACAGCTTCCGCCAGAAACCCCGCAGGGGCCGCCAGAAAGGTGCGCGCCACCAAAGCCGTAGCGGATAAAAGGGCATATTGGGTGGCGGTATAGGCATCATTCACCAGCCGCGACAGAAAAACGACGAAGATGGTATTGCCCATGCCGGACGCAAAATTTTCAAAGCCGATCACCCCCGCCAGCCACGGCCAATGAGCATCGATCAAAGCGCCTTTCAATTCAGACGGGATATTGCCCTGCCCGAAAGCCGTTTCAACCCCCAATGTGGCAAAGCCCGCCATCCAATCCAGCCACGAAAAGCCCAGATTCGACACAACCTGCAAAACCCCGGCGATCCAAAGGGCGCGCACCAGCCCAAAGGCATGCATCAAAAGGCCCCCGGCAAACATGCCCGCAAACACCGCCACCAACCCAAAGCCTTTATAAACAAAGGCAATGGTGGATTTCTGATAGCCCAGATCGCGCACGAAAGGCCCCGATAACGCCCCGGCAAAGGCATCCTGGAATTTAAACAAAACCACAAAGGCCATAACCGAAAGCAAAGCCCAGCCAAAACGACGCACCAGATCGACAAAAGGTGCCGCCACCATCACATAAAGGGTGGCCAGCCCATGGCCCCTGCGCCCCCCGGCCAAACGCGGCCGCGTTGCTAAAAACCGCGCCACCTCGTGCTGCCGGGCTTCCAATTCGGCTTCCACCCGGCGTTCGGGTTCATGATTGAAAGCCACCGCCAAAAGCCCGAGAACCAAAGTGAGGCTGGCAAATAAATAGGCGCTTTCCCAGCTTGCCACATCAGCCAGCCATAAAACCAGAACCCCCGCCGCAAGCTTGGCCCCCAGATACCACGCCGTGGCATGAACCGCCGTGCCCCCCGCCAATTGCCGATCATCCAGATATTCAATGCGGTAAGCATCCACCACAATATCGAAGGTGGCCGAGGCAAAAGCCACCCCCACCGCCAACAGGATGCTGGGCATGAGGGCGCTGGCCGGATCAACCACCGATAGCCCGAACAAAAGCGCCAGCATCAGCACCAATGTCAGCGCCATCCAGCCCCGCCTTTGGCCCAATCGGCGGGTGAGGGGGCCCAGCCTGATATGATCCACAAAAGGGGCCCATAAAAACTTGATGGCATAGGCCGTGCCGATCAGGCTGGTGAGCCCGATGGTGCCGAAATCGACCCCGGCATCGGTGAGCCGAATGCGAAAGGTTTCACCAATCAGACCCAAAGGAAGGCCGCTGGCAAATCCGAAAAACAAAAACACCGCCACCCGGCGTTCCAGATAAATGGACCCCACCCCAAAAAGCCGGGCAAGGACTTTGGGCACGACATAAGACGGCGGCTTGGGTGAACTTGAAGATGACATCAGCGGCAGACTAAGCGGCCCTTATGGCCTTGAGAAGGCATAAAATGCGTATCCTGCTTTGAAGATTTAAAGGGAGGAAAGCGCCGGGGCGATGCGGCGAAAGCTCAGGGCTTCGGCGATATGCCCCCGGCCCACGCTTTGTACCTGCTCCATATCCGCCAGAGTGCGGGCCACCCGCAAAATGCGGTGATAACCCCGCGCCGATAACCGCATCCGGTCAATCGCCTGATTGAGAAGGGCGCGGCCCGCCGCATCGGGGGTGGCGATCCGATCCAGAATCTCGCCATCGGCTTCGGCATTGGTGCGCAGATCATCGATGCCCATGGCGCGAAAGCGGGCTTCCTGCACCGCCCGCGTTGCAGCCACCCGGCGCGCCACTTCGGCCGATCCTTCGGCGGGTGGCGGCAGGCCAAGATCAGCCGCCGAAACCGCCGGAACATCGATGTGCAGATCAATCCGATCAAACAGCGGACCGGAAATTTTCGATTGATAATCAATGGCGCAGCGCGGCGCCCGAGCACAGGCAAGGGCTGCATCATCAAGATGCCCGCAGCGGCAGGGATTCATCGCCGCCACAAGCTGAAAGCGCGCCGGATAGGTGACATGGGCCATCGCCCGCGAGACCACGGCCTTGCCGGTTTCGATAGGCTGACGCAGGCTTTCCAAGGTGGCCCGGGGAAATTCCGGCAGTTCATCCAAAAACAGCACGCCCATATGGGCAAGGCTGATTTCCCCCGGTCGCGCCCGCGCCCCGCCGCCCACCAAAGCCGGCATGGATGCGGAATGATGGGGGCTGCGAAAAGGCCGCCTGCGGCTGATCGCCCCGCCATCGAGCAATCCCGCCACCGAAGCGATCATCGAGACATCGAGAGCTTCGCGCGCATCGAGGGGCGGCAAAATCGAGGGCAGGCGGGAGGCCAGCATCGATTTCCCCGATCCCGGCGGTCCGATCATCAAAAGATTATGCCCCCCCGATGCGGCGATTTCCAAAGCCCGCTTGGCCATTTCCTGACCTTTGATATCGCGCAGATCGGGCAGGGTGCCGCCTTCATCCATCACCCCCGCCTGGGGCTGGGATAAAATCTGGCTGCCCTTCAGATGATTGATCAGGGTGAGCAGATCGGGCGCAGCCAAAATTGCCAGATCGCCCGCCCAGGCCGCCTCGCCCCCCTGCTGAGCCGGGCAAACCAAAGTGAGATCAAGCGCCGAAGCCGCCAAAGCCGCAGGCAGAACACCGGGCACCGCGCTGATCCTGCCATCCAGCGACAATTCACCCAAAGCCAGCAATTGCGCGCTTTCTTCGCGATCAAGCACATCCATCGCCGCCATAAGGCCAAGGGCAATGGGCAGATCGAAATGGCTGCCTTCCTTTGGCAGATCGGCTGGCGACAGATTGACCGTGATGCGCTTGGGCGGCAAAGCCAGCCCCATTGCCGCCAACGCCGAGCGCACCCGTTCGCGCGATTCGCCCACCGCCTTATCGGGCAGACCAACAATGGTAAAACCCGGCAGGCCTGCGCTTAATTGCACCTGAACATCAACGGGCCGGGCTTCGATCCCGGCAAAGGCCACCGTATTGATATGCGCAACCAAATGCCGCCCCCCTTATCATTTCGTGATCACGCCGGATATGGATCCCCGCTTTCGATGCTCTGTGGCGGGCCAATGTGCGGGCTTTGGCCAAAAGCGTCAATCATAGTTGTATAAGGCGATGTTCTTTCGCTCGCAACAGATGGTTTCATCTCTTGAAACATGGGTGGATCAGAAACGGATTGTCTTGCTGTTTATCGGCATCGCGGGCATGTTTTGGCGAAAAGATAAGGAGCAGATCATGGCCTATGATGACACAAATATCTTTGCCCGCATTCTGCGCGGCGAAATCCCTGCAAAATCCGTTTATGAAGATGAATATGCTCTGGCCTTTCACGATATCAACCCACAGGCCCCTCAGCATATTCTGGTGATCCCCAAGGGCCCCTATCAATCGATGGATGATTTCACCGCCCACGCCCCCGATGCCCTGATCGCCGGTTTTTTCAAGGCTGTGGGCCATGTGGCCCGGCAAGTGGGGGCCGCTGAAAGGGGCTATCGCATTCTGGCCAATCATGGTGCCGATGCCCATCAAGAGGTGCCGCATCTGCACATCCATATCTTTGCCGGTCGCCCTTTGGGGCCCATGCTCACCCCCCTGAAGGATTGAACCGATGACCATTGCCGCATGGTGCCTTTTGGCCGCTTTCATTCTGATTTATGCGCCGCGCGGACCGGCTTTGCGCGGCATATTGGAGCAGGAAGGGCATTATGATATTCTGGAACCCCGCGCCCAGCAGGCCCGGCTGAAAGGCAAGGCACTGCGGGCCATGGGGGCGCATCAGAATATGATCGAAGCCTTTGGCCCCTTTGCCGCCGCCGTGATCATGGCGCATTTTCTGGAGGCCGATCCCCACTGGCGTGATGGGCTGGCGCTGTTATTCATCGCTGCCCGGATCCTGTTCATTCCGGCTTATCTTAAAGATTGGGGCTATGGCCGCACCGCCATATGGGCCGTGGGCCTGATCGCCACCCTGATGCTGTTCATCCTGCCGGCTTTAGGCTGACATCGCCTTTGCCACCAGCGCCGCCAAATCGGCTTCGGGCCGGGCGCCATAATGCGAGATGATTTCGGCCGCACAGATCGATGCCACCCGCCCCATGGTGCGGGCATCCTGGCCCCTGACATAAGCATGAAGAAAGCCCGCCGAATAAAGATCGCCCGCGCCCGTGGCATCCACCAGCTTCGCAATCGGTTCGGCATTGATGATCACCCGTTCCGATCCATAGAGAACCACCGAGCCTTTTTCCGACCGCGTGAGGGCGGCCAGCTCCACCTTTTGCCCCAGCGCTTTCATCGCCTGTTCGAAATCATCGGTTTGATAAAGGGATTTGATCTCGTCTTCATTGGCAAACAGAATATCCACATGATGATCCACCAGATCGCGAAATTCATCGCGATAGCGATCCACACAAAAGGAATCCGACAAGGTAAGTGCAACTTTCGTTCCCGCTTCATGGGCAAGGCGCATGGCCTTTAAAAAGGCCTTTTTCGCCTCGATGGGATCCCACAGATAGCCTTCCAGATAGATGACCTTAGCGGCGGCGATTTCTTCGGGGACGATATCGGCTTCCGTCAAACCCTGACTTGCCCCCAGAAAGGTATTCATGCTGCGCTGGCCATCCGGCGTCACGATGATGAGGCAGCGGGCGGTGGGCTCACCCGAAGGGGCCATGGGGGTGGTGAAATCCACCCCGGTGGCACGCAGATCATGGGCGAAAACCTGGCCCAGTTGATCATCTTTCACTTTTCCAATGAAGCGGACGCGCCCGCCCAAAGCCGCAAATCCCGCCGTAGAATTAGCCACCGATCCGCCGGAAATCTCGACCCCCGGCCCCATGGCATCATATAAAAGGCGGGCCCGATCCGCATCGATCAGGGTCATCCCCGCCTTTTGAATATCATGGGCCGCGAGAAAGGCATCGTCATCGCGAGAGATCACATCCACGATCGCATTGCCGATCCCAACCAGATCATGTGTCTTTTCAACCATATGCGGTATCCTTATCATCATTATTGCTGATTGACTGAGCGGGAGTATAGCGATTGTCGCACAGATGCCAACCAGCGCACTTTCCACAGGGTGCATCGGGCTGCTAAAACAGGGCCGACCCATTTTAAAGAGCCATGACATGTCGATCCTCCGCGCCCTCAATCTAGCCATTGGCCAATTGAACGATCCGGCTTTTCGCCGGGTCATTCTTTTAGGATTCGGCTTGTCGCTTCTGGTGTTTCTTCTTCTGCTCGGGGGGCTGATTGCCCTCGTGCCCCTGATCCCCGAAAGCAGTATCGGCTGGATCGACAAGGCTGTCATCTGGCTCGCTGGTTTGGGGGTTCCCCTGATCTTTGCTTTGGTCACCTGGCTGCTTTTTCCCGCTGTGATGACCAGCATCACCAGCCTGTTTCTCGATGATGTTGTGGATGCCGTGGAAGCGCTTCACTATCCTGATCTGGCGGGCTGGCGGGCCTCGCCTTTGCATGAAGCCATCTGGCTGGGGCTGCGGCTTTCCCTGCTGATCGTGCTGATCAATCTGCTGGCCTTGCCCCTGTATCTGGCCCTGCTTTTTACCGGCTTTGGCACTTTGGCGCTTTATCTGGCGATCAATGGCTATTTATTGGGCCGGGAATATTATGAAATGGTGGCGGTGCGCCATGCCACCCCGAACAATGCCAGACATCTGCGCAAACAAAACCGGGATAAAGCCTTTATGGGTGGGCTGATGATCGCCCTTTTATTCATGATCCCGGTGCTGAACCTGATGGCCCCGGTCATCGGCATTGCCATGATGGTGCATCTGTTTCATGACAGCCCGGAAAACAAGCCGGAAAGCAGACGGGTCAACTGAATGATGGGGATCAGCACTATATCAATGATGATCCGGCGCTTTGGCCTGCTTATCCTGCTGATGGCCGGTGCAGCGGGCTGCACATCGCTGCTCGATCATAGCCCCAAAGCCCCGGAACCGCAGGCACCTCCGGCTGCAACCTCCCCATCGTCTTTGGCCCCAAACAGCAAAAAAGGCACCGATCTGGCATCTCCCCCCACCCCCATCACCGTGCCGCAATCCCCTGATCCGGGGCGGCTTTTGGGGCTGACCGCTGGCGATGTGCATCATCTGATGGGGGTGCCGCTTTTGGTTCGGCGCGAAGATCGGGCGCAGATGATGCAATATAAATCCGCCCAATGCGTGCTCGATATCTATTTATACGAGCCCCAGCCTGGCATGCATTTTCGCACCCAGCATGTGGAAGCCCGCGATCTGGATGGGCAGCCATTCGATGCCACCCAATGCATGGCCCAACTCATTCCGCGCACCCACTGGTAATTAAGCCGCGCACCAAAATGATCAGGCGGTTTTATCTTCATAAAGGCACAGATCCCGCACCGGGCACCGCCCACATTCGGGCTTTCGTGCCTTGCAGATATAGCGGCCATGCAAAATCAGCCAATGATGGGCATGACGCATGAAGCGCGCCGGAATGCGGGCAACGAGGCCATCTTCAACCGCCCGAACAGTTTTCCCCGGGGCCAGCCCCAATCTGTTGGACAGGCGAAAAATATGGGTATCCACAGCCATGGTCGGCTGGGCAAAGGCCACATTCAAAACCACATTGGCGGTTTTGCGCCCCACCCCCGGCAGGGTTTCAAGGGCGCTGCGATCCGCTGGCACAGTCCCGCCGTATTCTTCGCATAAGATTTTTGACAAAGCGAAAACATTGCGGGCCTTATTATTGAAAAGCCCGATGGTTTTGATGTGATCCCTTATGCCGGCTTCGCCCAGAGCAACCATCGCCGCCGGATGATCGGCACGGGCAAAGAGCTTTTTGGTGGCTTTGTTCACCCCGGCATCGGTGGCCTGCGCCGACAGCACCACGGCCACGAGCAGGGTATAGGGATTGCGATAGTCCAATTCGGTTTGGGGGGCCGGATCGGCCTTTTCAAAGCGGGAAAACAAGGTTTCAATGGCTTTGGCCGACAGTTCATGACAAGGCATGAGGGCCCTTTCGAGATGACATCACAATCCGTTCCTGATCCTGTTTACAGCACCGGCTGTTCCGGTCAAGCGTCCGGCCCCTTATGGTTTCATGCCACCGTGCGGCCGCATCGCTCCCTTGACCGCAGGCACTTCGTGCTCATTTTCATGGGGCTGCTGGCCCTGAGCGCCCTGGCGGCTTTACGCTTCTGGTTTTTGGGCGCCTGGCCGGTGGCGGCTTTCTTCATTGTCGATGCCCTGCTGATCTGGGGGGCTTTCCGCCTTTCTTATGCCCATGCCCGATCTTTTGAAACCATCGCGCTTTTGGAAGATGCCCTGATCATCACCAAAACAAGCTGGCGCGGAAAAACAGATCGCCACCAATTTGATCCTTATTGGGTAAGGATTGCGATCACCGACCCGCCAAGCCCGGAGCGCCGCCAAGCCGCAACACCCCGTCTTTATCTTCAGGAACGCGGGCAATCCCTTGAGGTGGGTGAGGCGCTCAGCCCCCAAGAGCGGCTTTCTTTAGGTGAGGCTTTAAAAACCGCCCTTGCCACCAAAAAAGCCGGGCACCCGCCATTATAACAGCGGATCACAAACCAAGCACATCTGCCATATCGAAAAGCCCGGGTGCTCGATCCTCTTGCCAGCGGGTGGCCAGCCACAAAGCCGCATGAACCGCGCCACGGGCAAAAATCTGCCGATCCGATGCCAGATGCGACAGCACCAGACGCTCGCCCATCCCGGCAAAAATCACCTGATGTTCCCCCACCACATCGCCCCCGCGCAAAGTGGCAAAACCGATCCGGCCCGGCACCCGTGGCCCGATCTGGCCATCGCGCAGTTTTTCGCTCATCTCATCCAGATCAACACCCCGGCCCATTGCCACGGCCCGGCCCAGGGCCAGCGCCGTTCCCGATGGCGCATCAACCTTGTGACGATGGTGCATTTCCAGAATTTCCGCATCAAATTCAGGGCCAAGGGCGCGCGCCGCCTGCCGCACCAAAGATGATAGCAAGCTGATGCCCAAAGAAAAATTCGCCGCCTGCAGAATGGGAATGGTGCGCGCCGCATCATCGATATCGGCTTGCTGGTCAGCCGTAAAACCGGTGGTGCCCAAAACCAGAGGCTTTTCATGGCTGCAGGCCAAAGCCAGATGATCAAGGCTGGCTTTGGGGCTGGTAAAATCGATCAGCACATCGGATCGGGCAAAAAGGGCCGCCGCATCTTCATCGATGCTATCAGCAAAAGACCGGCCATCGGCCGTGTGGACCAAAGGCGAGGCACCGGGCCGCACCGTTCCCCCCGACAAAAGAGCACAAGATGACCCATCAACCTCGGCAAGGAGCGCCCGCCCCATGCGCCCGGCACAGCCTAATATTCCGATTTTGATCATCGCCTGCTCCCCCATCATCCGCCCCGCTCATTCCGGCCCGCCTTCTGCGCTAATCGGATCAATCTGTCAGATCATCCCATAAATCTTTCACCCGGCTGAAAAAGCCAGAGGATTGAGGGGTGTGCCGCTCGCCAAAATCCTCACCAAGGCTGCGGATTTTTTCTTTTTGCGCCTTTGTTAGATTGACCGGCGTTTCCACCTGAACCTCGATCATCATATCGCCATAGATGGGTGTATTGATCTGGGGCATTCCTTTGTTGCGCAGCCGGAATTGCCGCCCATTCTGGGTGCCTTCGGGGATTTTCAGGCGCGCCCGTCCGCCACCGATGGTGGGCACCTCAACATCGCCCCCCAAAATGGCGGTGACGATAGAAATCGGCACCCGGCAATAGATCGTCGTGCCTTCGCGCTCGAAAAGCTTGTGCGGGCGGATCGACAGAAAAATATATAAATCCCCCGGAGGGCCGCCCCGGAAACCGGCCTCGCCCTCGCTGGCAAGGCGGATGCGGGTGCCTTCTTCAACACCGGCAGGAATTTTCACGGAAAGCTGGCGCACTTTTTCCACCCGGCCCATGCCATGGCAGCTTTTGCAGGGGCTGGAAATCACCCGGCCCGCGCCCTTGCAGCCCGGGCAGGTGCGTTCGACGGTGAAAAATCCCTGAGCCGAGCGGATCTTGCCCGCCCCATTACAGGCCGGGCACAGCTCAGGCACCGAGCCTTCTTCGGCACCGGTTCCCGAACAATCATCACAAGGCACACTGGTGGGCACATCGATGGTTTCGGTCAGCCCGTGATAGGCATTTTCCAGGGAAATTTCGAGATTGAAGCGCAGATCAGACCCCCGCCGGGCCGAGGATTGGCCGCGCCCGCGCCCGCGTCCGCCCATCATATCGCCAAAGAACTGATCGAAAATATCGGAGAAGCTATCCTGATCAAAGCCATGCGCCTGCGCCCCGGGGCCTGCGCCATTGGCAAAAGCCGCATGGCCATAGCGATCATAGGCCGCCCGCTTTTGATCATCTTTCAAGATATCATAGGCCTGGCTGATTTCCTTGAAGCGGCGCTCGGCCTCTTCATTACCGGGATTGCGATCAGGATGATATTTCATGGCAAGCTTGCGATAGGCGCTTTTAAGGGTCGAACCATCAGCCCCGCGTTCCACACCAAGCGTTTCATAATAGCATTCAGTCATGAAGCAATCCGTTCTGTTTTTTCATCGGAAGCGAAAGCCCTGCGCCGCCGAACCGCCATCAAGGCAGGCACCGACGGCGCAAAAGGCATCCATCCGATGATGGGATATCAACTCGCAAGATTATTTCTTGTCTTCGTCAACTTCCTCGAAATCGGCATCCACTACATCCTCGTCAGAGGCTTTTTTGGCAGCCGCATCCGCCTGCTGGGCATCCGTTGGGGCGCCTTCGCCGGCATCGTCCTGCTGCGCTTTATAGATGGCTTCACCCAGCTTCATGGAAAGCTGGGTCAGGCTTTCCGTTTTCTGCTGGATGGCATCGGCATCATTGCTATCGAGAACAGATTTAAGCTCGGTGACCGCCGTTTCAATCGCCGCCTTATCATCGGCAGACACCTTATCCCCGTGTTCCGACAGATTTTTCTCGGTCTGATGCACCAAAGCTTCGGCCTGATTGCGGGCTTCCACCGCAGCCCGCCGCTTTTTATCTTCGGCGGCATTGGCTTCGGCATCCTTCACCATCTTTTCGATATCGGCATCCGACAACCCGCCCGAAGCCTGAATACGGATCTGCTGTTCCTTGCCGGTGCCTTTATCCTTGGCCGATACATTGACGATCCCATTGGCATCGATATCAAAGGCCACCTCGATCTGCGGCACACCGCGCGGGGCCGGGGGCAGCCCAACAAGATCGAACTGACCGAGCATTTTATTATCGGCAGCCATTTCGCGCTCACCCTGGAACACCCGGATGGTCACCGCGCCCTGATTATCCTCGGCCGTTGAGAAGACCTGAGATTTCTTGGTAGGGATGGTGGTATTGCGCTCGATCAAGCGGGTGAACACACCACCCAATGTTTCAATGCCCAAAGACAAAGGCGTTACATCAAGCAGCAGCACGTCTTTCACATCGCCTTGCAGCACACCCGCCTGAATGGCCGCCCCAAGGGCCACCACTTCATCGGGATTAACCCCCTTATGGGGTTCGCGGCCAAAGAAGGATTTCACCGTTTCATGCACTTTGGGCATGCGGGTCATGCCGCCCACCAGCACCACATCATCGATTTCACCGGCATTGATGCCCGCATCTTTCAGCGCCTTTTTGCATGGCTCAAGGGTGCGTTTGATCAGATCTTCGACCAGCGATTCGAGCTTTGCCCGGCTCAGCTTCATGGTCAGATGCTTGGGGCCCGAAGAATCGGCGGTGATGAAGGGCAGATTGACCTCGGTTTGCGTGGCCGAGCTCAATTCGATCTTGGCCTTTTCTGCCGCTTCCTTCAGCCTTTGCAGGGCGAGCTTATCACCGCGCAGATCAATGCCATTTTCTTTTTTGAATTCATCGGCCAGATAATCAACGATCCTGAGATCAAAATCCTCGCCACCCAGAAAGGTATCACCATTGGTGGCCTTCACCTCGAACACGCCATCGCCGATCTCAAGGATCGAGACATCAAAGGTGCCGCCCCCCAGATCGTATACGGCGATGGTTTTGCCATCCTGCTTTTCAAGGCCATAGGCCAAAGCGGCGGCGGTGGGTTCATTGATGATCCGCAAAACTTCAAGGCCCGCGATTTTGCCGGCATCTTTCGTTGCCTGCCGCTGGGCATCATTGAAATAGGCCGGAACCGTGATCACGGCCTGGCTAACGGTTTCACCCAGATAGCTTTCCGCCGTTTCCTTCATTTTTTGCAGGATGAACGCGGAAATCTGCGAGGGAGAATATTTTTCGCCGCGCGCTTCCACCCAGGCATCGCCATTATCGGCCTTGACGATGGAATAAGGGACCATGCCCTTGTCTTTGGTGGTGGTGGGATCGGCATAGGTGCGGCCAATCAGGCGCTTGATGGCAAACAGCGTATCTTTGGCATTGGTCACCGCCTGACGCTTGGCGGATTGCCCCACCAACCGCTCGCTATCTTCGGTGAAGGCAACGATCGAGGGCGTTGTCCGCACCCCTTCGGCATTTTCAATCACTTTGGGGTTGGAGCCTTCCATCACCGCAACGCAGCTATTGGTGGTCCCCAGATCGATTCCGATGACTTTACTCATAATGTCTGACCTTTTTTTTCAGCCGGGTCGGCGGGCCACATCATGCACCCGTCCGGCCCTCCAATCAGGATATTCATTCATTGTGTGTCGCTCGAAACAGCATGTCCGGTGCATCCGGCTGTCTTGAAACATTTTTCGCGCGACAATCGACCCTGCATATAGGGCCGCCTTTTCCGTGCTGCAAGGCAGAGGATCGATGCAGATGCATTTCCCCTCTTTTTCGCCCGCCTTCAGGCCGTGGTATCAACCCCCTTGGGTGATGATGGGTCCGGCGCAGAGTCAGCCCCCGGGCCGGGAGCCGCTTTGGCCACCGTTACCATCGCCGGGCGCAGCAGGCGATCCCGGATCACATAGCCCGCCTGATACACATCCACCACCGTTCCCGGTGCCTGTGCGGGGCTTTCCACTTCGGCCATGGCCTGATGGAAATTATGATCAAATTTCTCGCCCCTGGGTTCGATCCGCCGGATGCCATGACGCTCGAAAGCATTGAGCAATTCCCGCTCGGTCATCTCAACGCCATCGACAAAGGTTTTGATCAGCTTATCCTGGCGCGCCTCGGCGGGCAGGGCTTCAAGGGCCCGGCGCAGATTATCCGGCACGCTCAAAAGATCACGGGCAAGGCCCGAGACCGCATAAGCGCTGGTTTCCTGCTTTTCCCGCGCCGTACGCCGCAGGATATTTTCCACCTCGGCCCGGGCCCGCATCGCCTGATCGCGCAAGGTTTCGATCTCGGCTTCCAGCGCCCCGATCCGATCAGGCGGGGTGCTCGCCCCCTTCTCATCGGCGGCGTCCGCCTTGGCTTTGGCCTCGGCCCCGCTTTCGGGGGATGGGCCGGATGGATCTGGCCCGGCCTGTGGCTTTTGGGCTTCATCCCGGGTTTCATCAGTTGGGTGTCTGTTCATTTCGTCCGATCCGCTCATGGCGCTCGTCCGCCTCCATTGATAGGCCGCCGCAAGGGTTCACCCTTACAATATCCGGCCGATGACCTTTGCTGTATAATCCACCATCGGAATAATCCGGGCATAATTGATCCGGGTCGGACCAATCACCCCGATCATCCCAATGATCTTGTTATCGCCCTTCATATAGGGAGAGACAACGAGGGAGGAACCCGAAAGCGAAAAAAGATTATTTTCCGAGCCGATAAAAATCTTCACCCCCTCGGCATCCCGGGCTTTTTCCAACAAGCGGGTGAGATCGAGCTTGGTTTCAAGATCATCAAAAAGCCTGCGGATTCGCTCTAAATCCTCGATCGCCCGCACATCTTCCAAAAGATTGCCGCGCCCGCGCACGATCAATGACGGCTTATCATCTCCGGTCCATGTGGCAAGGCCCTGTTCCACCAGCTTGCTCGTCAGGCCGTCAAGTTCGGCCTTTTGTTCGGATAATTCGCGGGCGATGATCGCGCGGGCCTCTTCAAAGGTGCGGTTCTTGAACCGGCTATTGAGATAATTGCTCGCCTGAACCAAAGACGACGGAGGCAGGCCGGGGGGCAGGTCAATCACCCGATTTTCCACCACCCCATCTTCCGAAACCACCACCACCAAAGCCTTTTCAGCCGAAAGCGGTACGAATTCCAGATGCTTTAGGGGGGCATTGGTTTTGGGCACCATCACAAGGCTGGCACATTGGCACAGCCCCGATAAAAGATTGGTGGCATCTTCTAAAACATCTTCCCGCCGCCGCCCCTGACCGGCACAACGGATATCGATATTGGCGCGCTCTTCTTCGGTCAGATTGCCGATTTCAAGAAGGCCATCCACGAAAAGCCGCAAACCCAATTCCGTGGGTATCCGCCCGGCAGACACATGGGGGGCGTAAATCAGCCCGGTTTCTTCCAGATCGGCCATCACATTGCGAATAGAGGCCGCCGACAGATCAACGCCGGGATGCCGCGACAAAGTGCGTGACCCCACCGGATCGCCATTATCGAGATAGGATTCCACGATCATCCGAAAAATGACGCGCGAACGATCGTTCAATGTTTCGATCTGCATGTCACCTGTCCGAGCTGATGAGCTGTCAAGCCTTTGATTTAAGGGGCCGGGGGCCAATCGTCAATCCACAGACAGCGATCCCCACAGGCTTAGGCCGGGATTGTTTTCCAAAAGGGGGGCTGGACGGCGGTTCGCTGCAAGGGTTAGAAGGCTGTGATCTGGCCCTGCCTGTGCTTTGGCGCATAGGCGCATCATGATCCCCCAAATGGGATCGGGTGCCGTGGCTTTCAGGATCTGGAGAGACCCCCATGCGACCATCCGGCCGAGCCCTTGACGAAATGCGCCCCTTGAGCCTTCAGCGCGGATTTTCCAAACATGCCGAAGGTTCATGCCTCGTCAAATTCGGGGATACCCATGTTTTATGTACGGCAAGCCTTGAAAGCCGCCCGCCGCCCTTCCTGCGCGATACCGGCAAGGGCTGGGTAACGGCCGAATATGGCATGTTGCCCCGCTCCACCCATAGCCGCATGGATCGCGAAGCGGCCCGCGGCAAACAATCGGGGCGGACCCAGGAAATCCAGCGGCTGATCGGCCGCTCCTTGCGCGCCATTACCGAGCTTGAAGGTTTGGGCGAACGCCAGATCCGCATCGATTGCGATGTGATCCAGGCCGATGGGGGCACCCGCACCGCCGCCATTTCAGGCAGCTTTGTGGCTTTGGTGGATTGCCTGCGCTATATGCGCGATGCCGGGCTGATCGATACTCTGCCGATCCGCGAGCCGGTGGCCGCCATTTCCTGCGGGATCTATCAAAACAACCCGATCCTTGATCTGGATTATGATGAAGACAGTGCTGCCGAAACCGATGCCAATTTCGTGCTCACGGCATCGGGCGGGATTGTGGAAATTCAAGGCACTGCCGAAGCAACACCTTTTTCCGAAGAACAGTTCCTGCGGCTTTTGCGGCTGGCGCGGATCGGCTGTGATCGGATTGTTGCTGAACAAAAACGTGTTCTGGGCCTGAAATAATGACCGCCCGGCGTTTTTCCGGTGATCGCCTTGTGCTGGCCAGCCACAATGCCGGCAAGGTGCGCGAAATCAAGCTGTTGCTGGCGCCTTTGGGGATCACCGTTTTAGCGGCGGGCGATCTGGGCCTTGATGAACCCGAAGAAACCGGCACAAGCTTTATCGCCAATGCCGAATTAAAGGCACTGGCCGCCGCCAAAGCCAGTGATCTGCCCGCTTTATCCGATGATTCCGGGCTGGTGGTGCATGGGCTTCTTGGCGCCCCCGGCATTTATTCGGCGCGCTGGGCAGGGCCGGAAAAGGATTTCGGCCACGCCATGAACCTGATCGCCGAAAAGCTGGATGGGGCCGACAGCACCGCCCATTTCATCTGCGCCCTTTCATTGGCCTGGCCCGATGGCCATAGGGAAAGCGTGGAAGGCCGGATCGATGGCCATTTGTGTTTTCCGCCCCGGGGCACACGCGGTTTTGGCTATGATCCGATCTTCGTGCCCGATGGCTATGATCTCAGCTTTGGGGAAATGGACCCCGACCACAAGGCCGCCATCAATCACCGCGCCGATGCCTTTCGCCAGATGCTGGAGCGCTGCTTTGACCGATCTGCCTGATCTGAAAACCCGTGCCGACAGCGCAGAGCAAGATCGCCTTGCGATCTATATTCACTGGCCCTTTTGCGAACGCAAATGCCCCTATTGCGATTTCAACAGTCATGTCCGCGATGAGGTAGATCACCCGCGCTGGCAGCGCGCCCTGCTGGCGGAATTGGCATGGTTTGCCGAACGCACCCAAGGCTATCGCGTACCCAGCATTTTTTTCGGCGGCGGCACCCCATCCCTGATGAAACCGAGCCTTGTTGCGGCCCTTATCGATGCGGTGGCGGGCCATTGGCCCCTTGATGCGCAGCCGGAAATCACGCTGGAAGCCAATCCTTCCAGTGTTGAGGCCGGGCGCTTTGCCGATTATCGCCATGCCGGTGTCAATCGGGTGTCTTTGGGGGTGCAGGCCCTTGACGATCAGGCGCTGGCCTTTCTGGGGCGGCTTCACTCCAAAGATGAAGCCCTGGCGGCGCTGGATGTGGCCCGCCATCATTTCGACCGGATATCCTTCGATCTGATTTATGCCCGCCCCGAACAAAGCCTTAAATCATGGCGCGACGAACTTTCCCGCGCCCTGCGCTATCAGGCGGGGCACCTTTCGGCCTATCAATTGACCATCGAGCAGGATACCGCCTTTTTTCGCCGCCATGCCCGGGGGGACTTTCACCTGCCGGATGAAGATCTGGCTGCCGATCTTTTTGAGCTGACCGCCGAACTGACCGCCCAGGCCGGGCTTTATGCTTATGAAACATCGAACTATGCCCGACCCGGTGAGGAATCGCGCCATAATCTTATTTATTGGCAGGGCGGGGGCTATCTGGGGATCGGACCCGGGGCCCATGGCCGGATGCCCACTGCCCCAAAAGGGCCGCTTCCCCGCTATCAGGCAACATCCCAGATCAAACGCCCCGAAGATTGGCTTCTGGCCGTGGAAAATCATGGCCATGGCCGCTTTGAAAGTGAAGAGATCGACCCCGAAAGCCGCGCCGCTGAAGCTGTGATGATGGGCCTGCGCCTGACCAAGGGGATTGATCGCCACCATTTCAAACAGCACACCGGGTGCGACCTGATGACCATCGTCAACCGTAAAGCCCTGGCCGAATTGGTCGAACAGGGGCTTTTGGAATGCGATGCACAGGCTTTGCGCACCAGTCAAAAAGGCCGCTTATTGCTCAATGCCATCATAGGCCGCCTGCTGGGTTGAACCCTGCCCATCAAGATCGAGATGGAAACCGATTCTGGGCCCCCGGAAATCCACCGGGGCGGGATCGATGATCCTGAAATCACGCGCACCGATTTCCAAAATCGCCAGATTTCGCTCCACAATCCCATCCGAACCAAAGCGGAAAGCCCCATCAAGGCCGCTGAAGCCCGCCCGATCTTCAAAAGCCGCCGCTTCAAAGCGTTCGCTTTGCACGGGATTGCGGGCAAGGGTGGCCAAAAGCGCCATGCCATCATAGCCCAATGTGGCAAGCCTTGGTGCCGGGCGGCCATAAGCCTTTTCAAAGCGCGCCAGAAAAGCCCGGGGCACGCTGGGTTCAGGCGCTGGAAACCACGCCCCACGCAAGGGCGGTTCGCGCACCAATGAAGGTTCATCCCAAAGCCCGGTGCCCAGAAACTGAACCGTTTGGGGATCGATCTCATAATAAGGCAAAAGCGGCCCCAAAGAGCGCAATAAAGGATCGCCCTGGGCGATCAGCAGGGCATCAAAGCCGAGTGGTCCCAAGGCCTCCTTGGTTTTGAGCCGCCTCAAAATTTCATTGGACAGATCATCGCCCAAGGCTTCAAGAGCCTTTACCTCGGCAAGATAGGCAGCCCGGCGCTGATCATAATGGGCGAGAATTTTCACCGGCGCATCAAGGGCATCGGTTTCCGGCTCATAGCGAATCAGCGAGACCAGATCCCCCCCCGCTTCCTGCACAAGGGGGCCAAAGCGCTGCAAAATACGATCCCCATAAGGCGATGAGGGGATCAATCCGGCCAAGCGGCCAAGCCCGCGCCCGATGGCATAGGAAACGATCCGTTCCACATCCTGATCGGGCATGAAGCCAAACAGATAAACCCCATCGCCAGCCACCCGCTGATCATTGGAAAAGCCGAGCAAGGGGATATCGGATTGGCGCAAAAGCGGGGCCACCGCCTGCACCGATGTGGCCAGAAGCGGCCCCAAAACCACCGAAACCCCTTGATCCACAGCCTTTTGTGCAGCAAGCCTCGCCCCTTCCGCCGTGCCCGCCGTATCGAAAGGCAAAAGCCGCAAGCGGGGATCATAGGCATCAAACAAGGCCAAAGCCGCCGCATCGCGCAAGGCCGCCCCCACATCCGCCGCCGGGCCGCTGAGGGGCAGCAGAAGCGCAATCCTGATTTCGCCCTGATCGGGGGCCAAAAGCCCTTGAGCCCGGGGATCAGCATCCGCCCCGGAGCGATCCGCCCCCGAAAGTGCGGTGGGCGCACGCCCCGATCCGCCCATAGACGATCCATCCGAAGGCGGTGCCGTGGCACAGCCCGCAAGCAGCATGATCATCCCCATCATCGCGGGGCCGATAAGAAAACGCATGGACATCATCCCGGCTTTTATGGTGAGTTCACCCTTGAACACTGGTTGGCATATAGACTAACGCTGCATCATAAAAGCCGCAAACAGAAGGCAACAAAGTGGCACAGGCTGATTTTGATGATGAGGCCAGCCTTGGGCCCCGCTCTGCCGTGGGGTCCATCCCCAGCGCCGGGCTTTATATCGTGGCCACCCCGATTGGCAATCTGGGGGATATCAGCCATCGCGCTCTGGCCATTCTGGCAGCCGCCGATCTGATCGCCTGCGAAGATACCCGGGTCAGCCTCAAGCTTCTCAATCATTATGGCTTGAAGCGCCCATTGATATCCTATCATGACCATAATGCCAAAATGAGCGGGGGCAAAATTCTCGATGCTCTGGCCGCCGGGAAAAGGGTGGCCCTGATATCGGATGCCGGAACGCCGCTGATTTCCGATCCCGGTTATCGGCTGGTGGCCGATGCCCGCGCCGCCGGGCACAAGGTTATCCCCATTCCCGGTGCCTGTGCGTTCATCACCGCTTTATCCGCCTGTGGCCTGCCCACCGACAAGCTTTTGTTTCTTGGCTTTTCACCCCCCAAATCATCGGCCCGCAAAAAATTTGTCGAACCCTATCGATCCGTGGATGCCACCATGGTGCTTTATGAAAGCCCAAGCCGCCTGCCCGCCGCCCTTGCGGATTTTGCCGAAATTCTAGGGGCCGGGCGCGAAGCCGCCATCTGCCGCGAGATGACCAAAAGCTATGAGGAAATCCGCCGGGGCAGCCTTTTCGATCTGGCCGCCAGCACAGCCGCTCAGGAACACCGGATCAAAGGCGAAATCGTTTTAGTGATCGCCCCGCCGGAAGGCGAACGGCCCAAAAGCGATCAGATCGATGATCTGATCAAAAGGGCGCTGCAGGATTTATCGGTACGCGAAGCCGCCGCGGCCATCGCCTGGATGACCGGGGAAAAGCGCCGCACCATTTATCAACGGGCTTTGGCCCTGCAAGGCCAGATCAGCGATGACCCGCAATGACCCGCAATGACATTGGCCCCGCATCATAAACCGGCAAAAAAGGGGCGCAAAAAGGCCGAAATTCTGGGCCGCCGGGCGGAAGGACTGGCGGCGCTTTATCTGAAGCTGAAGGGTTATCGCATCATTGCCCGGCGCTATCGCAGCCCCGTGGGTGAAATCGACCTGATCGCCCGGCATCACAACAGCCTTGTGTTCATCGAGGTGAAAGCCCGCAAAACCCTGACAAGCGGGCTCGAAGCGGTGCCGCCCCGTCAGCAGCAGCGATTGATGCGCGGGGCCCTTCATTTCATCATGCGCCATCCCCATGAGGCTCACCTTCCCCTGCGCTTTGATGTCATCATCATCCGCCCCTTCAAGCTGCCCAAGCATCTGATCCATGCGTTCGAGGGGGCAAAGCCCGGCCAGTTCTAGACCCAAAACCCATCAGGCCATCAACCGGCATAGCCGGGCACGGGAAAATGATGGCAAGAGGCCGGGATGGCCTTTCCCCCTGATCAGCAACGGCTTATACAGGGCTGCGCCAGAGGCTGCCCGCGATGGACGGCCAGCGGATGACGGACGATAGATGATTTTTTGACGGAGAGAAAAGATGGGTTTGGCCGTTGGCTTGCAGATGGATCCGATCGAGACAATCGATATCAATGGCGACAGCACCTTTGCCCTGGGGCTTGAGGCTGAACGCCGGGGCCACAGCCTGTTTCATTATCTGCCCGGGGATCTAAGCTGGCAGCAGGGCCATGTCACCGCTATAGGCCGCCCGATCACCCTCAGGCGCGAAAAGGACAATCATGTCTCTGCCGGAAGCCCTGAAAAGCGTGATCTTGCCGATCTCGATACCATCCTGATGCGCCAGGACCCGCCTTTTGATCTGGGCTATATTTCCGCTACCCATATATTGGAACATATCCACCCCAAAACGCTGGTGGTGAATGATCCGGCTTCGGTGCGCGATGCCCCGGAAAAGCTGTTTGTCACCCATTTTGCCGATCTGATGCCCCCCACATTGATCACAAGGCGCAAGGATGAAGTGGCAGCCTTTCGGGCCGAACATAAGGATATCATCGTCAAGCCGCTTTATGGCAATGGCGGGGCCGGGGTGTTTCGCCTGCAGCCGGGGGATGAAAATTTAGGCGCCTTGATCGAGCTGTTCACCGGCATCTATCGCGAACCGATCATGGTGCAGCGCTATATCCCGCAGGTGCGCCAAGGCGATAAGCGCATCATTTTGGTGGATGGCGAGGTGGCAGGCGCGCTCAACCGCGTGCCGGCAGTGGGCGAAGCACGATCCAATCTCCATGTGGGGGGGCGTGCTGAAATCGCGGTGCTGAGCCGCCGCGATCAGGAAATTTGTGATCGTTTGGGGCCGGAATTGAAAAAACGCGGCCTTATTTTTGTTGGCATCGATGTGATCGGCGATTGGCTCACTGAAATCAATGTGACATCCCCCACCGGGATTCAGGAAATCGACCGTTTCGATGATGCCAATATCGCGGGGCTGGTCTGGGATGCCATCGAAAGCCGCCTTTAAAGGGTTCGGCGCTTTTTTTCTTCCAAACCCGAAAGCCCTTCGCGGCGGGTGAGCTCGGCCATGATATCGTCGGGCGCGATCCCTGCATCCGCCCATAAAACCATCAGATGAAACAGCAGATCGGCGGATTCCGAAATGATCCCCGCCCGATCATCCAGAACCCCGGCCAGCGCCGTTTCCACCGCTTCTTCCCCCAGCTTTTGCGCAATTTTCTGGCGGCCCTTGCCATAAAGCCGGGCCACATAGCTCTGCTCGGGATCGGCGGATTTACGCGCGATCAGGGTGGCATAAAGCCGATTGAGGGCGGCCCAATCAATGGGGGCTGTTGGTTGCTCATCGGTCATCAGATCATCTCTTTCGTTTGGCGTATATTGATCCCGGCCCGGGCCATATGGGCCTTCGCCTCGCCCACGGTATAATGGCCGAAATGAAAGATCGAGGCCGCCAGCACCGCCGAGGCATGGCCATCGCGCACCCCCGCCACCAGATCATCAAGGGAGCCAACCCCGCCCGAGGCAATCACCGGCACCGGCACGGCATCGGCAATCCGCCGCGTTAAATCAAGATCGAAACCGGATTTTGTGCCATCGCGATCCATCGAGGTGAGAAGGATTTCGCCCGCCCCCAAAGAAGCCGCGCGGCAGGCAAATGCCACGGCATCAATCCCCGTGGCCGTGCGGCCGCCATGGGTGAAGATTTCCCAACGATCCGGCCCCACCGATTTGGCATCCACCGCAACCGTGATACATTGGGAGCCGAATTTTTCCGCTAATTGGGCAATCAATTCAGGCGATTGCACCGCCGCGCTGTTGATGGCGATCTTATCGGCCCCGGCCAGAAGCAATTTCCGAACATCCCCCACGGATCGCACCCCGCCGCCAACGGTGAGCGGCATGAAACACATCTCGGCAGTGCGGGCCACCACATCAAGCAAAGTATCGCGCCGCTCGTGGCTCGCGGTGATATCCAGAAAACACAGCTCATCCGCCCCCGCCGCATCATAAACGCGGGCCTGTTCCACGGGATCGCCCGCATCCAGAAGATCAACGAAATTGACCCCCTTCACCACCCGGCCATCCTTCACATCAAGGCAGGGAATGATCCGCGTTTTCAACATGATGCGGAAACCAGCTGAAGGGCGGCCCGCAAATCCACGGCCCCATCATAAAGCGCCCGGCCGATCACCACGCCATCGACCTTTCCGCCCGGCATCTCGCCGCCCTTGATGCCATCGGCTGCGGCCCGCGCCGTTGCGCACAGGGCCCGGATATCATCCATGCCGCGCACCCCGCCCGAAGCAATGATCGGCAGGCGCACCGCCCGGGCGAGATCGGCCACCGCCTGCCAGTTCACCCCCATCATCATGCCATCGCGATCGATATCGGTGAAAATGATCGCCTCAACGCCCACATCTTCAAATCGCCGGGCAAGATCGGCGGCGGGCAGATCGGATGTTTCCGCCCAGCCTTCGGTGGCAACAAAGCCATTGCGGGCATCAATCCCCACAAGGATACGGCCCGGAAACTGCTGGCAGGCCGCCTTCACCAAGGCCGGGTTCTTGACCGCCGCCGTGCCCAGAATAACCCGCGACACCCCCAATTGCAGCCAGCGATCAATGGTTTCAAGGGATCGGATACCGCCGCCCAATTGCACCGGCACCGAAACCGCCTTCAGAATATTTTCCACCGCTGCGGCATTTTCCGGTCGGCCGGAAAAAGCGCCATCCAGATCCACCAGATGCAAAAATTCGCACCCCGCTTTGACAAAATCAAGCGCCTGGGCTGCGGGATCATCATGAAAGATGGTGGCTTTAGCCATATCGCCCTTTTGCAGGCGCACCGCCTTGCCATCTTTCAGATCAATCGCCGGATAGAGTTTCATGGCTGCCACTCCAGAAAATTACGCAGGAAACGAAGGCCGGTTGATTGGCTTTTTTCAGGATGAAATTGAACCCCCGCCACATTTCCCCGGGCCACCGCCGCGGTCAGCGCCATGCCATGATGCACCCGGGCAAGGCAGGCTTCAGGCGATTGCAGCGCCAGATGATAGCTATGAACGAAATAAGCATGATCGCCGGATGCAATCCCGGAAAAAAGGGGATGCGCGGCGCCTGCTTCGGTCAGTTCCAAAGCATTCCAGCCCATATGGGGGATTTTGAGATCGGGGCTTTGGGGGCGGATCGCCTCGACCGTGCCCGGAATCCAGCCAAAACCCTGATGTTCGCCATGCTCCAGCCCACGCGAGGCCAGCAATTGCATCCCCACACAAATGCCCAGAAAAGGCCGGGCATCATGCAAAGCCACCTGCTCGATCGCCGCCATCATATCGGGAATGGCATCGATCCCGGCCCGGCAATCGCCAAAGGCCCCAACACCGGGCAAAAGGATGCGATCGGCCTTGCGCACCGCCGCCGGATCGCCCGTGACCGTGATCTGGCAGGAAAGCCCCGCATCCAGAGCCACACGCTGTAGCGCCCGCGAGACCGAACGCAGATTGCCTGATCCATAATCGATAACAACAAGGGTTTGCGCCATAGGTCAGCCGCCAATCGTGCCTTTGGTGGAGGGGATGGCATCCTTCCGCCGGGGATCGATTTCAATGGCCATCCGCAAAGCCATGGCCATGCCCTTGAAGCAGGATTCGATCTTATGGTGATTATTCACCCCATAAAGAACCTCGACATGCAAGGTGATCCCCGCCCCAAAAGCAAAGGCGCGGGCGAATTCCTCGAATAATTCGGTATCCATCTCGCCCAAACGGGCCTGGGTGAAGGGCACTTTCCACACCAGAAAGGGCCGCCCCGAAATATCCACCGCCACCCGGCTCAGGGTTTCATCCATGGGCACATAGGCATGGCCATAGCGGGTGATGCCCCGCCGTTCGCCCAGGGCTTTTTTCAGCGCCCCGCCCAAAGCAATGCCCACATCCTCGACCGTATGATGGGCATCGATATGAAGATCGCCCACCGCCCGAATATCAATATCCATCAGGGAATGGCGCGCCAGTTGCTCAAGCATATGATCGTAAAAACCGATACCGGTCGAGATAGTGGACCGCCCTTCGCCATCAAGGCCAAGGCTGACGGAAATATCGGTTTCCCGGGTTTTACGATCGATCTGGGCGCTGCGCATGAAAGCCATCCTGAAACTGAGTGCTTTTGATAAAAGCATGGGTGCCGTAGAACCATCCTGCCTATAGCAGGGTGATCCGTCCCCGCCAAGCCCGCCAGATGGCTTGCTATCCCGCTCGGCCGTTTTATATATGCAGGGCAATCGATCAGAACACCCGATTTCCTGAAGTGAGAGAGAATGACCTCAGAACGTGATAATTTTCCCGGCTGGCATGGCACCACGATTTTATGTGTGAGAAAAGCAGGCACAGTGGTGATGGCGGGCGACGGGCAAGTGACCATGGGGCAAACCATGGTGAAGGATAATGCCCGCAAGGTGCGACCTTTGGCCAATGGCGCGGTGATTGCGGGTTTTGCCGGGGCTACCGCCGATGCTTTTACTTTGCTCGAACGCCTTGAAGCCAAGCTGGAACGCTATCCCAACCAGCTTACCCGGGCCTGTGTGGAACTGGCGAAAGACTGGCGCACCGATCGCTATTTGCGGCGTTTGGAAGCCCTGATGGCGGTGGCAGACAAGGATGTGAGCCTGCTGCTGACCGGCACCGGCGATGTTTTAGAGCCGCAAGATGGCCTGATCGGCATCGGATCGGGCGGCAATTACGCGCTTTCAGCGGCCCGCGCCCTTTATGACATGGATCTGGATGCCGAAGACATCGCCCGCCGATCCATGGCCGTGGCGGCTGGCATCTGCGTTTATACCAATGACAATATCATCATCGAAAAGCTAGAAACCGCATGACCTCTTTTTCTCCCCGTGAAATTGTCTCTGAGCTCGATCGCTATATCATCGGCCAGAATGATGCCAAACGTGCTGTGGCCATTGCCCTGCGCAATCGCTGGCGCCGTCAGCAGCTTGATGACACCCTGCGCGACGAGGTGCTGCCCAAGAATATCCTGATGATTGGCCCCACCGGCGTGGGCAAAACCGAGATTTCCCGCCGTTTGGCGCGCCTTGCCAATGCCCCCTTCATCAAGGTGGAAGCCACCAAATTTACCGAAGTGGGCTATGTGGGCCGCGATGTGGAACAGATCATCCGCGATCTGGTGGAACAGGCCCGCACGATGGTACGCGAAAATCACCGCCGGACTGTCACTTCGCAGGCCGAACTCGCCGCCGAAGAGCGGGTGCTCGATGCCCTTGTGGGGAAATCCGCCTCCCCCGATACCCGCCAAAGCTTTCGCGTTCGCCTGCGCCAGGGCGAACTGGATGACAAGGAAATCGAACTGGATCTGGCCGATAGCGGCCAAGGCGGGATTCCCAGCATGGATATTCCGGGAATGCCGGGGGCCCAGCTTGGCATGATCAATCTGCAGGATATGCTGGGCAAAGCCTTTGGCGGCCAGCGCACCAGCCGCAAAAAAGTGACGATACGCGATTGCCATAAGCCCCTGATCGCTGAAGAAAGCGACAAGCTGATCGATGATGATGCCATCACCCGCGAAGCCATCGAAGCCGTTGAACAGAACGGCATCGTGTTTCTGGATGAAATCGACAAGGTATGCGCCAGCGAAGATCGCCGCGGCGGTGATATCAGCCGCGAAGGCGTGCAGCGCGACCTGCTGCCGCTGATCGAGGGCACCACCGTTTCCACCCGCTATGGATCGGTGAAAACGGATCATGTTCTGTTTATTGCATCGGGTGCTTTTCATCTGGCCAAGCCATCGGATCTCTTGCCCGAACTGCAGGGCCGGCTACCCATTCGGGTGGAGCTTTCAGCCCTTGATAAAAAGGATTTCGAGCGCATCCTCACCGAACCGGAAACATCCCTGATCCGCCAATATAAGGCTTTGATGGAAACCGAAGGTGTGACCCTTGATTTTACCCCGGATGGTATTGCCGAAATTTCCGAAATTTCCGCCGATGTGAACGCTTCGGTGGAAAATATCGGCGCCCGGCGGCTGCATACGGTGCTGGAACGGGTGCTGGATGAAATCAGCTTCGATGCCTCGGATCGCAATGGCGCGCTGGTGACCATCGATGCCGCCTATGTGCGCAAACATCTGGGCGACCTGCCGAAAAACACCGATCTTTCGCGCTTCATTCTCTAGGCTTTAAAAGGCTTCAAGCCTCAGCGGGGGCGGCGCAGCAACACATAAAGCGCGCCATCGCCGCCATGCCCATCATGGGCCGGGCCATAGCTGTGCACATAAGGGGCAAGCTGCGGCGATTCCAGCCATAAGGGCACCATCCGGCGCAGCACACCCGAGCCCAGATCAAAGCTATCGCGGCGGCGAAGGGCCACCGGTACGCCAGTGGTTTGAGGATTTTGCCGCCCACCTTTGCCGGTAATCACCAAAACCGCCCGATCCCCGCGCCCTGCGGCCATCATGACATGGCGAACCAACCGCTCCAGCGCCTGTTTCTGGGTCAGACCATGGAGATCGATGCGGCTATCGATAGGCTGATGCCCGCGCGCCAGGCGGCGCTGGGTGCGGCGATCAAGCTGGTTGCGAATCTCCGCCGCCGCCTTTGTCGAGGGGGAGGGATCGGGCTGATTCATAAGGGGGAGGGGCAGCGAATCCTCAAAATCACGCGGATGAACCGCGCTTTCGCGATAAAGGGATTTCGGAAGCGCGCCGGGAAAGGTGTTTTTGGGGAGGGGTGGGGCTTTAGGCCGGTTTTTCAGGGGCCGTACATCGCGGGTCAGTTGATCCCACAATTTTTGATCCTGATTTTGATCATTTCCGCCGATTTGATTTTTCGGCTTGTTGCTCATGATTTTTCTGCAGGTGCAAACAAACGCTGGGCCAAAGGTGTGGGAAGCAACAACCACAGCCGCCCATAATGGGCCATATGCCCCGCCAGATAAGCGGCTTCATCGCCAAAGCCCCAAAAAACATCGCCACGCACGCCCCCCCGGATCGCCCCGCCGGTATCCTGAGCCACCATCAAGCGTTCCAAAGGCTTTGGAGCTTCATCCGGCGCCGTTTCCCGATCCGGCATGCCACCAGCCAGCCACAAGGGCGCCCCCAAAGGCAGATAAGCGCGATCAACGGCGAGGCTACGCCCCGGGGTGAGGGGCACCCCTTCCGCCCCCAAAGGACCGGGGCCATCCAGCCGGCGAAAGAAAATATAGGAGGCATTTTCCGCCATCAAATCCGCCCCCGCCACCGGATTATCCCGCAGCCAATCGGCAATCGCCGGGGCCGACACATGATCGGGGTGCAAAATTCTGCGCTCGACCATCAGGCGACCCAGAGATGTATAGCCATGGCCATTGGGCCCATCATAACCCAAGGCGATCATCGATCCATCGGGCAGAAGGGCCCGCCCCGAGCCTTGAATCTGCAAGAAAAAGACATCCACCCCGTCATCGGCCCATAAAAGCTCCAACCCCCGACCGGCAAGAGCCCCCTGGGCAATCTCATGGCGGCTTGGGAAGGGCTGCAAGCGCCCGTTTTCCACCTTTCCGGCAATGCGCCGCCCGGCCAGATCGTCGCGAAAGTCTCCCAGATCAACCGTCACCAATTCAGGCGGACGACGATAGATCGGGACCTGATAGCGGGCATCGGGGGTCCGGCTGGCCCGGATGAGGGGCTCATAATAGCCGGTGAAAAGCCCGCGCGCCGATCCATCGAACCGCACCGAGAGGGGGGTGAAAAACTGCTCGAAAAAATCCCTGATTGCCCGATCAAAGGAGGCCGCCTGACCGGATGACGCACCGCTTTCATCAAGGGCCATCGCCCGATCACAAACCACCCGCCAATCACTCACCACCCCGCCAATGGCCATGGGGCTGATGGGGCGATCGGCTGGCAGGGTCTGCTTTTTCTGGCAACTCGTTACAAAAGCGGCGAGGGCGGGCGACAGATCATCGCGGCCCCATCCAGGCAGATCGGCAAAGGCTGCGGGCACAAAAGCGATCCCCTTGGCGGGGATCGTCTGTCGGGAAAAGGGCCAAAAAAACAAAAGCCACAAAAGAGCGGCGAGCCCCAGGCCGACCAAAAGAATGCCCAGCCCTTTCCGCCCATTGATCATATCTGCGATCATATCTGCGATCCCGGCCTTGTATGTTCGGCATCATCAGGCGCTGCTGGTGGAAACCAAAAGCCATGCGGGATCATCGCTGCCCAGATCCCGTTCAAATGTCCAGATATCATGCACGGTGACGGTATCGGCGCTATTGCCCTCGATGATTTCATCCTCGGCATTTTTGGTCACCGAAACGATTTCCGCCTCATATTCCATGGTGATGGTGGCGATCTTTTCGAGCAATTCGGCCTTCACAATTTTCACATCCGCCAGATCGATCACCTGACCTTCGATCTTGTGATCAGCCTGTTCCCGGGCGGTGATGGCGGCTTCAAAATCGGCATAGACAGACGGACTGAGCAGGCCGCGCAATTCATCGCGATTGCCCTGCCAGAAAGCATCAAGGATCATCGGATAAACGGCCTTGGCGCCCTGATAAAAATGATCGGGATCAAAATCCCCATTGATCCGACGCATGGCCCGGAATGCCTTCCGCACTTCGGGATCGGCTTCCAACCGCACCACGGTTTCACCATAAGGGGATTCAAGGGGCTGCCCCGTGCCATCCACCGGATGGCCCTGTTTTGTCTGGCCCACCCGAAGCTGCGCATCGGCATCCGGCTCATCCCCCGTGCGGCGGCCAAGAACACTGCGTAGGCGCAAAGCGATAAACCCTGCCACCATTGCCAGAAGAATGATGTCGATAAACTGAAAACCCTCACCCATTGCGATATCCCGCGAACTGGAAACTGAACCAAGCGCCTTTTATACAAGATGGCAACCAAAGACAAATCCAAGGCTGATTGTTGATTGCCATTGGCGCATCATATCCTACATCTATAAGCATGATCTTATGATAGATAAGCCTCTCTCTTTGAAAGGACAAGCATGGCGCTCCTCTTCCTTCTGGCGCTTATAGCCGCACCACTCGCTGAAATCAGCGTTTTTATTGCCGTTGGAGGGGAAATCGGTGCTCTTCCAGTGCTTTTGCTGACTATCGCCACGGCCGTGATTGGTGTGACGCTCGTGCGCGCCCAGGGGTTTGAAACCATCCGACAGGCCCGCGCCGAGCTTGATGCCAACCGCGCCCCCCTTTTGGAACTGATGCATGGGGCTTTTCTCGCCTTGGCCGGGCTGATGCTTTTGATCCCCGGCTTCCTATCCGATTTCCTGGGTGCATTGCTTTTGATCCCGCCTTTGCGCCTGTGGATCATTCTGGGCATTTTGCGCCGAACCCGGCCCCAAAGCAACCATGTGATCATCGAAGGCACCTATTGGGAAAATGGCAAAACACCCGAGGACCAAACGCCGGATCAGACATCGGATCAACCCTCCGATCAGCATCTGCCCCCCCGATCATGATGGATCAAGCCATGAGCAGGCAAAATTGAGGCGTGCCGGGCTCTTTTGATGTTTGATCGGCGGTTGTTTGATCGGCCGGTTCGTGCTAGCGAAATCGCCATCGCTGTTTGGCGCGGGCAGGGTGCCCGTTCTTTTCAGCATCCTTATCATCATAATATTGATCAGCAGTGTGAAGGAACGTCAGATCATGGCGGAAAATGAACCCATCGGCGGCACCCAGAACTCAGGCCAGAACTTTGGCCAGAACTCAGGCACAGCCGCCTCGCAAACCAATGCGCCCGCAGCCGCTGTTCTGGCGCAATATGTGAAAGATCTTTCTTTCGAAAATCCCAATGCCGCGAAAACCTTTCAAGCCATGTCCAATCCCGATGCGCCAAAGCCGGGAATGGAAGTGAATGTGAATGTGGGCGCCCGCCGCATGGGTGACGAGGCTTTCGAGGTGGAATTGAAAATCAATGCCACTTCAAAGCTGGGCGACGAGACCGCCTTCGCCGTTGAACTGGTTTATGCCGGGCTTTTCGGAGCGCGTAATCTGCCGGAAAATATGGTCGAGCCCTTTTTGCTGGTGCAGGCACCGCATATTCTGTTCCCCTTTGCCCGCCGGATCATTGCCGACACCGTGCGCGATGGCGGCTATTCACCCCTGATGCTCGATCCCATCGATTTCGCCGGTCTGTATCAACAGCAGCGCGGATCCGTTGCGCAAGCCCAGCCCCAGCAAAGCGGGTCTGCCGCGCCTGGCACCCTTGATCTGGGTGAGCCCCAAGGCAACGCCTAAAATAAAAAGGACAACGCCTGATCGAAACCTTCAGCCTGCAAGCTCAGCGCTTGCAGGCTTTTTTGATCATCAAAAGACCATCATGCGGTCCAGATCGGGTTTTTAAGGCTTTTGACAAAGGCCTCATGCGCTTCCAATTCGCCCTCATCAGGCTGATGGGGGCGCGGTTCCCTGCGCGGCCCGGATTGGCTTTCAAAGCCCGGTGTCATAAGGCTCTGATCACTTGGGGCCATCATCCCCCCCAGCCCCAGGCCCTGCTGCCGACCGCCCCGCAATTCAAGATAGACCTGAGCCAGAATCTGGCAATCAAGCAGGGCATCATGGCGTTCGCGCATGGAATTATCGATGCCAAAGCGCTTGCACAAGGCATCAAGGGAGAGTTTTTGCCCGGGAAAGCGCTTTCGCGCCATATCAAGGGTATCGATGAAGCGGGTTTTCGGCAGCGGCGGACGTTCGATCCGGATCAGTTCGGCATTGAGGAATTTCATGTCGAATTCCGCATTATGCGCCACCAGCGGATCCTCATCCACAAAAGCGATGAAATCATCAATCACGGCATCGAAACCGGGCTTACCTGCCAGCATGGCATCGCTGATCCCGTGGATGGCTTCGGCACCGGGGTCCATGGGCCGGTCGGGATTGATCAGGGTCATATAATGGCGGCCAGTGGGCAGATAATCGATCAGCTCGACCGCTCCGATCTGCACCAGCCGATGGCCCTGAGCCGGATCAAGACCGGTGGTTTCCGTATCAAAAACAACTTCGCGCACAGCGCTCTCTCCTTCAAATGTCCCGGCAATCGATCAATGGATCAACCACGGCCAGCTTGATCCGCTTTTCTTTGAAAGATCGCGTAGCATCACAGCAATATCATGGAGCATCACCCGTTTTCCATCCCCGGAATTGAGGCAATAATCGGCTCGGGCACGTTTTTCGGCATCAGGCATCTGTTGGGCCAGAATGGCATCCAATTTTTCCGCGCTCATCTGCGGGCGCGCCAAAGCCCGCTGGCGCTGGGTGGCCGCAGGTGCACTGACCACGGCCACGAAATCAACCCGGCGATCCCCACCGGTTTCAAACAAAAGCGGAATATCAAGAACGGCCAAGGCGCAGGAATGAGGATTGGCGGCGATTTGGCGCTCGGCTTCACGCAAAAAATCATATTGGGCGGCCAGAACCCGGGGATGAAGAATGGCTTCAAGGCGGGCCAGCCGATCCTTATGGCCAAAAACCGCCACCCCCAAAGCCGCCCGGTCCACCCCCAAAGCCGTCACGGTTTCAGGAAAAGCTTCGGCAATGGCCGCTAAAGCCGCACCGCCGGGGCCCATCAGCTTATGCACACAGGCATCACTGTCAAAAACCGGAATGCCAAAGCGCCGCAACATTTTGGCCGCTTCGCTTTTGCCCATGGCAATCGAACCCGTCAGCCCCAGAATGATCATGATCCCGCACTTTCAAGTGCCTTCAATAAGGCGCTGCGCACGTCATCATCGGCTTCCGGCCGTACCCCGAAAAAGCTGTGAAAGGCGGGCACGGCCTGATGGATCAACATCCCCAAACCATCCACCGCCACAAGCCGCCGGGCCTCGGCCTCTTTCAAAAGGGGGGTTAAAAGGGGTTTATAAACAATATCATAAACCACCGATCCCGGAGCCATCAATGACAATTCAATCGACAATGACGGCTGGCCCATCATGCCCAGAACCGTGCTGTTGACCAGCAAAGACACTTCTTTCAACAGCATGGTGCGATCCTGCCAGGGCTGGGCGCACACCCGATCATTGCCAAAGGCGCGCCCCAAATCATCCGCCAAAGCCCGGGCGCGATCCCCCGTCCGATTGACCACAAAAACCTGCTCAAGCCCGGCATCAAGCAAAGCTACAATGATCGCCCGGGCCGCACCCCCCGCCCCCAAAACCAGCGCCCGCGCCCCTTTTGCCTGCCAGTTCGGCGCGCTTGCCTCCAAATGGGCAAAAAAACCATAGGCATCCGTATTCCGGCCTTCCAGCCGCCCTTTGGCATCGATGGAAATGCAATTGATCGCCCCGATCCGGCGGGCCAGAGGATCGACCCGATCCACAAGGGCCATGGCCGCTTCCTTATGGGGAACCGTCAAATTCACCCCGGAAAAACCCAGTGGATAGAGGCCCTTGATCGCCGAGGCCAGATTTTGCGGCCGCACCATCAAGGGCACATAATCCCCCGCAAGACCATGACGATCGAGCCAAAAACGATGCAGATGCGGCGACAAAGAATGCCCAATCGGCCATCCCATCACGCCTGCCAGTTTTGTTGATTGGTGAGCCATTATTTCAAAATCAGCTTTTCTGTCCGCAAAAATTCCAAAAGCGGCAATAAGGGCAAGCCCAGAATGGAGAAATAATCGCCTTCGATCCGGTCAAAAAGCTGCACGCCTTCCGCCTCCAAACAATAGCCGCCCACGGATTGATATAAAGCCTCACCCCCCAAAGCGAGATAGTGATCAAGAAAGGCATCGGAAAAATGCCGCATCCATAAAACGGCTTGCTGATCCCATTGCCAAAGGATCGCCCCATTAAAAGCCAGGGCCACCGCGCTATGCAGATGATGGGTCTGCCCGCGTAAAGAGAGGAGCTGTTGGCGCAGGCTGCTTTCATCCGCTGCTTTTGATAAAAGCGTTTGATCATGGATCAGGGTTTGATCCGCCCCGATCACATAAGAGCCCGGCCAATCATGAGATATATCCAGCGCCTTTTGCCGGGCTAAAGTGGGGGCAATGGCCAGCAGATCGGGTTCATCCTGCGCCAGACAATGATCCTTGATCGGCTGTTCATCCAGGGCGCTTGCTTTCACCTCAAAGAAAAGGCCCGCATCGCGCAACATCTTTGCCCGCACCGGGCTTTTTGAAGCAAGGATCAAAGGCTTGTTCATTCCTTTTCCTTTTGATGCGAGCTTGCTTCCCGGGCCGAATGCAGCCTTAAAATCGCCGCTGCCGTTTCCTCGATGGATCGTCGGGTGACATCGATCACCGGCCAATGATTATCGCTGCACAAGCGCCGACAGGCCAGAACCTCAAGCTTTACCGCCTCCATATCCACATAAGATGTCGAGGGGGCTTCGCGCATGGATCGCAGGCGATTGGTGCGCACCTGTACCAATCGATCCGGGCTTGCGGTCAACCCCACCACCAATGCATTCAAAGGGCCATAAAGCTCGGGCGGCAATACAGCATTGGGAACGAAAGGAATATTGGCCGTTTTAAAGCCCTTATTTGCCAGATAGATACTGGTCGGCGTTTTTGAGGTGCGCGACACCCCCACCAGAATAATATCGGCCGCCAGCAGATCATGGGCCATCTGCCCATCATCATGGGCCATGGTAAAATGGAGTGCATCGATCCGATCAAAATAATCGCGATCCATTTCATGCTGACGACCCGGCAGACCGCGCGATTGCGCCCCCAAAAATTGCCCCAGGGCACTGATGACCGGATCCAGAACCGATACATGCTGAATATTGAGGGCCGAACAATGGCGAGTTAATTCCCGTCGGATGTCTTCATTGACAAGGGTGTACATCACAAGACCGGGGCGATCTTCGATGAATTCCATAATCCGCTCCATCTGACGCGCCGTGCGCACCATGGGCCAGATATGTTTTTCAGCGCGGGCATCTTCAAATTGAACCAAAGCCGCCTTGGCCATGGCTTCCAGGGTTTCCCCGGTTGAATCAGACACCAGATGCAGATGAAAACGCTGAGGAGCCGGGGGTTTTTCCATGAAAGGGGCAACACTCATCTAAGAAAAAGGGGTGAGTAAGCTGTGGATAAAGATCGAACAAAAATTTCATCAACAAGAATGCCGAACAAATGCCCGCAAGTGAACTTTTTTATCCCGCATCCATCCTTGTTTTTCAACAGCCCCGGATAAAGGGGATAACTGATCAGGGGATAGGGCCTGATCTCATAGGATATGCCTTTGTGGGTCAGAAAAAATCTTTGGATTGATATCTGTTGAATCTACCCAAGAAACTGTTGATAACTGTGGGGATAAAGATTGATCCCCGGTTTTCACAGGATACCACTACCACTTCAATCTTATAGATTCTTATAAAGTTTAAGATAGTAGTAGAAGGCAGGCAGATCCCATCGTGATTGAAAAACCCATTCTCAGTGTCTTGAAAGGCGAGCGTCACACCCGGCCCCCTTTCTGGTTCATGCGTCAGGCTGGTCGCTATCTGGCGGAATATCGTGCGGTGCGAGCCAAGGCGGGAAGTTTTCTCGATTTGGTCTATAACCCCGATCTTGCCACCGAAGTGACGCTTCAACCCGTTCATCGCTTAAAAACCGATGGGGCGATCCTTTTTTCCGATATTCTGATTGTTCCCCATGCTTTGGGTCAGGATGTCGCTTTCAAACAAGGTGAAGGCCCGGTTCTTGATCCCATCACGTCGCGGGCTGATCTTGCCAAACTTTCCCTTGATGCTTTGGATGAACGAGCGGCACCGGTTTATCAAACCGTGCGCCAAGTGCTGGCGGCTTTGCCCCCTTCTGTCACTCTGATCGGTTTTTGCGGCGGCTTATGGACGGTGGCAAGCTATATGGTGGCGGGCCGAGGGGGGGATGAACAGGCTGCCGCCAAGGCCTGGGCCTATCATGATCCCGAAGGCTTTGATCAGCTTCTCTCTCTTTTGGAAGAGGCAAGCTTTCACTATCTTGTGGGGCAGATCGATGCCGGGGCGGAAGTGATTCAGATTTTTGAAAGCTGGGCGGGTAATCTTCCGGAACCGGCCTTTGATCGCTTTGTCATCGCCCCCACGCAACGGCTGGTGGCGCGATTGAAGGCGGCGCGGCCAACCATACCCATCATCGGCTTTCCCCGTGCTGCCGGGCCCTATCTGGGCGAATATGCGCTCAAAACCGGGGTGGATGCGGTCTCCCTCGATAGCGGGATGAAGCTTTCCTATGCTGATCAGTGTTTACCGGCCAAAATGGCCGTGCAGGGGAATCTCGATCCGCAATATGTGGTGGCGGGTGGTGATCTGATGGACATTGAAACCGCGCGGATTTTGAAAGCCCTGGAAGGGCGCCCGCATATTTTCAATTTAGGCCATGGCTTTGTGCCCCATACGCCGGTGGCCCATGTGGAAAGGCTTGCCGCGTTCCTTCATGAATGGCACGATCAATCCCAATGATAGCCAAAGCGAAAGCAGGATTTTTTTCATGACACTTTATCTTTGGATAAAGGCACTTCATCTGATTGCGGTGATTTTCTGGATGGCGGGCATGTTCATGTTGCCGCGCTATTTTGCCTATCATGCCGAAGCCATCAAAGGCACTGATGAAGATCGAAAATGGATCGAGCGCGAGCGGAAATTGCTGCGCATCATCATCAATCCTTCCATGATTGCAACCTGGATTTTTGGGTTATCCCTCGCAGCCTTCTATGGCTTTGCTGAAGCCTGGCTTCATGTAAAATTGCTGTTTGTGGTGGGCCTTACCGTGCTGCACATCATGCTGGCGCGGTGGCGCAAGGTTTTTGAGCGAGGCGAGAATGTCCGCAGTTCAAAATTCTATCGGATGATCAATGAAATCCCCACCATCAGTACTATCATCATTGTCATTCTCGTGATTGTGAAACCGTTCTGAAGGAATTTCTTTGATTTAGCTTGACTTCAAAGCGCTAGCTGATAGCGTCCTTCCTGAATGGCATCTTCGGGCCCTTTTTCTCCAGGGTCTTTGAAATTGCCGGATATGCCTTTTGATTGTCTTTCCTGTCGGCATATTTTTGTATTTTTCCCCTCTTTATCATCAGGTTCACTGTCTATCCGGCTTGATGATCCCCCCTTCCCAGACCTTTCCAGTGTCCATCCAGAGTTCCGGCCCATGAATCTTCAGGATCTGAAAAATAAAACACCCAGTGATCTTTTAGCCCTTGCTGAAGAACACGGGATTGAAAATGCCAGCACTTTGCGTAAACAGGATATGATGTTTGCCATTCTGAAAAATCTTGCCGAACGGGGCGAGGATATTTCAGGCGGTGGGGTGATCGAAATTCTGCAGGATGGATTTGGCTTTTTGCGATCACCAGAAGCCAGCTATCTGGCGGGTCCCGATGATATTTATGTGAGCCCCAGCCAGATCCGGCGTTTTGGTTTACGCACTGGCGATACGGTCGAAGGCCAGATCCGGGCGCCCAAGGATGGGGAACGGTATTTTGCTCTGCTCAAGGTCAATACCATCAATTTCGATGAGCCGGAAAAAATTCGCCATAAGGTGAATTTCGATAATCTGACCCCGCTTTATCCCGATGAACGGATCAATCTCGATCCTCAGGATCCCACGATCAAGGATCTGACCCCACGCATCATCGATCTTGTGACCCCAATTGGTAAAGGTCAAAGGGCTCTGATCGTGGCGCCGCCGCGCACGGGTAAAACCATGGTTTTGCAAAATATTGCCAAGGCCATTACCCGCAATCACCCCGAAATTTATCTGTTGGTTCTGTTAATTGATGAACGGCCGGAAGAAGTGACCGATATGCAGCGCTCGGTGAAGGGTGAAGTGGTGTCATCGACCTTTGATGAACCGGCCACGCGCCATGTGCAGGTTGCGGAAATGGTGATTGAAAAAGCCAAAAGGCTGGTGGAACATAAGAAAGATGTGGTGATCCTTCTCGATTCCATCACCCGTCTTGCGCGGGCTTATAATACGGTGGTTCCCAGTTCGGGCAAGGTGCTGACGGGGGGTGTGGACGCCAATGCTTTGCAAAGGCCGAAGCGGTTTTTTGGTGCTGCGCGCAATATCGAGGAGGGAGGTTCCTTGTCGATCATTGCCACCGCACTCGTGGAAACAGGCTCGCGGATGGACGAGGTGATTTTTGAAGAATTCAAAGGCACCGGCAATTG
The DNA here is from genome assembly GCF_029946565.1 of Iodidimonas sp. MBR-22. Taxonomy (NCBI): domain Bacteria; kingdom Pseudomonadati; phylum Pseudomonadota; class Alphaproteobacteria; order Iodidimonadales; family Iodidimonadaceae; genus Iodidimonas; species Iodidimonas sp. MBR-22. Next base: position 96,621 of record NZ_JARKVQ010000001.1, read on the forward strand.
CGAACTGATCCTTGATCGGAAGGTTTCCGATAAGCGCGTATTCCCTGCCATCGATATTCTGAAATCCGGTACGCGAAAAGAAGAACTGATCATCCCCAAGGATCAATTGGCAAAAACCTGGGTTTTGCGGCGTATTCTGCAGCCTATGGGCACCACCGATGCCATTGAATTCCTGATCGGGAAGTTGAAGGAAACCAAAACCAATGAGGATTTCTTCACCTCGATGAATAATTGAGCTTATTAAAAAACCCCCCGATGTTTCTGATAAAACAGACTCGGGGGGTTTGATGTTTCACGTGAAACATGGGTATCAAACGGTTCTCTCGTCTCAATCCTAACCGATATTCTCTTTGAGAAATGCCGCCGTTCGGGCATTGGCCTTCTCTGCCGCCGCCTGATCATAATGGGTGCCACCCGGGCGGGCAAAAGCGTGATCCACATCCGCATAATCATGCACAATCACATGATCATGACCATCGAGCGCCTGATGGATGGCGGCCTGCGCCTGTTTATCAACAAAGCCATCTTCGCGGGCGATATGGAGCATCAATTGCCCCTTGATATGGGCCGCCTCATCCAGCTTTCCATCAATGCCCACACCATAATAGCCAATGGCCGCATCGGCATTGGTTCGGCAGGCACTGAGATAAGCCAACATCCCCCCTAAACAATAGCCGATCACCGCCACCTTGCCGCTGCTGCCTTCGATCTTGCGGGCCGTGGCGATGGTTGCGGCGATATCTTCAATGCCGTTATCAAGATCAAATCCCTTATAAAGCTCGAAAGCTCGATCCCAATCCTTGGATAATTTGTCATTCAGTTGGATATCGGGTTCCTGTCGCCAAAAAAGATCGGGGCAAATGGCGATATAACCATCTTCGGCCAGCTTGTCGCAAATTAGGCGCATCGGTGTGTTGACGCCGAAAATTTCCTGAATGGCCACAACCACAGACCCCGATCCGCTTTCAGGATAAGCGACATAAGCCTTGAAGCGGCCGGATTGATCCTTGGCGTCGATAGAGATGGTGCGTGCGGGCATTGTTGTCTCCTTGGTTTGAAATGATTTATTGCGATAAATGCCGATTATAAGGGAAGCTGGGGCGCAATGCCTTCCAAGCGGATGAGGGCGGCTTTGGAGTCGAGGCCGCCCATTCCGGAATAGCCGGTTAGATTGCCTTGAGCGCTCAACACTCTATGGCAGGGGATGATGATCGGAATGGGGTTGGTTCTGCAGGCACTGCCCATGGCGCGGGCCTTCGTGCCGATTTTATGGGCCAACTCCCCATAGCTTTGAGTGGTGCCATAGGGGATCTGGCTGATCGCAGACCAGGCCCGCTTTTGAAAATCACTGCCATGGGGATTTAACGGCAGATCGAACAGGGTGCGGACTCCATCGAAATAATCCTGTACCTGCTGGGCTGCTTCGATCAAAAGCGGGCTGGGCTGCTGGCGATCCCCCCATCCCCATTCCAAAGCGATGATATGATCATCCTCTTCAAACAAGGTGAGATCGCCCAAGGGGCTGTGAAGAGATAAAATGCCCATGGGTTCAGTCTCCACCTTCGAAGATCGGATCGCCGGATCGTGCGCTTTTCAAAAGCGTGGCAAATGCCTGAAGATCGGTGATCGGTTGGCTGCATTTTTGCTGGGTGCATAAGGTCATCTGATCGGCCTCAAGATTTCGATCCTGTTTATAGTTCAAGATTGCATTGGGCAGGGATTGACCAAGGATGGTGGCCTTGAACGCTCCCTCCAATGGTTGCACATCCTTTTGCATCAGGCTGATTTCAAGGCTGTTGAACAGGGTATCACAGGCATTGAGAAAGGATAGATGAGGGAAAAACTGGGCAATGGCCGGTTCTGAATAGGTTGCCAGCAAATGATCCGCGCGCTTTTTCCATTGCAGATCGCCGGTGATGGCAAACAGGCGTGCAAAATTTTCCAGCATCGTCGCATTGCCGGATGGTTGGGCCCCATCATGGGCGGATTTTGGGCGCATCAGCAAATCATCGGCATCTTTTGCCGCCGTGAAATAGCCCCCCGTTTCCTCATCCTTGAACAGATCTTCCACTTTTTCAGCCCAAAGGATGGCCTGTTCAAGATAGCGCGTTTCGGCCGTAGTTTCATAAAGCGTCAGGCCCGCGCGGATCATCTGCGCATGATCATCGAGAAGGGAGACGGTCGTGATCCTGCCCCCCCGCGCGGCATGAAAAAGGCGGCCATCGGGGCCGCTCATGGTGTTTTTGATCCATGCGAACACATGGCGGGCCCGTTCCAGCCAATCTGGCCGCTCGAACACAGAAGCGGCCTTGCACGCGGCGGCAATCATCAGGCCATTCCAATCGCATAAGATCTTATCATCGAGACCTGGGCGCACCCGTTCTGTGCGATCGCGAAAGAGAATCGCCCGGCATTGGGCCAGACGGTTTTCCGTTTCATCCATTTGGGGAAAGGCGCTATGCAGGCGATTGAGGATGGTGACCCCCTCCCAATTTCCTTCATCGCGCACATCATAATGCTCGCAAAAGAGTGCGGCATCCTCGGGGCTGAGCAGAGCAGCGATCTGCGCCTTCGTCCAGACATAGAATTTGCCCTCCACGCCTTCGCTGTCGGCATCCAAAGATGCGGCATAGGCCCCCTCGGCGGTGATCATTTCACGCTCGAGCCACTCCATGCTTTCAGCCACACGCAGGCGATAAAGGGGGGATCGGGTTTCGCGCCAAACTTCGGTATAAAGGGCGATGAGCTGGGCATTGTCATAAAGCATTTTTTCAAAATGCGGCACCAGCCAGCGCTCATCCACCGTATAGCGCGAAAATCCCCCGCCCAGATGATCATAAAGTCCGCCCAAAGCCATTTGATCAAGGGCACGTTCCACGGCCTGAAACCAGTTTTCCTGCCGGGCTCGGATGGCACCGCGCCAGAGAAATTCAAGCATATGGGGTTGGGGGAATTTGGGCGCCCCCGCCATGCCGCCATGGCGCGGGTCCATATGATGGAAAAGCTTGGTGGCGATTTGATCCAGCAGATGGGGTTCTATTATTGATTGCGAGCCTTCAAGGGATTTGGTTTCATAAAGCTTTTCAAGATGCTCCATTAAGATGGTGCTGTTTTCAGCCACCTGTTCGCGATTGCTGTGATAGAGGGCTGCGACCCTATCCAGAACCTCGATAAAGCCCGGACGCCCATACGAAGCCTGTGCCGGAAAATAGGTGCCACCCCAGAAAGGCTCGCCCTTTGGGGTCAGAAACATCGTGAGCGGCCAGCCCCCCGGCTGCCCCATCAGCGATAAAGAGGACATATAAAGCGTATCGATATCGGGCCGTTCTTCGCGATCCACCTTGATATTGATGAAAAGCCTGTTCATTTGTTCGGCAATGTCTGGATCCTCGAAGCTTTCATGGGCCATCACATGGCACCAATGGCAGGCAGCATAGCCCACCGAAAGCAGGATCGGCTTGTTTTGGGCCTGGGCTTCAGCCAGAGCTTTTGGCCCCCAGGGCCGCCAATCCACCGGATTATCGGCATGTTGGAGCAGATAGGGGCTTGATTCAAATCGTAATTGGTTGTCTGACATGCGCGGGTAACCTATTTTCTGGGGATGCCGGCTCGGTGGCGATCCCGATCCATGCACAGGCTACGCGGGTGGGCCGCAAGCCGCAAGGAGGCCAGACCATGAAAATTACCGTGGATATCGATTGTACACCAAAAGAACTGCGCAGCTTTTTCGGTTTGCCTGATCTGGAACCTTTGCAGCAGGAAATCATGGCGCAAATGCAGCGCCGGGCGAGCGAGGGGCTGAGTGCCGAAGATCTTCAGCAGATGATGAGCGGCTGGATGACCGGGGCCAGCACGGGTATGGAGCAGTTTCAAAAGCTGGTGCAAGCCGCGATGACCACCGCCAAGCCTAAAAGCTGAGCCATGCCCGCCGCGCCAGATAGCATCTTTGCGCTGGCCAGTGGCCATGGCCGGGCCGGGGTCAGTGTTGTGCGGCTGTCTGGCCCCCGGGTGATGGCGGCTTTGGCCAGCCTCACGCGAAAAAAACCGCCACCGCCGCGTCTGGCATCCGTGCGCCGGCTTTATGATCCGCAATCAGGGGCCTTGCTGGATGAGGCTTTGATTCTGGTTTTTGCCGCACCGGCCAGCTTTACCGGAGAAGATGTGGTGGAATTGCATCTTCATGGCGGGCGGGCGGTGGTGGCCTCGGTTCTGGAGGTTTTATCAAGGATCAAAGGCCTGCGGGGGGCAGAGCCGGGGGAATTTACCCGTCGTGCTTTTGAACAGGGCCGGATGGATCTGACCGAAGCCGAAGCCATCAATGATCTGGTGATGGCGGAAACGGCAGCCCAGCAGCAACAGGCGCTGCGGCAGATGGGCGGCGCCCTGGGCCGGATTTATGAAGATTGGCGCCTGCGGCTGATGAATGCCTATGCCCGGATCGAGGCCGATATCGATTTTCCGGATGAAGATCTGCCCGAGGATATGGTGGAAACACTCCGCCCCGATCTGATGCGCCTGCTGGATGAAATCAGCACCCATCTTGGCGATGATCATAGGGGCGAGCGCCTGCGCGAGGGCGTATCGATTGTTTTGCTGGGCGCGCCCAATGTTGGAAAATCAAGCCTTTTAAATGCTTTATCGAAGAAAGATGCCGCGATTGTTTCAGATATCGCGGGCACCACGCGCGATGTGATCGAGGTGCAGATGAATTTATCAGGCTATCCTGCCAGCCTGATCGATACGGCGGGCATCCGGGAAGCCGGAGACAGCATCGAAAGCGAAGGCGTGCGGCGGGCGCTGGATAAGGCGCATCAGGCGGATATTCGGGTTCTTTTGCTTGATGCCGCTGCGCATATCATCATGGAAGAAGATGATTCTGAGCATCATGCGCCTGTTTTTGATCTCTCGCAGCTACCAGCCGATCTCGCGCGCTTGCGTGATGATGCGGATATCATCCTTTTGAACAAGGCGGATCAGCTTGGCCATCCCCCTTATGGCCACCAGCCGGGTGATGAGAGGCTTTTTGTGATCTCGGTGACGGCCGATCGCGGGATTGCGGACGTGTTGGAAGCACTATCGCATCGGGTGATGGATTTATGCGACGTGCGAGAAGCCCCGGCGCTCACCCGCATTCGCCACCGCCAGGCTCTTGAAGAGGCTCAAGCCTGTTTGCAACGCTATATGCGTGCGGATGCCGATCATAGGGATCCGGTGCTGGCCGCGGAGGATATCCGTATGGCGGCACGGGCGGTGGGGCGGATCACCGGGCGGGTGGATGTCGAGTCGATGCTGGATATCGTCTTTTCCTCATTCTGCATTGGAAAATAGTGTAAAAATCTTGTGGCTTGCGAGGAGTGCTGGCCGATGTTTCACGTGAAACATTGCTATTCAGCAACTCTGTTTCGATAAGGCGCGCCCAACAAACGTGCAATGGCGTTTGACCTTTTGATCGCCCGAACATAAGGTGCGGCACAGGTGCAAGCGATGATAGGCTTGGCCAAATCAGTGAATTTAACAGGTGCCGAGTGAACGATTCCTTTGATGTGATCATTATTGGCGGTGGCCATGCTGGCTGCGAAGCCGCTGCGGCCTCGGCGCGCATCGGGGCGAGAACCCTTTTGCTTACCCACCGTCTGGATCATATCGGGGTGATGTCGTGCAATCCGGCGATTGGCGGATTGGGCAAGGGCCATCTGGTTCGTGAAATTGATGCTTTGGATGGCCTGATGGGGCGGGTGGCCGATGCCTCGGGGATTCAATTTCGCCTGCTCAATCGGCGCAAGGGGCCGGCCGTGCAGGGGCCGCGTTGTCAATCGGATCGCGCCCTTTATGCTCGCGCTATGCAAGATCATTTGGCCAATATTGCGGGGCTGACGCTGCGTGCGGCTTCTGTCGAAGATCTGATTATCGATCAGGATACCGATGCGGGTGCAAAAGTTACGGGTGTTGTGCTGGCCGATGGCGCGGTGGTGCGCGCCCCCAATGTGGTTTTGACTACTGGCACATTTTTGCGCGGCCTTATTCATCTGGGTCCAAAAACCATCCCCGCAGGCCGCATGGGCGAAGCGCCGGCGGTGGGCTTGTCCCTTTCTCTTGAGCGTGCGGGCTTTAGCCTTGGCCGGTTGAAAACCGGCACACCGCCGCGATTAGATGGCCGCAGTATCGACTGGTCGCAATGCGAAGAGCAGCCGGGCGATCAGCCGCCGGTCCCATTTTCCACCCTGACCAGCCAGATCACGGTTCCACAGATTTCATGCTATATCACCCGTACCACCCGCGAAACGCATCAGGTGATCAGCGATAATCTGCATTTATCTGCGATGTATTCCGGGCGGATCGAAAGCCGTGGTCCCCGCTATTGCCCATCCATCGAAGATAAGATCGTGCGCTTTGCCGATAAGGACAGCCATCAGATCTTTCTGGAGCCCGAAGGTTTGGATAGCCATCTGGTTTATCCCAATGGCATTTCAACAAGCCTGCCCGAAGATGTACAACTGGCCCTGATCCGCACCATGCCCGGCCTGCAAAAAGCCGAGATCGTGCGCCCAGGCTATGCCATTGAATATGATTATATCGATCCCCGCGAATTGCGCCCAAGCCTGGAAACGCGGCGCGTTTCCGGCCTTTATCTGGCAGGGCAGATCAATGGCACCACCGGCTATGAAGAAGCCGCGGCCCAAGGGCTTTTGGCGGGTACGAATGCCGCCTTGTCGGCATCCGGGGCCGCGCCCTTCATTCTGGATCGCGCCGATGCCTATATGGGGGTGATGATCGATGATCTGATCACCCGGGGCACTGCTGAGCCTTATCGGATGTTTACCAGCCGGGCGGAATATCGCCTGCATTTGCGGGCGGATAATGCCGATCAAAGGCTGACGGCAAAAGGCCTCGCCATCGGCTTGGTGGGGCCGGAACGGGCGGCGCATTGGCAGGATAAATCCGATCAGCTGGCTCGGGCGCGCCAGCAGCTTCAGGCTTTGCACATCACCCCCGATGAGGCGGGTTCCCATGGGATCAGCCTGCGCAAGGATGGCCGCCGTCGCACGGCTTTCGAGCTTTTGAGCTATCCCGAAATCGATCCCGATGTCTTGCGCCGGATTTGGCCCGAAGCCATGGCGGCCCTGCAATCCGATGCTTTGGATCAGGTGCGGATCGAAGCCCGCTATGCCACCTATCTGGATCGTCAGGCCCATGATATTGCCGCCTTTAGAAAAGACGAAGGCTTGACCATTCCGGCGGATTTCGATTTTGCCGATCTTCCGGGGCTTTCAAAGGAATTGCAGGAAAAATTTGCTCAGGCCCGGCCCGCAACCTTGGGGGCCGCGGCGCGGATATCCGGCGTGACCCCGGCGGCGCTGACTCTTATCCTGTCGCATCTGAAAAAACGAACGAAAGCGGCATAAGCAGGGGGCTTCAATCTATGGGTTCGCTCAGCGTCAGATCGCCAGACTTGTGGCCAGCGGGCTTGGCAAAAGGGCGGCTCGATGTTTCACGTGAAACATATGAGCGCCTGTGCCTTTATGAAGCGCTTTTGAAAAAATGGCAGGCAAAGATCAATCTGATTGGCCCGGCCACTGTGGATCATATCTGGACACGGCATTTTCTTGATAGTGCTCAGATAGTGGCGCAGGTTCGCGATCATTCGTCTTTGCATCCGGTGGCGGAAAAGGGTGAAAAGCCAAGTTGGCTGGATCTGGGGGCCGGGGCGGGATTTCCCGGCCTTGTGCTGGCCTGTTTTGATGCGGGGCCGGTGCATCTGGTGGAAAGCGATCAGCGTAAATGCAGCTTTTTGCGGCAGGTGATCCGGGAAACCGGGGTGAATGCCACCGTCCATCACAGCCGGATCGAGCAACTCACGCCTTTTCCGGTGGATATCATCACCGCCCGCGCCCTGGCCCCATTGGATCAGCTTTTGGCTTATGGCGAAAAATTCTGCACGCCCCAAAGCGAATACTGGTTTTTGAAGGGACGGTCCGTGCAAGAGGAATTGACCCGCTGCCAACAATCCTGGACAGTTGAGGCGGAGCTTTTTGAAAGCTGGACTGATCCACAGGCAATCCTCATTCAGATAAGGGCGGCAAGCCGTGCAGGATAAAAAACCCATAAGCCCCCGGATTATTGCTGTTGCCAATCAAAAGGGCGGGGTGGGGAAAACCACCACCGCTATCAATCTGGCAACCGCCTTATCGGCCATCGGGAAAAAGGTGATGATCCTTGATCTTGATCCGCAGGGGAATGCCTCCACAGGATTTGGGATCGATCGCGCGCAGCGGTCTTTATCGTCTTATGATCTGGTGATGGGCGAAGCCGATATTGCCTCGGTCTTGGTGAAAACGGGGATTCCCGGGCTTTATGTGGTGCCCTCAACCATCGATCTGTCTGGCGCTGATATGGAATTGGTGACCATGCCGCGCCGGGCCTATCGCCTGCGGGATATGCTGGAAAAAGATCCCGGCCTTGATGGCTTTGATTATGTTTTGATCGATTGTCCGCCCTCGCTTTCCCTGCTCACCTTGAATGCCCTGACGGTGGCGGAACAGGTCTTGGTGCCCTTGCAATGCGAATTTTTCGCCCTTGAAGGCTTATCCCTTTTGCTGCGGACCATCGAGCGGGTGCGGTCAAGCTATAATCCATCTTTGGCCATTGCCGGTGTGGTGCTGACCATGTTTGACAAACGCAACCGTTTGAGCGAACAGGTCGCCCGGGATGTGCGCGATTATCTGGGGGATGTGGTGTTCAAAACCGTGATCCCGCGCAATGTGCGTGTATCAGAAGCCCCAAGCCATGGAAAACCGGCGCTTTTATATGATCACCGCTGTTCCGGCAGCCAGGCCTATATGAAATTGGCCAGTGAAGTTTTGCGCAGAGAAGGAAGGGCACGGGCGGCATGAGCGATCCTCAGCAAACAGCAAAGCCAAAAACGCGGGCGGTTCAGCGGGGTTTGGGCCGGGGGCTTTCTGCCCTGATGGATGATTATCCGCTGGATGAGGGCCATGATACCCAAGGACGGGCCGGTGGGCTTTCTGGAGATGGGGTGCGGGTTTTGCCGATCCATCATCTGATGGCCAATCCGTTTCAGCCTCGGCGGATCTTTGATGCAGAAGAATTGCAGTCGCTGGCCGATTCAATCCGGGAAAAAGGCGTTTTGCAGCCCATTCTGGTGCGAAAATCGGCGAAAGATGGCGCTGATGGGCCACGTTATGAAATCATTGCCGGAGAACGGCGCTGGCGGGCATCCCAGAAAGCGGGCCTGCATGATGTGCCGGTTCTGGTGCGCGATCTGGATGATCGGGCGGCGTTGGAAGTGGCGATCATCGAAAATATCCAAAGGCGCGATCTTTCGGCCATCGAAGAAGCGCAGGGTTATCTGCGCTTGATCGATGATTTCGGCCATAAGCAGGATGAAATCGCCAAGGCTGTGGGGAAATCGCGCAGCCATATCGCCAATCTTTTGCGTCTGCTCAGCTTGCCTGAAGCGGTGCGGCATATGGTGGATGATGGTCGCCTGAGCATGGGCCATGCCCGAGCCTTGATCGGCACCCCCGATCCTTTGGCTTTGGCGAAAAAAGCTATCGAGGGGGAATTGAGCGTGCGGGCGGTGGAAAAGCTCGTTCATGCACAAAAAGATCAGCTAAAAGCACCAGCAGCCAGCCAATCATCATCCCCATCATCAGCGGGCCATAAGCCCGGCACGCCCCGGAAAGACGCCGATACCCGGGCTTTGGAGCAGGATCTCAGCCAATCTTTGGGTTTGGTTGTGAGCATCGATCATAAGGGGGATGCGGGCGGACAGGTCACGATCCGCTATGCTTCATTAGAGCAGCTCGATGATCTGTGCCAGGCGCTGATCGAGCGCTAAAGCATAGCCATATTGCGTGAGAGCGCCGGGGAGAAAGGCTGGTGCAATTTTTCAGAAAACCGCACCAACCCCTTGATCTAAAAGCCTTATGATCCAACGGCCCGCGACATGATCGAGCGCAGATGCCGGGCCGCAAAAGAGAGCTTCGCCACCGAAAGGGGGCCGCTTGATTTCAGATCAGCCAAAAGCCGATCCGCCCGCATTCGGGTCATCTCCTGTTCTTTAAACCAGAGGCTCACGGCTTCCGACCCCTGATCGCTGGCGGTATTTTGCAGGATATAGCGGGTGAGTTCCCGTTGTTGATCGGCCAGATCATCCAAAACCGCCCGGGCGGCCAAACGATCCCAATGATCTTCGGTTGAAATCATCTCGCTGGTCTGGCGCAACCAATCAAAGCCGATGCATTCCCCTACTTCGGAAAAAGCGCGGCCCACATCCACCACATCCCGGCCCAAAGCCATGGCCACTTTTTGCACATCGCAGCAAAAACCAAGCATCTGCAGGGACACCACCCGGCGCGCCAGTTCAAGGGGTGTGCCTTGTTCTTGATACATCGCCACCCGGGTTTGATAGGCTTCCCGCGAGAGGGGGGATAAAACCTCTTCCGGTTGTGCCAAAAGGGCAGCCACCCCATCGCCATAGGTTTCGATCAGGGGTTTCAGGGCCAAGGGGCGGTCTTCATTTCGCAAAAACCAGATGGTTTGCTGCTTGATCAGGGTGGTCAGTTCCAGATGCATCAGGGTTTGGATGGTGGAGGGCACCTGATAATCAAGGGCATCGACCTGTGGCCACAGGCTTTGTAGCCGGAAAATATCCCGCACCACTAAAAAAGCGCTGAAAATCTGATCAACACCAAGGCCGGTTTCCTCGCGCACCTCATAAACAAAGGTCAGCCCGGCCCGATTCACCACCTGATTAACCAGAATGGTGGCGATCATTTCACGGCGCAAACGATGATTTTCCAAGGATTTTGGAAAGCGTTCCACCAGGATATCGGGAAAGCCGTGGCATAATTCAGGCTGCAAAAAAGGATCATCCAAAAGATCGGCCCGGGTCATGATGGCTTTCAGGCTGAGCTTGGCATAAGCCATGAGAACCGATAATTCCGGTCGGCTCAGCCCTTTTTGCGTCACCGCAAGTTCGGAAAACTGCTCTTCGCTGGGCAGAAATTCGATATCGCGATCCAGCGTTCCTTCACGGGCAAGGGTGCGGATGAGGCCGGCATGGCTTTCCCGGGCGCCTGCAGCTTGCGCCTCGGCGTGGCTAAGGGCCTGTGTCTGCAGATAATTGTCTTCCAAAACAATCGTGGCCACGGCATCCGTCATCTCGGCTAAAAGCGAGTCGCGGTTTTGAGGTTGAAGGGTGCCTGTGGCCATGGCATCGGCCAGTAGGATTTTGATATTGACCTCTTTATCGGAACAATCGACACCGGCGGAATTATCGATGAAATCGGTATTGATCCGGCCACCGGCGCGGGCAAATTCGATCCGCGCTTTCTGGGTCATCCCCAGATTGGCGCCTTCGCCCACACAGCTTGCCCGCAATTCGCTGGCATTGATCCGCAAGATATCATTGGCCCGGTCGCCTGCATCGGCATGGCTTTCTTCCGTGGCTTTTACATAGGTACCAATTCCCCCAAACCATAAAAGATCGGCTTTGGCCTTCAGGATATGGTGGATCAGTTGGGTGGGGGTGAGGCTTTCTTTATCGATGCCTAAAAAGGCTTTGATCTGCGGGTTCAGGCGGATGGATTTGGCGCTGCGTGACCAGACCCCACCGCCTTCGGATATGAGGCTGGTATCATAATCCGCCCAGCTTGATCGGCTGAGCGCAAATAAACGCTGGCGTTCCTTGAAGGCGGCATCGGCATGGGCCTCGGGATCGGGATCGATGAAGATATGGCGATGATCAAAAGCAGCGCGCAGGCGGATGGCACGGGATAAAAGCATGCCATTGCCAAACACATCCCCCGACATATCCCCCACCCCGATCACGGTGAAAGGGTCGATGTCCACATTCAGCCCGCGTTCGCGGAAATGGCGCTCCACCGAAACCCAGGCACCCCGGGCGGTGATGGCCATGGCTTTATGGTCATAGCCCTGGCTGCCGCCGGATGCGAAGGCATCGCCGAGCCAGAATTTGCGTTCTTTGGCGATCTGGTTGGCAATGTCGGAAAAGCTTGCGGTGCCTTTATCGGCGGCAACCACCAGATAAGGATCATCCTCATCATGGCAAAGAACCCGATCCGGATGCGTCAGCGTTCCATCCACAAGATTATCGGTGATCGATAACAGGCTGCAGATAAAGCGTTTATAGCAGGCGATCCCTTCATCCAGAATGGCTTCACGATCCCCGCCCGTGGGCAGATTTTTGGGAACGAAGCCCCCCTTTGCGCCCACCGGCACGATCACCGCATTCTTCACATGCTGGGCTTTCACCAACCCTAAAACTTCGGTCCGGAAATCCTGGCGCCGATCCGACCAGCGCAAACCGCCGCGCGCCACCGGCCCCCAGCGCAGATGCACCCCTTCAACACGCGGAGAATAAACAAAGATTTCCCGCCATGGCCGGGGCAAGGGCGCTTCATCCACATCATGGGATCTGATCTTGATGGCAAGGCCCGTGCTGCCATCCGAGCCTTTGTCGCAATCAAGGGATTGATAGAAATTGGTGCGAACGCTGGCTTTGATCAGGCTGAAAAAGGCCCGCAGGATGCGATCCTCATCAAGGCCCGTGACCTGATCGAGCGCTTCATGAAAGCGGCTTTCAAGGCTAGCCACCCGCGCATCGCGCTGATCGTCATTAGCATCATCAGGATCAAAGCGGGCCGCAAACAGATCAAACAGATCGCGGCTGATCTGAGGATGATCGCGCAGGCACCGGGCCACATAGACCTGACCGAAAGGCAGGCCAAGCTGCCGCATGAAGCGGCTATAGGCGCGCAAAACCATGATCTGCCGGGCGGTCAGGCTGCAATCAATGGCCAGGCTGTTGAAGCTGTCGTCTTCCACCCGCCCGGTCCAGACATGAACCAAAAGATCTTCGACCAAGGGCTTGAGCGTTTTGATATCGAGATGGGCACCGGATTTGAGCAGGAAGAAATCATGGATGCAGCCGCCTTCCTCGCGCTCCAATTCATAGGCATGTTCGCTGATGACCTTGAGGCCCAGATGTTCGAGCATCGGCAGGCATTCGCTTAAGGGGATGATCTCGCTATCATGATACATCTTGAGCCGCAGGGCATCGGGGCGGTCGGTTTCCCGGCGATAGAGATCAAAGCCGATGCCTTCGCCCTGCCGCAGGGCATGGATTTTGGCAATATCGAGCACAGCATGATTGGGATCGAAATCTTCCTGATAGCCAACCGAGAAAATCTGGCCATAGCGATTATAAAGACGGATTCCATCCTCTTCGCCATGGCGTCCCACCAGATGTTCGCGCAGCAATTCAGGCCAGCCCTTCACGGCTTCGGCCAGCCTTTGATCGATCATCGCCTCATCGGCTTGTGGCACCTCACCGGGCTTGGTGCGGATGATGAAATGCCAGCGGGCCATCACATCATCGGAAAGCTGGGCGTAATAAACCGATATCTCGCCATTGAAGGCATCGCATAAAATACCTTCAACCGCCTGACGCAGCCCGGAATGATAAACATCGCGCGGCACATAAACCAGAGCCGAAACAAAGCGTTCGAATTGATCACGACGGATGAAGGCCCGGGGGCGGGGCCGTTCGAGCAGATGCAAAACCCCAAGGCCGGTGCGCAAAAGCCGCCCTTCCTCGATTTGGAAGAGTTCATCGCGGGGAAAGGTTTCCAGAATATGGCGCAGGGCCTTACCGGCATGGCTGCGTTTATCGAATAAGGCGCGCTTTTGCACATTTTCCACCTTGCGGCGCAAAAGCGGCGTGTCATAGGGGCTTTCGGCATAGGCCTGGGATGTGAAAAGGCCGGTAAAGCGGCGTTCGCCAATCACCCCGCCCTCTTCATTATAGATTTTGACCCCCACATAATCCATATGCACCGGGCGATGCACCGTGGCCTTCACATTAGCTTTGGTAATGATCACCGGCTTATCGGGCTGGGCCAGAAAATGGCGGATTTCTGCGGAAATGGCGGTCAGCCCCTGGGTGCCGCGCAGGATGAACCGATTGGGATCGCGCAAAATGCCTAGGCCCGATTTTTCCACGGCATGGAAATCGCTGTCTGTTGCATCGCCATCAAAGCGATATTCCCGATAGCCAAGAAAGGTAAAGCGATCCGCCCCCAGCCAGCGCAGAAAGCGGATGGTTTCTTCCTGATCATCAGGATCGATGGGCGGGGGATTAACCGTTAAGGATGCCACCGTTTCATCGATTTTGGCAATCATCGCCCGCCAATCTTTCACGCTGGCGCGCACATCATGCAAAATGGTTTCGATTACGCGCTTGATATCTTCGAGCACGGCAGGATCGGATTGGGCATCAATCTCGATATACATGCATGATTCACGGCCATCGCCGCGTTCATGGCCCCGTTCAAAGCTGACGGCCCCGATGAATTTCCGCCGTTTTCCGGTCTCATCGCGATCCATCATCACAATGGGATGATGCACGGCATGGAGGCGATAGCGATGGGTAACGGCCAAACCGCCGGTGATCGAATCCACCAGAAAAGGCATATCATCATTGACGATGGCAATGGCGGTATGGGCCGTGCCCCAGCCGCCTTTCAGGCTGCGTGGGTTGAAAACCTCGATCTTGGGCTGCCCGGCTTTTCGGGTGGCGCTCATCTGCCACAGATGAAAGGCAATGGCATAAAGGGTCTCGGGCGATTGAGCGATCACATCATCGGGCGATGCATGGGCATAAAAAACATCAAGAAAGCGCAGAAAATCGTCGCGTTCTTTTTTCGGGGCATTTTTCCCTGCGATCTGGATCACCTCGGCGATCACTGCGTCTTTGTGCTCAAAGGGGTTCGAGCCGTTCACATCCATCTCATTCATCCAAAAAATTGATTATCGGGGGGCAATAGGGTGGTCATAAGGGGTGTCATTGTCTTCAGGCTCCCCCCTCATAAGGCCGCATCATGGCATCAGCCGGGCAGGCACAGGCCCCCTTAGCCCGAAAAGGGGCGGTGGCCATCAAGGGGAGGATATATGAACAGCGCATCGGCTTTTTTGCCTGAGAAAATCAGTCTTTTGCTCATCTCATATTGTGCATAAGGGTGCAAGGCGAGATCGGCAATCAAAAGATGAATTGATCAGTGGCGTCCATTGCGGCCGCTGCGATCTTCCAGATGGCCGATCAGGGCGGCGGCCAGATCAAGGCCGGTCACGGTTTCAAATTGTTCCAGATCGCAGATCGGATCTACATCCACCACCAAAGGCCCGGCATCGGATCGCACCAGATCCACCACTGCGGCTTGCAGGCCCAGAGCGGAAACGGCTTTGCTGGCAATCTTTCGTTCAAGGGCGGTGGGCCGGGCTTTCAAAGCCCGGCGCGGGGAAATATCGCCCTGACTCAGGGGGGGTTTCCCCTCAGGATCGGGCTGCAAAAGCAAAGAGGCATGAATTTTTCGCCCCAGAACAAAGCAGCGCAAAGCCGCGCCATTGGCTTGGGCGATATAATTCTGGACCAATATATGCGCCCGTAAACCCCGCATCGCCGCCAGCACGGATTGCGCCGCTTTCCGCGTATCCACAATGACCGCGCCCCGATCTTCGCTGCCTTCCAGAATTTTCAGCATCAAAGGCGCGCCGCCCAAAAGCTTCACCAGATGGGCATTGCTGTCAGTGGCATTGGCAAAGCCCATATCGGGTTGGGGAATGGCCCGCCGGGCGAGCTTTTGGCTGGCATGAAGGCGATCCCAGCAGGCGGCAAGCGCCGCAGAATTATTCAGGCTGCGAATGCCGCTGGTTTCAAATTGCCGCAAAAGGGCAAGGCCATAAACCAGATCGGTCGCGGTCAGCCAGGGCAGGGCGATATCAAAGCGGGGCAGGGCCTCGCCATTCAGATGTGCCCGAAGCTGGCCCTGTTCAACCGACATATAGCAGCGATTGACATCAAGCGCGTGAATTTCATGCCCCCGCGCCTGTGCCGCTTCGATGATCCGTTCGCAGATGGCCAGCCCGGGGGCCCCATGAAGCAAAGCAATCCGCAAAGGTCGGTCGGCGGCATGAACATGGGGCAGATGATCATAAACCGATAGATCCAGGCTGCCCTGAATACAGGATCGGGTCACATCCACCAGAATGCCGTCCTCAAGGGCGCGCCGCCCCAAAAGCATCCGATAAGACATGGTTTCGCGATTGGTCAGGGAAATTTCAATGGGCCAGAGGCGATCACCCAATCGGGCATGGGTGCGGATGATGGGGCGCAGCTCTGTCTCGCCATTGGATGAGGTGATCTCGCGCTGGCCGATCAGTTCGGCTTCGCAAAAAATCTCGATTTCCGGGCGTTCCGGCAGGGGGTGAAGGCCAAAACGGACATAATCGGCTTGGTTTTTTCTGAAGGGATGAACGGAAAAGGCATGCAGGGACGAGGTTTGTGCGCCGGTATCGATCTTGGCGCGCACGCCGGGAATGGCCAGATCCGGCAGTGCCACCCATTCTTCCCAACCCACACTGAAAGTCATCCGCACTCCTGCCCTTTAATCCTGATCATGCGTTCGTTTGGCCGTTCACGCAGCGATTGTGGCCGGTTCAGGGAAAGGGCGCAATCCTTGTTAGCGATGGATCATGCATCCTTATCGGTGAGCCGGCTGATCAGCTTGAAAAACACCGGAATGAAGAAGGTGGCGATGAAGGTAGCGGCGAGCATGCCGCCAATGACGCCGGTTCCGATGGCATGGCGGCTCGATGCCCCGGCTCCGGTGCTGAGCGCCAAAGGAACGGCCCCCAGGGTAAAGGCAAGGGAGGTCATCACAATGGGGCGAAAGCGCAGGCGGGCGGCATTGAGGGCGGCCTCTTTGAGCGATTCCCCGGCTTTTCTTTGCAGCATGGCAAATTCAACGATCAGGATGGCGTTTTTCGCCGAAAGCCCGATCAGGGTCAAAAGTCCGATCTGGAAATAAAGATCATTATCCAGCCCCCGCAGCCATGTGGCCAGAACCGCCCCGAACACCGCAAAGGGCACAGCGGTGAGCACGGCAATCGGCAGGGTCCAGCGTTCATATTGCGCGGCCAAAATCAGAAACACCATGATGATGCCGAAACCGAACGCCAGCCCGCCACTGCCCGAGGCCACTTTTTCCTGATAAGTGGAGCCGATCCAGCCCAGGCTGTAATTTTCATCCAGGATTTCGCCAGCCACGGCTTCAATGGCGGCCAAAGCCTCGCCCGAACTATAGCCCGGCGTGGGTTCGCCCATGATTTTCGCAGCCGGAAAATTGTTGAACCGATCAATCACATCAGGCCCCACGATCCGCTCCACACGCACAAGGCTGGCCAAAGGCACCAGATCGCCATTTTGCGCCCGCACAAAAACATGGCGCAGATCATCAGGGGTGCGGCGGAAATCGGCTTCGGATTGCAGATTGACCCGATAATTGCGGCCATAAAGGGTGAAATCATTGACATAAAGGCTGCCAAAGGTGCTTTGCATCGTCGCAAAAACCTGATCGATGGGAATATCGAGCGCCCGTGTTTTCTCCCGATCAAGGGCAATGAAATATTGCGGGGTGCCCACCGAAAACAGGGATTGCACGGCTTGCAGTTCGGGGCGCGCATTGGCGGCTTCCACCAGCCTGTTGGCCATGGCGGCCAGCGCATCGCTGCTTTGTCCGCCGCGATTTTGCAAATAGCCCTCAAAACCGCCGGTCATGCTGATGCCATTGATCGGCGGGGGATTGAAGGCAAAGATCTGCGCCCCCTTCAAATCCGAGGCCATGCCCATGAATTTACCAACCAAAGCCTGGGCATTTTGCCCGGGTTCCATGCGTTCCGACCAATCCTTGAGCGGCACGAAAGAGACGCCGCTATAGGTTTTCTGGGCAAAGGTGAGGATGTCAAAGCCCGATACGGTGACCACCGATTTCACCGCCGCGTCGTCAATCAGCCTTTCGGTCATGGTTGTGGTGATGTCCCTTGTGCGCGCAAGGGATGCGGCAGGGGGCAATTGGTAGGCCATCAGCACATAGCCCTGATCTTCCGAGGGTAAAAGTCCCGCTGGCACCTGCCGGAACAGCACAACCGTCAGCCCGATCAGGCCGCTAAACAGCAGCAAGGCAAAAACGCTGTGGCGCAAAAGCCCGGAAACCCCACCCATATAGCCATCAGTGGTTTTCGTGAAAGCCCGGTTGAACCAGCGAAAGGGGGCCGCCGGGGCTTTATGGGTGGGCTTGAGCAACAGGGCGCATAAAGCGGGCGTGAGGGTGAGGGCGACAAGGCCTGAAATAGACACAGAAACCGCAATCGTTACGGCAAACTGCCGAAACATCTCACCACTCAGCCCACCCAGAAAGGCCACCGGCACAAACACCGCCGATAAAACCAGCACGATGGCGATCACCGGCCCGGCCACCTGCTCCATGGCTTTCAGCGACGCCGCTTTGGAATCGAGCTTTTCCGATGTCATCAGCCGCTCGACATTTTCGATCACGATGATTGCATCATCCACCACGATGCCAATGGCCAGAACCATGCCAAACAAGGTCAGCAGATTGATGGAAAATCCCAAAACATACATGCCGGCAAAGGTGCCGATGATCGAGACCGGGATGGCCAGCAGGGGGATCAATGTGGCGCGGACATTCTGCAGGAACAAAAAGACCACAAGGGCCACGAGGATCACCGCCTCGCCAAAGGTTTTGAGCACCTCTTGGATCGAGACCTTCACAAACATCGTGGTGTTGAAGGGGATGGTGTGGGCAATGCCTTCAGGAAAGCGGGCGGAAAGCTCATCCATTTTATCAGAAACGGCCGCCGCTGTTTCCAGGGCATTGGCACCCGGCTGCAGATAAATGGCGATGGGCACGGCGGTTTTGCCAAGGGCGGTGGCGGTTTGGCCATATTGCTGGGCGCCCAGCTCGATCCGGGCCACATCCCCCAGATGAAGGCTGGCCCCGGTGGCATCGGATCGCAGGATGATCTGCTCAAATTCGGATGGCTCGATCAGCCGCCCCCGGGTGGATACGCTATAGGTAAAAGCCTGATCGGCAGCCATGGGTTCCTGGCCAAACTGCCCGGCGGCAAATTGGGCATTCTGTTCGCGGATGGCGGCGGCCACATCGGCGGCGGTCAGGCCATATTGGGCCAGCTTGTCGGGCTTCAGCCAGATCCGCATGGAATAATCACGGGCGCCAAATTGGGCGGCATCCCCCACACCGGGCAGGCGCTTTAATTCATCGATCACATTCAAAAGGGCATAATTGCTGATAAAGGTGGAATCATAGCGTCCATCGGGCGAGGTCATGGCCACCACCAAAAGGATGGAGCTGCCCCGCTTTTCCACCTTGATCCCTTGCCGGCGCACCTCTTCGGGCAGGCGGGCTTCGGCGATTTTCACCCGGTTATTGACATCGATGGCGGCCTGATCGGGATCGGTGCCGATCTTGAAGCTGATATTCAACGACAGCGCCCCATTGGTGCTGGTTGAACGCATATAGATCATATTGCTCACCCCGTTGATTTCCTGCTCCATGGGGGCGGCAACGGTGGTGGCGATGGTTTCGGCATTGGCGCCGGGATAGCTGGTCGTCACCACCACTTCGGGCGGGATGATCTGGGGATATTGCTCGATCGGCAGGCTGCGCATCGCGATCAGCCCGGCCAGCACGATGACGATCGCCAACACGCCGGAAAAAACCGGGCGATTGATGAAAAAGCGGGAAAACATCAGCCGCGGCTCCCCTTTTCAGTCGCATTGACCGGGGCGCTCGATGGCCTGCGGTCTGTGGTTTCCGGGGCCACCAATTGCCCCGGTCTTACCCGCAAAAGCCCTTTGGTCACAATCTGATCACCGGCTTTCAGGCCTGAGTCGATGATCCAGCCATCCTGATAAAGGGGGCCGGTTTGGATCGCCGCACGCTGGGCGATATTTTGCGCATCGATGCGATAGACATAAGCCCCGTTCTGATCCTGCATCACCGCCGTTTGGGGAATGACGATGGCATCAGGCCGGGTCAATCCCCCCAGATGAACCCGCACGAATTGCCCGGGTAACAGATGATGATCGGGATTGGGAACCACGGCCCGGGCTTTAACGGTGCCGGTGGTGGGATCGATGGTGGCGGCGGTGAAATCCACCCGGCCTTCTGCCGCATGCATCCGGCCATCCGCCGTTTCCAGCCGGGCGTTTAGCGGGCCATCAACCGATTTGATCAGCTGCCCATCGGCCAGCAGGCGCTGCAGCATCAGCCAGCTTTCATCGGGGATGGAAAAATCCACATAAAGGGGATCAAGCCGGGTGAGCCGGGTGAGATCGCTGTTTTCGGGGGTGGAGCCAACCAGGTTGCCCACGGATTGAATCTCGGTCCCCGTCACCCCATCAAAGGGGGCGCGCACGGTGGTGTAATCCAGATTGATCCGGGCGGCGTGAACCCGGGAATTCGCCAAAGCAACACCGGCAATGGCCACTTCGCGATTGGTATAGGCATCATCGCGGCGCTGTTCGCTGATATTTTTATTCGCATAAAGATCGCGCGCGCGTTCCCATGTGCGTTCGGCCGATCTCAGCGTGATTTGCGCCTGCAAAAGTGCGGCTTCGGCCTCCTCCATCGCTGCCTCGAAGGGTTCGGGATCGATCTCAAACAGCACATCGTCGGCCTTCACTTTTGCCCCTTCGCTATAGGGGCGCTCGATCAAGGTGCCTTCGACCCGGGCTTTGATGATGGCATCCAATGATCCCGCCGTGCGCCCGGAATAAACATCCTCGATGGCGATATCAGCGGTCTTTATGGTCATCGCTTCAACCGCGACCGGGCCTTGATTGCCATTGTCGTTTTGTCCATTGCCGCCCTTTTCACCGCAGGCAGACAGGAACAAAACCCCAGCCAGCACAAGGCTGAGGGGGAACGATTGTCGTTCACGCCACATAAAAGATCTCCGGTCGCTGCGTTATGAATTAAAGGCTCATCATGCTGGCCTTGCACCATGGGGCGCATTAATATACATTCTTAAATGTATGTAAAGTAAAATTCTTGATTGGGGGTGGATGATGGTCAGGCGCACAAAGCAGGAAGCCTATGAAACGCGGGAAAATCTGCTCGATGCTGCCGAGCGGGTTTTTATGGAGCGGGGGGTTTCGCGCACCAGTCTTGAGCAGATTGCGCAGGCTGCCGGGGTCACCCGGGGGGCGCTTTACTGGCATTTTGAAAATAAATCCGATCTGTTCAATGCCATGGTTGATCGGGTGCGGATGCCGATGGAGCGCAGCTTTTATCAGCTTCTCGATAGCACCGACAGCCTCGATGACCTGCAGGCTTTATGCATCAATTGCCTGATCGATATGCATCATGATGAACAGATGCGCCGGGTTTATACGATTCTGCTTTTGAAATGCGAATATGTGGCCGATATGGCGGGTTTGGTTGAGCGTGAACACACGGCCCGCGCCGAGGTGATCCGGTCGCTCACCGATTTTTTTGCGCGCTTGCACGGAAATGGCCGGATTTTGCCGGCGGCGGGGGCCTCTCCCCGCACTTTGGCTTTGGGGCTGTATGGCCTGATGCGCGGCCTTCATACCGATTATCTGCGCGCGCCTGATGAATATGATATCGAGCAGGATGCCGCCTTTTTGGTGGGGCATTTTTTCACCGCCCTCAGACCCCCTCACAGGCTTAATCTTGGGCCTAATCCGGGTCCCAACCCCGATGTGGCCTCAAAATCACCGAAAAAGCCACAGGGCCTGCCGATCCACCGGATATAAAAAACCAGCCGTTCTGACCGATTGGCCTGAGCGACTGGTTTTTAAAAACTGGAGCGGGCGATGAGATTCGAACTCACGACCCCAACCTTGGCAAGGTTGTGCTCTACCCCTGAGCTACGCCCGCATATGGGTCCGGCCAATGACCGGGTAACGCCGGGACTATACGCATCGGCAAGAAGGATGCAACAGACTTTTTTCTCAAACCGGGTAAGACAAAACCGGGATCAGCGTTACCGGCAGGCGATATAAGGGCCTTGGGGGTGAGAGTCCAGCGAAAAAGAGGGCTTTTGACGGATAAGAAAGCGATCTCTTGTCTGGTCAATCTCTCAAAAGATGTTAAAAACCGGCCAAGTGTTTCATATATGCCATGATACCTATAGATGGATGGCGGCGGCTGCCCTGCGTTTTTGAAGCGGACCGGCAAAAAAACAGGCGCAAACCCTGAAGGACAGGAAAAAATGGACCATATTATTTCTTCGGCGTCTGGAGCATCAGGACCTTCCGCACAAAATGATCTGATCCGGGATGCCGATGCCCGCTCTTTTGTGAAGGATGTGCTGGAAGGCTCGAAGGATCGCCCGGTTCTGGTCGATTTCTGGGCGGAATGGTGTGCGCCCTGCAAGCAGCTTACCCCTATGCTCGAAACGCTGGTGCGGGGGCATAAGGGCAAGGTGGCCCTGATCAAGGTGGATATCGAAAAAAATCGCGATATCGCCGCGCAATTGCAGATTCAATCCGTGCCCACGGTTTATGCCTTTTATAAGGGCCAGCCGGTGGATGCCTTTCAAGGGGCCCTGCCCGAAAGCCAGGTGCGGGCTTTCATCGATCAGTTGATCAAGCTTTCAGGCGATCCCGGTGATGGCCTCGATGCCATGATCGATCAGGCCTTTGCGGCCCTTGATGCCAATCAGCCTGCCGAAGCCCTGCGTATTTTGGGGGGGCTGAGCCATGCCGAGCCGGATCACAGCCGCATTCTGGGGGGGATGGCGCAGGCCTATCTGGCTCTGGGGCATCTTGAGGAAGCCCGGGCCCTATTGGCTGATATTCCGGCTGATAAAGCCAATGATCCCGCCATCATGAAGGCGCGGGCGGCGCTGGAACTGGCCGATCTGGCAAAAGAAGTGGGCGATCTCGATAGCCTGGAAGCTGCTCACAGGGCGCAACCGGATGATCATCAGGCGCGCTTTGACCTGGCCCGGGCTTTGGCGGCGTATCAGCGCCCGGAAGAAGCGGCCGAGCATCTGATTGCCATCATCAGCACGGATCGCGATTGGAATGAGGGGGCGGCCCGGGCAGCTTTGCTGAAATTATTTGAATCAAAAGGTCCAACCGATCCCTTTACCTTGCGTTGGCGGCGGCGTTTATCGTCCGTCTTGTTTTCCTGATATGATCTTTTTTGCTGTTGGAACCGTTCATAGGAATGAAGACTTTCAGGTGGAGAGAGACAATGGCTGAATCCGTCTCGCCGAGTGAAGAGCAATTGCCGACCGTGATACCGGTATTTCCGCTGCTTGGGGCGCTGTTATTGCCACGCGGTGAAATGCCCCTCAATATTTTCGAGACCCGCTATGTGCAGATGGTCCGTGATGCTATGGGATCGGATCGTATCATCGGCATGGTTCAGCCCCGCAGCACGCCTCAGGCCATCGCAGGCGGGCAGGGCAATGATGGGGCGGGCCTTTATGAGATCGGCTGCGCCGGGCGCATCTGCTCTTTTGCGGAAACCGATGATGGGCGCTTTCTCATCAGTCTCAAGGGGGTGAGCCGCTTTCGCATCGAAGAAGAATTGTCCAGCCTTACGCCTTATCGCCAGATGAAGGTGGATTATCGCGATTTTGAAACGGATCGGGCCATTCCCGCCCGCCGCGCCGGGGTGGATCGCGATGCCCTTTTGGGTAGCCTCACCCGCTTTTTGGAACAGCGCGGGCTGAATGCTGAATGGTCATCCATTGAAAAGGCGCCCGATGAGCTTCTGGTCAATTCGCTGGCCATGATCTGTCCGTTCGAGCCCGCCGAAAAGCAGGCTTTGCTCGAAGCCCGCAGCCTGACCGAGCGAACCCAAACCATGATCACTTTGATGGAATTCTCCCTTGCCGATCCCACGATTGATGAGGATGATGATCGCCCGCCTCAAATACCGAATTAAACCGTGCCGTGTGTGAAGGCCCGTTCATGCCCCCTCATGCCTGTTCAGGGGGATTGTGATCCCCATAAAGGACAGCCCCGATGGAAAAAGATCTGATCGATCCGAAATTACTGGAAATTCTGGTGTGTCCGCTGACCAAAACCACCTTGCGCTATGATCGCGCGGCGCAGGAACTGGTGAGCGAAGCAGCCGGGCTTGCCTTTCCCATTCGCCATGGGGTGCCGATTATGCTGGCGGATGAAGCCCGCGCGCTCGATCAGGCCTGATCGGCTTTTTTTCGTGCCCTAAAAGCCGGATGTTCATCGGCTGCTCATCCACAATTTTCTAAACCCCTATCATGATGCTGTAACCTATGGGCTTGATCAGGATCGATACAGCCGGATATGTGGAGAATGATGGTGTTTGGAAACAAAATCCGGTCGATGCTGATCGGCCTCTTTTTGGTTTTTTGGGCAAGCGGGGCTTTGGCCGATCCGGTTCTGGAGGCCGTGCGCGCTGAAGCCGCCAGCATTTCTGCCGATGATTACCGCCTCATTCGCATCTACACGGATAATTCGGGCAAAACCCGGCAGCGCCGGGCGGCTTATGATCCCACCCGTCCGGATGGGGAAGAGTGGCTTTTGCTGGAACGCAATGAAGAGCCGCCATCCGATAAATATCTGCGCAAATATGAACAATCCGAAGAACGCGGGGCGCCCGAAACCTATGGCCGGATCCTCAATTATCTGGATGGCGAGGTCAGCCTTTTATCGCGCACCAAAGAGCAATCCATCTATCAGATCAGGCGTTTGGGCGTGGGTTCCATCCTTTTGGAGGGGGACGATATTTCCGACCGGATTTCTGGTGAAGCGGTGATTGATACCCGCACCAACAAGCCGCTGGTCACAGAAATCCGCTTAAAGGTCGAAGAGTCTTTCAAGCCCCATTGGCTGGTGCGGATCCATGAGGGGACGGGTGTGATCCGCTTTGAAAGGCTGGCCGATGGCACCCCGGTGATCCGCCAGCAAAGCCTTGCGGTCAGCGGCGGGCAGCCTTTTGGTTCCATCGATTACAGGGTTGAATTTGTGTATCAGGATTATCAGCCGGTGCGGGAAGATCGGCCATTGGTCAAAACCTTATCCACAGCAAAACACCGCCCTTGAGCCGTTCTTATATCAAACGGCCCTATCCATTAAACAGATTGGCCTTTTAATAAGCGCGGCAGATGGCCCACCGTGCCCCGGGCATGGCTGATGAAAAACCGCTTTAAAAAAGGCATCTTATTGACCAGTCCCAAGCCCAGATCCCGGGCCTGCCGGATGGGCGCAATATCATTTGAAAATAATCGGTTCAAAGCATCGGTCACAACCGCAAGGGTCACATTATCGGTGCGCCGCCAGCGCTGGTAACGTTCCAGCACAAAGGGGCTGCCGATATCTTCGCCCCGGCGGGCGGCTTCAACCAGAACCTCGATCAGCGCGGCAATATCGCGCAGGCCCATATTAAGCCCCTGCCCGGCAATAGGGTGAATGCCATGGGCGGCATCGCCGATCAGGCACAGGCGCTGATCGATGATGCGCTCGGCCATATGCAGACCCAAAGGATAGCTCCATCGCGGCCCGGCAATGCTGACTTTACCCAGAAAATCCCCCACCCGCTTTTGCACTTCGGCCTCAAAACCACGGGCGGACAGGGCCATGATGGCCTCGGCGCAATCGGCGCGCACGGTCCACACCAAAGAGGAGCGATTGCCCTTAAGGGGCAGGATGGCAAAAGGCCCATCGGGTAAAAAGCGTTCATGGGCAATGCCGCAATGGGGCAATTCATGATCGATGCTGGCAACGATACCCGCCTGATCATAGCGCCATTGCGGGGTCGGAATTCCGGCCTCGGCCCGCAGGCTGCTGTTGCGTCCATCGGCGGCAATGATCAGGCGCGCCGCCAGATGCTGGCCATTCGATAGCACAATTTCGGCCTGATGATCATCGCGGCTGATGGAAAGGGGGCGTGCGGGTGCGATCTGGTGCAGATTTTGGAATTGCCCGGCGCGGAAAAACAGGGCCTGACGCAGATGCCGGTTTTCCACCATCTGACCAAGGGGCTGATCCCCCACATCGGCCTGATCGAAATGCAAAAACAAGGGCGAAGCGCCGTCGGATACCCGGATTTCATGAATGGGCTGGGCGGTTTCTTCCAAGGGTGACCAGATATCAAGGGCACGAAACATTTCGACCGAGGCAAAAGCAATCGCCGAACAGCGGCCATCATAGGCTTCATGGGTCAGATCGGGCGGCGATGCGGCATCGATCACGGCAACCTCAAGCCCATAATGAGCAAGTCCGCAGGCGGCGGTCAAACCGGCCATGCCGCCACCGATAATTGCGATATCAACCTTCATATCACCATGATCAGGCATAAAATCCGTTCCTGTTACCCTGTGTTCGGGCGTCTTGTGCAGATGATGATCATAGTCTAGCGCTGAACGCTTTGCTGTGTCATCTCTCTTGGGCCGTCTATTGGGTTGGCATTCCTCTTGGGCTCATTTATTTTCGCATGATGATGATACGGGGCAAGATCAACAACAGATGCCGCAGAAAAGCAACAGGCAAAAAGGATGAAGCGCGTGGCGCAAGGACAGGCCAATACCCATAAACCGCCACTGCTGCCAGCCGCCATGATACAGGCGCTGAAGCGCTGGGCGCAAACATGTTTCGGGCTTTTGATCGCGGCCATCGGGGTGGCGATCATCTTGGCTTTGGCAAGCTTTGATCCTGCCGATCCCACGCTCAATCGCTCTACAGATGATGGGGTGAGCAATCTTCTGGGTTTTCCCGGCGCGGCTTTGGCCGATCTTTTGCTGCAAACTCTGGGGCTGGCTTCGGTGATTTTGGCGCTTCCCTTTCTGGGCTGGGGCTGGCGGGTGGGGTCAGCGCGCGGCCTTCCGTGGTTTTGGACCCATCTTCTGGTTTTGCCGGTGGCGGCTTTGTGTTTTGCCTTGGCGGCATCGTATTTTTCGTCATTCAGTTTTTCGTCGGCCCGTTTGTCATTGCTGGGGTCCTGGCCTTTTGATGGTCTTGGCTATGGCGGCTTATTGGGGGATCGGCTGGCCAGTTGGTTTTATCGTCTTGGCGCGGGCCTTGGCTGGGCGCCGCCGGGCTGGGTTGCGGCCCTTGTGGGCTTTGTGGGGGGGGTGCTGGCGCTTTTGGCAGCGCTGGGCATTTCGCGGGCGGAATGGCGCGCAGTTCTGGCCGTTCTGGGCCGCTTTGGGCGCGGCATCGGGCGGCTTTTTATGGCTTTATGGGCTTTGGTGCGCCGGCGTGAAACGGATGAGGCCCCCACCCCCCGGCGCCAGCCCAAAAGCCGCAATGCCCCCCGATCCAGCCCTGAAATCAAGCGTAAAAAGGCCGGAAAACAAGAAACCCGCGAAGAAAGCAAGCGAGCCAAAAAAGAACGCCAGGGCTCGCTCTTTCCCGATCTCGATGGCTTTCGCCTGCCGCCTCTTGAGCTTTTGGATGCGCCCAAAGCCGCTGATCCCGATGCCCTTTTAAGCGAGGATGCGCTGGAACAGAATGCCCGGCTTTTGATGACCGTGCTCGATGATTTCGGGATTGAAGGCAGGATCGTGCAGGTCCGCCCCGGCCCGGTGGTGACCCTTTATGAACTGGAGCCGGCACCGGGAGTGAAATCGGCGCGGGTGATCGGCTTAGCGGATGATATTGCCCGCTCCATGAGCGCGATCTCGGCGCGGGTGGCGGTAATCCCGGGGCGCAATGCCATCGGCATCGAATTGCCCAATAGCGTTCGGGAAATGGTGCCTTTGAGCGCTTTGCTCGCCTCGCGCCCATTTGAAAACAGCACTGCCCGCCTGCCGCTGATTCTGGGCAAGGATATCGGCGGGGGGCCGGTGATCGCCGATCTGGCCTCGATGCCTCATTTATTGGTTGCGGGCACCACCGGTTCGGGAAAATCGGTGGGCCTGAATGCGATGATCCTGTCTTTGCTTTATCGGATGCCGCCCGAACGCTGCAAAATGATCATGGTCGATCCAAAAATGCTGGAGCTCAGCATTTATGACGATATTCCCCATCTTTTGACCCCGGTGGTTACCGAACCGAAAAAGGCCGTGGTGGCCTTGAAATGGGCGGTGCGCGAGATGGAAGAACGCTATCGGGCGATGTCGAAAATCGGGGTGCGCAATCTGGCCGCCTATAATAAGCGGGTGGCCGAAGCCCGGGAAAATGATGAAACCATCAAGCGTAAGGTGCAGACCGGGTTTGATAAAGACACCGGCCAACCCCTTTATGAAGAACAGGAATTCGATTTCGAACCTTTGCCGATGATTGTCATCGTGATCGATGAAATGGCCGATCTGATGCTGGTGGCGGGCAAGGATGTGGAAGCGGTGGTGCAGCGTTTGGCGCAGATGGCGCGGGCGGCGGGCATCCATCTCATCATGGCGACCCAAAGGCCTTCGGTTGATGTGATCACCGGCACTATCAAGGCCAATTTCCCCACCCGCATTTCTTTTCAGGTGACCTCGAAAATCGATAGCCGCACCATTTTAGGGGAGCAGGGCGCCGAACAGCTTCTGGGCATGGGGGATATGCTTTATATGGCGGGCGGCGGGCGGATCACCCGGGTGCATGGTGCCTTCGTGTCGGATGCCGAGGTGGAAAGGGTGGTGGAGCATCTGAAAAAGCAGGCCGCCCCGTCTTATATGGAAGATGTCACCGAAGAGCCCAGCGAGGGCTTCGACAGCCCCTTCATCCCCGGGCCTTCGGGCGATAGCGGCGAGAGCGATGCCTCGCTTTATGACAAAGCTGTGGATGTGGTTTTGCGCGATCGCCGGGTTTCCACCAGCTATATTCAGCGGCGGCTGCGCATCGGCTATAATCGGGCCGCATCGCTGATCGAGGAAATGGAAGATCAAAGCGTGATCAGCGCCCCCAATCATGCCGGAAAGCGGGAAATTCTGGTGCCACCCCGGGATGATGAGGGCTGATGCCCTTTAAAAGCCGCGATCGGGCCCTAAATCCTCCTCTAGCCCCTGTCCTGATGGGCGCGGATGGCGCTTTCTAAGAAAGTAGGTAAGAGATTACTTTACCGTGCCTCTTTGGGCGCATAGAATCTGCGTTAAGGGTGCAGGAAGTGTAACACATGGCAACGCCGGACCAGATACCAACAGATCTTACGATTGATTTGGGAGACGACTTGTCCCCCGAAGAATTCTTGGCGGCTGCTCGAAATTTTATTGGCTATGTGTCCGAGATAACAGATGCGCAAAAAGGTGACGGCGTAGATGTCGGTTGGACGGTGAGAGTTCGAGAAGGGTCCTCCTTAATTGGCGTTGAGCCTAGGCTTTCTGCACCGATTTCTCGCGTAGAGAATATATATAAACAAGCCAAATATGGATTGGAGGCGCTTAAACGCGGTGATGTTGCAGGTGCGGGGCTTTCCGAGAAGGCCATAGGGCACCTTAAGAATTTATCCGACCTAGCCGCAAAATATCAGAATGGCAAAGGTGTGAATCTTTGGGTCAAGAAAAAACCCATTGTTATTGAAGCCGGTATTGCAAATACTGTGAGAGAAGATTGGGAATCTGACTATTACGACTTTGGAACGATAGAGGGACGTCTTGAAGCTATTTTTGATGCTTCCGAGTCCATAAAGATCAGGATAAAAGATTATTTATACCCTAAGGCCATTAACTGTGTTGTGCCGGAAGGACTCATGCAAATTGTTTTGGATAGCTTCAGGAAACGCGTCGAGATTGATGGGCGCATTCATTATCGCAAAGACGGCACGCCTATTAGTATTGAAGCTGATGTTATTGATGTGCTTCCTGATGATCAGGAATTGCCATCCGCTGATGATGTCAGGGGTATCATGGCAAGTGCATGATGGTTGAGAAAATATACTGGGATAGCGACTGTTTTTTAGGCCACTTGTGTGCAGAGGCTGGTAAGGTCGAAAAATGTAAAGATGTCTTAGAGCGGGCTGAACGAGGGGAGGTCATCATAGTGACGTCTGCACTTACCCTTGCTGAAGTTCTTTGGATGCGCGGTGGCCCGAGAGTACAAAAAGACAAGGCAGAGTTGGTCCAAAAATTTTTTCGACGTAGTTACATTCGCGTTTACAACGTCACGCGTAAACTTTCGGAATCTGCGCAAATTCTCGTCTGGGATAATAGTATTAAGCCTAAAGACGCTATCCATGTTGCTACAGCGATTCATCTTGTGGCTGATGCCTTAGAGACCTTCGATAAAAAGTTGATAAGTAAAAGCGGAACGGTGGGAAAACCATTGCTTTTGATCCGCGAACCGATAGCGGCAGCACAAGGGAAATTCGACCTTACCGCGCCAGAAAAACCTTAAGCTGATTGTCTATAAAAATTGATTGCAAGCTGAAAAGGGCAGTGTCGAAACGCGTTTTGAGATGCTGGTAAAGTAGAAGTTTGAAGATAAGAGATCATGTGAAAACAGTCTTGCCCTTTAAAAAGCCGCGATCGGGCCCTAAATCCTCCTCTAGCCCCTGTCCTGATGGGCGCGGATGGACTCTGTCTTTATCGGGATCGGGATGCACGGATTTGATGAAAGGGTTTTCATATGGCGCGCGATCTGGTGGCGGCATTGTTTTTTACGCTGGGATCCTTGGCCGGCCTTGATGCCTTGGCCCAGGATCGTGACGGAGAGCCAGGCGAGCCGCTGGCGGAGTTGAGTGAGCAGCATGTGGAAAGCGATGGCCTTTCCCAAAGGATCGATAAGGTTGAGGCGTTCCTCAATGGGATCGATACCCTGAAATCCGATTTCATTCAGATCGCCGAGAATGGCACCATCACCCGGGGGGTTTTGTCTTTGGATCGCCCGGGGCGGCTGCGCTTTGAATATACTGATGAAACACCGCTTTTGCTGGTGAGCGATGGCACGCTTTTGAGCTTTATTGATTATGATGTGGGGCAGGTGACACGCTGGCCCATCGATGATACGCCGTTGGGAATTCTGGTGCAGAAAAAGATCGATCTGCGGGCGGCGGATGCCATGGTCAACAGCCTTGAGATCGGCGGGCAATCGGTCATTCTCGTGTCTGTGGATGATCCTGCCAATAATCAACAGGGCAATCTCACCTTGTTGATCGAGGAAACGTCGCAGCCCGATGGCCCCCCAAGCTTAAGCCTGCGCGGCTGGGAGGTGATGGACGGGCAAGGGGCGGTGACGCGAATCAGGCTGGAAAAAACGCGACTCAATCTGGCGCTGGCGGATGAAGAGCTTTGGTCGTTCAAAGATCCGCGCACATTGCCATCGCAGCGGCGGCGGCGCGGGCGCTGATTTGATAAGCACCGAGGTATTTGGAGGCCGCACGGGAAATTCCTGACAGTCCCGGATTTCCACCAAAAGGTGAGACAAATTGTCCACGCACCGGCTCTGCGCCCTTGAAATGCCATAGTGGGTCGTTATGTACGGCTGTGTGACAGCCTTCCCCTCCCGGAGTTGTGCCCCCCACTTTCCGGTCTGGCTGTCACGAGACGCATACTGAGCGTCGGTGCCCGGTCGATACCCCCCTCGACCGGGCATTTTTCTTATGGCATGAAGGCGTCCGATATCCCCATGCCGGGGCTTTCATGCATGGACCAAAGGATTTGATCCTGTGACCGATCGCCGATCAGATATCCCTTCAGACCCCGGATCAGACGAAGAGACTTTCGAGGTTTTTGAACGCTATCCGACCTTAGCGGGGGTGGGGCGGCTCACCAGCTTGATCGAGCGCTGCCCGTGGTTTCGGGCGGTGGGCGATCCCATGAGCAAAGCCCTCATGGCCGATAGCCAAAGCTATTGCGATGCTTTGGGCTTTCCCGAGGCACAGCCGGCAATCCTGCCCTTGTGGGAGGATGCAGCCGGGGCGGCGGAAAGCATCGATCTCAACAGCCCCGCGTGGGAAGCGGAAGAATTGATGCGGATGGCGGTTTTGCAGGATGCTTTGGCCGAGGTGGATGAAGAAACGCTGGAACTGGTGCTCACCCATATTGCTGCTAAAGCCGCCCAAAGCGCCGAGGCTGCTGCCCAGGAGGTGCGGGATTTTTTGTTGATCGATGATGAAGCCTTTGTTCGCGCGGCCACCGGTGCCGCTGTTCAGATGTGCCATCAGGCGGCCCTGCTTTTGGCATCGGGCGGCGATCCTGATCATGCCATCAGCTATAAATTCAGGATTTTCGAGCATGGCCGCTGGCCCGTGGGCATCATGGGCGGCACGCTCAATATTTTCTGATGAATGGCGCTTTTTTTGAATTATTTTCCCTGAAAAGAGACCCCGATTGATGACAGCTTCAGCCTATGACACAGCATCGAAGGCTTACCGGCCATCGAAACGCGCCCGTCTGGTCACATGGAATGTCAATTCCGTGCGGGCCCGGATTGATCTTGTGGATCGTTTCATCAGCCTGCAGGACCCTGATATTTTATGCCTTCAGGAAATCAAGGTGCAAACCGATCAATTTCCCCGCAGCTGGTTTGAAGAGCGCGGCTATGTTCATCAGGCCATCGCCGGACAGCGCAATCATCATGGCGTGGCGACCTTATCGCGCTTGCCCCTCGAAGAGATTGAAAGCGCCGATTGGTGCCAGAAGGGCGATGCCCGGCATATCGCGGCACGCCTGCCCGGCGGGGTGAAGCTGCATAATTTCTATGTACCCGCAGGGGGCGATGAGCCAGACCGCGAGGTGAATCCCCGCTTTGCTCATAAGCTTGATTTTCTTGATGAAATGATCGGCTGGTCAAAAACGCTGGATGAGCCGAGCATCATGGTGGGCGATCTCAATGTCGCGCCTTTGGAAAGCGATGTGTGGTCGCACCGGCAATTATTGAAGGTGGTCAGCCACACCCCGCCGGAAACCGAACGGATGCACGCCTTGCAAAAAGCCCATGATTGGGTGGATGCCATGCGCCATTTCGTGGCGGATGATGAGCCGCTGTTTTCCTGGTGGTCTTATCGGGCGCGGGATTGGCGGGCGTCCAATCGGGGGCGGCGGCTCGATCATATCTGGGTCAGCCCCTGCCTTAAAGATGGTTTGCGGGGGATGAGTGTGTTCGACGATGCCCGGAGCTGGGATAAGCCATCAGATCATGCTCCGGTCATCGTCGATATCGATCTGCCCTTGTCTTGAGGGGGTTTCTGCGCCCGCTCGCTCAGTCGTCTTTTGCCGCATTGAGGCGATAGCCACCCGGTTCGGTGACCAGAAGGCGGGCATCGGATGGGTCCAGCTCCATTTTCTGGCGCAGGCGATAAACATGGGTTTCCAGCGTGTGGGTGGTCACCCCGGCATTATAGCCCCACACTTCATTGAGCAGCTCTTCCCGGCTGACCGATTGTCCCCCGGCGCGATAGAGATATTTGAGGATCGATGTTTCTTTTTCCGTCAGCCGCAATTTGGTGCCCTTGTCTTCCTGCACCAAAAGCTTGTTGGCGGGCTTGAAAACATAGGGTCCGATCTGGAAAACGGCATCCTCGCTTTGTTCATGCTGGCGAAGATGCGCCCGCATGCGAGCCAGCAGAACACCAAAGCGAAAGGGCTTGGAGATATAATCATTGGCACCTGATTCGAGCCCCAAAATGGTATCGGCATCGGTATCGGCACCGGTCAGCATGATGATGGGAACCTTGATCCCCGCTTTGCGCATCATGCGGCAGGCTTCACGACCATCGATATCAGGCAGCCCCACATCCAGAATGATCAGATCAGGGCTGATCTCTCGCGCTTTTTCTATGCCCCGGGTTGCAGTTTCTGCTTCCGCGGGTTCAAATTCCTCATGCAGCGCAAGCTGTTCGGCCAGCCCGCTCCGCAGATCATCATCATCATCAACAAGCAAAATTCGTTTGACCGACATAGGGAATGCGTCTTTCCGTTAAGGGCTTTAAAGAAAGTCACAGCTTCAGGGTGCCTTTCGGCACGCCACCCGTTATCTATGACACACAGAACATATTTTAACCAGAGCGAGCCGGATATGGCGATAGGTAAAGCCTTTTTACAGACACAACAGCGTGACATGGTCGCCATCGGCCGGGCAGCGGGGGATTTGCGCCGGGGTTTGCCGGTTTTGATCGCCGATGGCCCAGGGGCGCGAGGCATCGGGAATGGCGCGCCGGTTTTTGTCGTTTTCCCCGCGGAAATGGCTGATCCCCAGCGTTTGGCGCAGCTTGCCCCTTTTGGAAGGGCGCAGCTTTTGATCAGCCGCGAACGGGCGGCAGTCCTGAAAATTCACCATAAGGGCCGCGCCGCCGTGCCTTTGGCCTGTCCCGATTGGCTGAGCCCGGCGCAAATGCGGGCGCTGGCCGATCCCACTTTTGATCTGGCCGCCCCCTTGAAGGGGCCGTTTCAGATGATCGATAATGATCCGGCTGCCGCCGATCTTCACGAAGCGGTGCTGCGGCTTTTGAAAATTGCCCGGCTTTTGCCGGCAGCGCTCATCTTTCCGCTGGATGGTGATCCGCAAGCACTGGCCGATCATCATGGCCTTTTATGGGTGGAAAAAGAAAAGATCGCTCAAGCCGATGATCGCCAGACAGCGGATTTGCGCATCGTTGCCGATGCCCGCCTGCCTATCGAGGGGGCCGTGGACAGCCGGATCATTGCCTTTCGCCCGATCAGCGGCGGGATCGAGCATTTCGCCATTCTGCTGGGTGATCCGGCTCCCTCGAAACCGGTGCTGGTGCGGCTTCATTCCGAATGTTTCACCGGCGATGCGCTGGGGTCTTTGAAATGCGATTGCGGCAGCCAGTTTCGCGGGGCCCTTGAAAGCATCAGGGCGGCGGGTGGCGGTCTCCTTCTTTATCTGGCGCAGGAAGGCCGGGGGATCGGCCTGATCGCGAAATTGAAAGCCTATGCCCTGCAAGATCTTGGCCATGATACGGTGGATGCCAATCTGCGCTTGGGCTTTGCCACGGATGAGCGCGTTTTTGCCCCGGCAGCGGCGATGCTGAAAGCCCTGGGCTTTACGAAAATCAGGCTGTTGACCAATAATCCGGCAAAAGTCAGCGGGCTGGAAGATGAGGGCGTCACCATCTTGGAGCGGGTGGAACACAGCTTCCCCGCCAATGATCACAATGCCCATTATCTGGCCACAAAGCGCGATAAAACCGGGCATTTTCTATGACCAGCCCGATCATGACCGTGCGCGCGCCCATTGGGGCCAGCCGGGGTTGGCTTGGCCTTGGGGATCTGGTGGTGCCCTGCGCCTTGGGCGGGGCGGGGATCGTGCCCGCAGATAAAGCACGGGAAGGGGATCGGGCCACACCTGCGGGGCGCTATGGGCTGGAGATGGGCTATTACCGGGCGGATCGCCTGGCCCCGCCGCCCTGTGCTTTGCCGCTGAAAGTGATCGAGGCGCATTGGGGCTGGTGTGATGATCCCCAAAGCCCGGATTATAATCGCCTCATCAAAAAACCCTTTGCCGTCAGCCATGAGGATTTATGGCGGACCGATCATCGCTATGATCTTTTCTTCGTGCTCGATTTCAATCGCCAGCCGGTGGTGCCGGGGCGGGGCAGCGCGATTTTTCTGCATATGACCGATGAAAGCCTGCCGCCCACTTTGGGCTGTGTGGCCTGTCGGCCTGATGATCTTTTAAAGCTGGCCGCCCTTATGGGCGCAGTGCAGGAAATCGATATCGTGCCGATCTGATCGCCTTTCCTAATCGGGGCGGGGGCCGAAAATTGCCGTGCCCACCCGCACCTGGCTTGCCCCCATCAGGGCTGCCAGTTCAAAATCCCCGCTCATGCCCATGGAAAGCTGCGGCAGATGATGGCGCTGGGCCAGCTTTGCCAAAAGGGCAAAATGGAGCGCCGGATCATCATCCACGGGCGGCAGGCACATCAGACCGGTGATGGGCAGTTCCAGATCATCGCGGCACAGGGCGATGAAATCATCCAATTCATCAAGGGCCACGCCGCTTTTTTGCGGCTCATCGCCGGTGTTGACCTGAATGAAAAGGCTGGGTTGTTTGTTGTGTTGCCCCAAGGCTTTGGCGATGGCATGGGCCAGTTTGGGCCGATCCAAACTTTCAATGACATCGAAAAGGGCCACGGCATCAGCGGCCTTGTTGCTTTGCAGATGGCCGATCAGATGCAGCCGGGCATCGGGATAATCGCGCAACAAGGCGGGCCATTTGTCCTGGGCTTCCTGCACTTTGTTTTCGCCGAAATGGCGATGCCCGGCCTCCAGCGCCCGGCGGATGTGATCGGCGCTTTGGCGTTTTGAAACGGCAATGATCAAAGGGCGGGGGCGATCAAGGCCCTGAGCCAGCATCACGGCATCGATCCGGGTTTTGACATCAGCAAGATTGCCAGCCACATCATCAGCGCTATAGGGTTGTTTTGGCATCATCATCCCATTCCAAACAGTTATCTGGCTTCAGGTGAAACACAAAATGGCTTTGGTCAAGGCCCTGCCGCCTTGTTTTTATATCATTGATCGCGATCTGAGCCCGGCCATGATGGGGGTTTTGCATCGGCTTTTGCCGGGCAGCGGGGTTTTGTTGCGGGCTTATCAGGCCCCAAATCGGGCTGGGCTGGCGCAGCGGCTGGCCGCTATTACAAGGGCGCGCTCCTTGGTGCTTCTGGTGGCGGGCGACGTGGCTTTGGCGCGGGCTTGTGGCGCGCAAGGCGTTCACTGGCCGCAATGGATGTTGGAAAAAAGGGGGGGGATGCTGGAAAGAAGGGGGAGGATGCTGAGAAAGCCGGGCTGGATCATGACTGCAGCCGCCCATGATCAGCGGGCCGTGGCGCAGGCATGGCGGCTGGGCTGTGATGCGGTTTTATGCTCACCGGTTTTTCAAACATCAAGCCATCCCGGTGCCAAAACCCTGGGGCCGCATCGGTTGGCACGTATGATCAGCGAAAGCCGATTGCCGGTGTATGCCTTGGGCGGGATCAACAGCCAAAATATCCACCGCCTGCCGCCCGGCTTGTGCGGCATTGCCGCGATCAGTGGATTCCACGAAGATCGCTTTGGCCATCTGGCCGCCCGATGCCGCCAAAACAGGCGCTGAGGCAATAACCTAAAAACGAAAAACGGGATCAGAAATTGAAGCGGGTGCCTAGATAAAGCAGGCCCGAACGTTCTGCCGAATCGCTATTGATGCTAAAGCGTGCGCCATAATCGAACAAACGCACCCCACCCGAAACACGCAGCCGTTCAGACACCGCATAGGCGGCCCCCAATTCCAGCTTGTGATAGCGATCATAGCCGGTCTCAAAGCCGGGCACATCTCCACTCAGATGATATTCCCCCACCGATAATTGGGTGGTGAAGGCCGACCAGGCATAGCCGAATCCGATATTGAACCCATCAACATCCTGCAACAGCCCGCCCGATTCGCGGGTCATGCTGGCACCGATGATAAAGCCCAGATAGCCCACGCTCATCCCCATATTGATGGACTCCCGATCATAGGGAGAAAGCGCTGCCCCCGAGCCGAAATGCCCTGATCCGGCGGCCAGATAACCGGGGGATTGCTCCAGAAGATATTCGGAATTGATCTTAAGCCTGATCTGTTCGCGCGGGGCGCTGTTTTCGCGCGGCGCAAAGCTCAAGCTCATTTCAGAACCGGCATAGCGCGGGGTGAAGCTGCTCAGGGTGCGGGCCCGGCCATTGGGATCAACCCCGCGATCAAGTCCACCCAAGGCGCTGAGTCGTGGCGTGAAGCTGGTAGAAGGGCGAGCATGAGACGCCGATTGCAAGGGGGCGATATCGCCCGTCTGATCGCTGCTTTCATCGCGCAGATATAAAAAGCCCGGCTCTTCCTTCATTTGCTCGCCGCGAAAGGCAAAATCGATTTTCAGGCGATCAGGCTTTTGATCGTCACCTTGCAAAGTGGCGCTTTGATCAGCAAAAAGATCAAGAGATTGAAGGAAGCCGCTGGATTTGAACCGCGGCACCTGTTCCGCAGCACCATCTGTGATACAGATGGCGAACATACCCAAAAGAGCCAATGCTTTGAGGAATGCCTGTTTCACGGTAAAAGCGTCTTCTTCCCTGAAAGAGTCCTTAGCGGATCTCTTATGTTGATTTTGTTTTCTTAAGTTCAAGCTCTTATGTTCAAGCCTGCTTTCATCCGCACCCGCTTTTATCTGCACATGGGCAATGGCATGGATGAGAGCGAACCTTAGATAAGGATAATGATAAGAGATTACCATTTCATTTCAACGAAATCCAGATGCTGCCCTTATTTTTGCCATGGCCTGTTGCACTTATGCACGGCATGATCTGGGGGGCGATCTGGGCTGTGATCTGGGGCTTGGGGTTTCTAACGCTGGTCAATTGCCCTAAGGACCGGTATATAGCCGCATTTGACAGCATTCTGGATGACAATCCGGATAACGACGCGTGTGAAGGGATATCATGACTATCAGACTCGTCCTGACGATCATCGGCCTTGCCTTTTCAGCGGCCACGCTCTCCGCCTGCGGCATTTTTGGCGGTGACAAGGAAGATGTGCGCATTGAACCCACATCATCGGGGGTGAATGGCTATTTATGGCGGGCGGCGGTGGAAACCCTGTCTTTCATGCCGATGGTTGATGTGGATCCCCGCGCCGGGGCCTTGATCACCGATTGGTATGTGCATCCCGATGTGCCCAATGAACGGATGAAGGTCTCTGCCTTTATTCTGGGGGGCCAGTTGCGTGCCGATACCTTGAAGGTGAGCGTGGTAAGGCAGGTGCGCAATGCATCATCCATCTGGGTGAATGAACCGCTCCGGGCGGGCACCGAGCTTAAGATTGAAGATGCCATCCTGAAGCGTGCGCGGGAATTGCGGATCGATTCTCTGGGGAATTGAGGCAATATGATCCGCCGAAACAGGCCGGGCTTTGCGCCACGTCAAAAAACAAAATACTGATCATGCTCCTGCCAGCCCTTGATTGAGGGGCCCATCATCAAGATCAGCCGAAGAAAAGCCAGGAAGATATATGTCGCGTTATAATCCTAAAGTCACGGAAGCAAAATGGCAGCGCCAGTGGGATGAAGCTGCGCTTTTTCGTGCAGAACAGACCCCCGACAAGCCGAAATATTATGTGCTGGAAATGTTTCCCTATCCTTCGGGGCGGATTCATATGGGGCATGTGCGTAATTATACCATCGGCGATGTGCTCAGCCGCTTTTATATGAGCCGGGGTTATAATGTGCTGCATCCCATGGGCTGGGATGCTTTTGGGATGCCGGCTGAAAATGCCGCGATGGAAAAGGGCACCCATCCCGCCGATTGGACCTATGACAATATCGCCGCCATGCGCACCCAGTTGAAACAGGTGGGGCTGGCCATTGATTGGAGCCGGGAAATCGCCACCTGTGATCCGTCTTATTATGGCCATGAACAGGCGTTGTTTCTGGATTTCATGGATGCCGGGCTGGTTTATCGCCGGGAATCCTGGGTGAATTGGGACCCGGTGGATCAAACCGTGCTCGCCAATGAACAGGTAATCGATGGCTGCGGCTGGCGGTCCGGGGCCCCGGTGGAGCGGCGCAAACTGTCGCAATGGTTTTTGAAAATCACCGAATTTGCCGATGAATTGCTCGATGATCTGAAGATGCTGGAACGCTGGCCTGAAAAAGTGCGGACCATGCAGGAAAACTGGATCGGCCGTTCGGAAGGCCTGCAGTTCAGCTTTGAAATCGAGGGTCTTGAGGATCGGCTGGAGGTGTATACCACCCGCCCCGATACTATTTTCGGGGCCAGTTTCTGTGCCGTGGCCGTGGATCATCCTTTGGCCTTGAAGCTCGCGGAAACCAATGCCGATCTGATGGCGTTCATCAAGGAATGCCAGCGCTCCGGCACCTCGCAGGAAGCCTTGGAAGCGGCGGAGAAAAAAGGTTTCAATACCGGCCTTGTGGCCCGGCATCCTTTTGCGGGGGGCTCTGATCTGCCCATTTATGTGGCCAATTTCGTGTTGATGGAGTATGGCACCGGGGCTATTTACGGCTGCCCGGCCCATGATCAGCGCGATCTGGATTTCGCCCGCAAATATGGCCTTGCCGTGCGCCCGGTGGTGGTGCCTCATGATCAATCACCCGATGCCTTCAGCGTGGGGGCGGAAGCCTATACCGGGCCGGGGCGGCTCGCTCATTCCCATTTTCTGGATGGCATGAGCATCGAGGATGCCCAGGCCCATGTGATCGGCTTGGCCGAAAAGGGTGGTTGGGGCCGGGGCAAGGTGACCTTCCGTTTGCGCGATTGGGGGATTTCCCGCCAGCGCTATTGGGGCACGCCCATCCCGATCATCCATTGCGAGCATTGTGGCATCGTACCGGTGCCGCGCGATCAGCTTCCTTTGGTGCTGCCCGAAGATATTTCTTTCGATAAGCCGGGCAATCCCATCGCCCATCATCCCGATTGGAAGCACACCACCTGCCCGCAATGCCAGAAACCGGCCCTGCGGGAAACCGATACGCTTGATACCTTTGTCGATAGCTCATGGTATTTCATCCGCTTTACCGCGCCCCAAAGCGATCGCCCCATCGATCGGGCGGCGGCCGATTACTGGTTGCCGGTGGATCAATATACCGGCGGTGTGGAACATGCGATTTTGCACCTGCTTTATGCCCGCTTTTTCACCCGCGCCCTGAAGCGTTGCGGCCATCTTGATCTGGAAGAGCCTTTCGCGGGCCTGTTTACCCAGGGCATGGTCAATCACATGACCTATCGCGATGAAGCCGGGCAGTGGGTTTTCCCAAGCCTTGTGCGGGAAAATGATGCGGGAGCCCTGATCCGATCTGATAGCGGCCTCAAAATCTCTGCCGGTCGGGTCGAGAAAATGAGCAAATCCAAGCGCAATGTGGTCGATCCTGATGATATCATCGATCAATATGGGGCCGATACGGCGCGCTGGTTCGTGCTGTCTGATAGCCCGCCGGAACGCGATCTGATCTGGACCGAAACCGGCATCGAAGGGGCGTGGCGCTTTACCCAGCGTTTATGGCGTCTGGTGTCGGCAGCCCAGGGGGCTTTGGTGCCCCCGGACACGCCGGTGCGCGCCGATCTTTCCGGTGACAGCCTTGATTTGCGGCGTTCGGTACATAAGGCGATCGAGGGCGTGACGGGCGATATCACCGGCCTTCATCTCAATCGGGCGGTGGCGCGGCTTTATCAATTGGCCAATGCCATTGCCGCTGCCGATGTGCCGAATATCGATCCCGCCTGTTACCGCGAGGCTTTGGAAATGCTGGTGCGGCTGGTTTCGCCGATGATGCCGCATCTGGCCGAAGAACTGTGGCAAAGCTTAGGCCATAAAACCATGCTGACCGGCGCCCCCTGGCCTGAGGCCGATCCGTCTTTGCTGGTTGAGGAATCCGTTACCATTGGCGTGCAGGTGGGCGGCAAATTGCGTGATACCATCGATTGTGCGAAAGATGCGTCCGGCCCCGATGTGGAAGCCTTGGCACTGGCATCCGACAAGGTGCGCCGTGCCATCGGCGATAAAATCGTTCGCAAGATCGTGGTCGTGCCCAATCGTATCGTCAATATCGTGATTTAAGCCAGATGTGATATCCGCCATGCGCTTTTGCCTTCATCGTTGTTTCCTGCCCCTTTTGGCCAGCCTGCTTTTGACGGGCTGCGGCTTTTCGCCGATTTATGCGCCCCAGCCTGCCGGGGAAAGCGAGTCTTATCAGGATCTGGCCAGCCAGTTTGCCATGATCGAGGTGGCCCAGCCCGGGGATCGTTTGGGCCAGCAGGTGCGCAATCGGCTGATCGGGATGCTCAGCCCCCGGGGCACGCCGGATGTGCCCCGCTATGGTTTGCGGGTTGATCTTGATGAAAAGCTCGAAGGCTTTGCCTTTCGTCAGGATCGGGCGATCACCCGCCAGAAGCTTCAGCTCGATGCCCTTATCACGCTGGTGGATCTGAAAACCGGCGATGTGGCTGTGGCCGATGATCTCAGCGCGTGGATGACCTATGATGTGGTGCAATCGGATTTCGCCAATTTATCGGCCCAAAGGGATGCGCGCGAACGCACGGCCAATCAGATCGTTGATCGGATCGTGTCCCGGCTTGCCCGGCATT
The DNA here is from genome assembly GCF_029946565.1 of Iodidimonas sp. MBR-22. Taxonomy (NCBI): domain Bacteria; kingdom Pseudomonadati; phylum Pseudomonadota; class Alphaproteobacteria; order Iodidimonadales; family Iodidimonadaceae; genus Iodidimonas; species Iodidimonas sp. MBR-22. Next base: position 138,495 of record NZ_JARKVQ010000001.1, read on the forward strand.
TCCGCCAGAAAGACCCATCTTAATCCCATGCCGGTTCGGGGGATGGTGGCCGCAATGGTTTTTGGCCATTCCAGATCGTAGATAGGGACCCGCCATGGTAAAGGCCACAAAACAGCAGACCGAAAAAGCTTTGCGGGCCTTGTCGCCCAATATTCGGGGTGTTTTGCTTTATGGCCCGGATGAAGGGCTGGGCCGTGAATATGCCGATGCCATCGGGCGGCAGATCGTGGAAGATCTGGCCGATCCCTTTCGGGTGGCGCGCCTTGGCCCGGATATGGTCAAGGCCACGGGATCGATTCTCGCCGATGAAATGGCGGCCCTGTCGATGGTTGGCGGGCGACGGCTGATCCGCCTTGATGGGGCCAGCGATGCGATGGTTCCCGCCCTTGAAGATGCCTTTTTGCATGCGGGCGATAGCCTGTTGCTGGCCATGGCGGGGGATCTGGGCAAAGGCTCGAAACTGAGAAAGCTGTTTGAGGGGGATGATCATCTGCTGGCGATTGCCTGCTATGCCGATGAGGGGCGCGATCTGGTGGATCTTTTACGCCGGGCTTTTCAGGATGCCCGGCTTGATCCCAGCCCCGATGCTTTGGCCTGGCTTGCAGCGCATCTGGGTAATGATCGCATGGTCACCCGCAGCGAAATCGAAAAGCTGATCCTTTATAAGGGGGATGATCCTGACCGCACGATCAGTATGGACGATGTGCGGGCATCGGTGGGGGATGCGGCGGCGCTCACCTTGGCTGAAATTGCGCAAGCGGTGACCGGTGGCGAGGCAGCGGCCCTTGATTATCTGCTGGAAAAGGCATGGATCAGCGGTGAAAGCGCGATTGCCGTGCTGCGGGTTTTGCAGGCGCGGTTGATGCGTCTGCATCTGGTGCGGGGCCATATGAACAAGGGTTTGTCTGCCAGTGAAGCGGCCGGGCGGCTGGCCCCGCCCTTGTTTTTCAAGGAACGCGATGGCTTTTTGCGCGATGTGGGGCGCTGGCCACCGGATCGTCTGGCCGCCGCCCTTGATCTGATATTGGAAACGGAAATCCAGTGCAAATCCACCGGCATGCCGGCGGAAACCCTCACCGCGCGCTTATGCTTGAAGCTCGCCTTGTCGGTGCGGGGCCGCCGTTAAGGGCTTCCTGATGGTCCGGCTTTAACCATGGGCGGCTTTGATGGTGGCCTCAACATGCTGGCGGCGGGCATCGAATTCAGCGGCAATATCTTCATCGCGCTTTTGCAAAGCATCGATATCGATGGCGGCAAAGGAAATCACCCCCATCTCGTGATAGGCTTTTTGCACATGCTGGCTCCACAGCCCGATATCCTTGACGATGGGCACGATGCGGCTGAATAAAAAGCCCCTGAATTGCTGCATGGTGGCGCTGTCACGCAGATGCGCCACACAGTCTTCCACTGGCAGATCAAGGTGTTCCCACACTTCGCGAGCTTCAAAACGATCCCGCATCAGATAGCAGGCTTCGATCAGAAAATCCTCGCGCTCCCGGCGTTCCGCCTCGCTCAATTGGGGATAATAATCGCGCAGGGCCAAACGGCCAAAAGCCACATGCCGGGCTTCGTCCTCCATCACATAGGCATTCACCTGTTGGGCCAGGGGATTTTGCGCCTGATCGCGGACCATGGCAAAAGCGGCCAGCGCCAATCCTTCGATCACCACCTGCATGCCCAGATAGGTCATATCCCAGCGGTTATCCTCCAGCACCTGATCGAGCAGGGATTGCAAGGGTTTGCTCATGGGCCAGGCGCGGCCGAATTTATGCAAAAGGGCCTGATAGGCCTCGACATGGCGGGCTTCATCCATCACCTGCGTGGCGGCATAGAATTTGCTGTCCAGATCGGGCACGCTTTGCACGATTTTGGCCGCGCATAAAAGCGCACCCTGTTCGCCATGCAGGAATTGGGAATTGGTCCAGGCCTGATGGGCGCAGCGCACTTCGATCTGGCGGGCGCGGCTGAGCTGCAGAAAACAGGGGGCATCATAGATGGGCAGCACCTGCTCGGGAAGCTGCTGGGGGTTTTCGGGATCAAGCTCCAAAGACCAGTCGATGCGATCCACAGCATTCCATTGCTTGCGCTTGCCTTTTTCATAAAGCCCCAAAAGGCTCTCGCGGCCATCATCAAAGCGCCAGTCAAAGCGCGTGGCAAAGCGATTGATCACATCATGATGGTCGGGGGCGTCGATCGGATACAGATCTTTGAGGCTCATGGCGCGGCCTTTCGGGCAAGAGCAAAACAAACGACCCCATGATGATAGCACGCCACAGGCACCCGCCGAACCAGCGGTTCTGGCAGCCTTTATCATCAGGTCTTGGCTTGTTGCCATTCCGCATGATGAAGGATCTGGGCAATCAGATTTTCCGGCGGCCCGGGGGCTATGGTCCTGAAATTATGCACCAGATTATAGGAAAGGCGGGTTTGATAGCGGCTCCTGTCGAAACTCTTGCGATCTTCGGCTTCGCGCAATAAAGGCAGGGCCAGCTTCAGGATATGTTGCAGCATCCGGGCAAAGCGCGCCTTCTGGATCAGATCGGCAAAAGCCTGGGGCCCACGATGATAAAGCTGCAAACGGGCGGCCACCAGACCCATGCCCGCGCGCACCGCAATGGCGGCTTCCAGCATGTCTTTGTCGCCCAAAAGGGTGATTCGCAAAACAAGGCTGTCGGTGATCTGCTGGCGATCATGAAGGCGGCGCAGAATAGCGAGCAGATGATTCCCCAAGGCCGATCCCAAAGGCCCGCGCAGGGCTTCATCGCGCACACGAAGAACCAGATTTTCGATGAAGGGTGTTGGCAGATCAAGCTGATCCTCGATCAAAGCCCTGATCCCGGCGCTGGCATGAAGCACGATATCGGCGGCCAGATCGGCGGGCAGATCATGGCGTCTGGCGATGGCCGCCAGAACAGCCGTGCTTTTGCTGAAACGCTGGGCCGCAAGGCGGGCATCATCGCCCGCGATCCGGGCTGTTTTATTGTCCAGAACCGCTTCAACCGCCGGTTCCTGCGCCCTTTCGATCAGAGAATGAACCACCGAATGCGACAGATCGGATCGTTTGGCGATGGCGGTTTGTTTCTGGCCATCATCCATGCAGATGATGGCCATAAGATCCTCATCGGTGAGCGATAAGCTGTGCATCAAAATGGGTTCGGCAACATGCACCACATCATAAGCCAGCTTTTGCGCCAGATCCGTTGGCAGAATCGGGGTATGGGCCAAACAATGGGCAAGAGCCGTGCGCACCCTTTCGCTGGTATCTCGGGCAAAGCGATGCAAAATCTCAATCGCGATCCGGTTTTCATCATCGCTCAGATCATTGCGGGCAAAAGAATTTGCCACAAATTCCGCCAAAGATTGGCGCTGGGCTTCATCGGCAGTTCCTTTTTGCGCCAGAAGCGTTTTGATTGCGCTGCTTGGAATCGCGTTGTCTGAATTTTTGGCAGACATAAAAAGGTTACCGATCGTGACGGGTGATCACAGATTTTTGAATCAGGCGATAAGAATAAATTTAGAATCTTTAAGGGGGGTTTATAAATTCAGAATTTTATAGGACCTTCAGGAAATATAGATGAAATATATGCTTAAAGATACTGAAATAAACAGACGCTATATTGCGAAATATTTATACATTATTCAATAATCGATGCGGGTGAGATAAAGCCCGAAGGGCGGGGCGTTAAAGCCCAGGGCGCATCTGTCTTTCGCTTCCAAAATTTCTTTCATCATGATGGGCGGCCATTTTCCCGCCCCCACCAATTCAAGGCTGCCCACCATGGATCGCACCTGATGATGCAGAAATGATAAGGCAGAAACATGGATATGCAGGCGATCATCAAGGCGTTCCACCCGCAAAAGATCAAGGGTTCGGATCGGCGATCTGGCCTGACAGGCGCTATGGCGAAAGGTGGTGAAATCATGCCGCCCCAAAAGATGATTGGCCCCTTCCTGCATGGCATCGGCATCCAGCGGGCGGCTGACATGCCAGGCCAGCCCTTCGGCAAAGCTCAATCGGCTTGGGCGATTGATGATCTCATAACGATAGCTGCGGCGGCGGGCGGAAAAGCGGGCGTGAAAATCATTCCCCACGATTTCAGCCGATAAAACGCTGATGGGATGCGGCTTCAGATGATGATTGATGGCGCCCAGAAAGCGCTGCGGGCTGATGGCCTTTTCGATATCCACATGGGCCACCTGCCCATTGGCATGAACCCCGGCATCGGTGCGCCCGGCGCCATGCACGATCACCTGTTCGCCGGTAAAGGCATGGATGGCTTTGGTCAGAGCCGCCTGAATGCTGGGGGCATTGGCCTGAATTTGCCAGCCCGCAAAAGGGCGGCCATCATATTCGATGAGCAGCTTGAACCGCCGGGCCATCCTCATTCATCCCCGGGGTGCATGGTCTTGGTGGGCGCCGCGATGGCCGGGCCGAAGCGGGTGCCTTTGGGGATGGCATGGCCGCGTAGAAAGCTGGCGGCATCCATGGCCCCCCGGCCCGGTTTTTGCAGATGAATGAGCTTCAAGGCACCCTGCCCGCAGGCAATGGTCAGGGCATCATCAAGCGCTGTTCCGGGCGGGGCTTTAGGCGGGGCTTTAAGAGATGGATCGGTTGGGGAGACGATTTCGGCCTTCAAGATCTTCAGTCGCTCGCCGTTTAAAAGGGTAAAGGCACCGGGGAAGGGGGTCAGCCCCCTGATTTTGCGGTCAATCGCGATGGCGCTGTCATCCCAGTTGATCATCGATTCGCTTTTGTCGATCTTATGGGCATAGCAGATGCCTTCTTCGGCTTGGGGGATGGCCTCAAGCCTGCCTTTCGCCACGCCATCCAGCGCTTTCAGCAGCAAAGGCCCGGCTTTCTCGGCCAGCGCATCATGAAGGCTTTGGGTGGTGTCATCAGGGGCGATGGCATGGGTTTCGCGCATCAGCACCGGCCCGGTATCAAGGCCCTCGTCCATGCGCATGATGGAAAGCCCGGTCTGGCGATCTCCCGCCATGATCGCCCGATGCAGGGGCGCGGCGCCCCGCCAGCGCGGCAAGAGCGAGGCATGAACATTGATGCAGCCCAGACGCGGGGCATCGAGAATATCCTTCGACAAAATCTGGCCAAAGGCAACGACAATGGCACAATCAAGGTTCAAAGCCCGCCACTGCGCTACATTATCCGCCCTTTTCAATCGCCTGGGCGTAAAAACCGGCAAGCCATGCTGTTCGGCATAAAGATGGATAGGGCTTTTGCGCAGGGCCTGCCCCCTTCCTGCGGGGCGGGGCGGCTGGGTATAAACGGCGGCGATCTCATGGCCTGCCTGATGCAGGGCGCGCAGGGTGGGAAGGGCAAAGTCGGGCGTTCCCAGAAAGGCAAGACGCAAGGGGGTCATCGGCTCACAGCGTCACTGTTTCGCGCTGGATCTTGGCCAGCTTGCGGATCACCATATCGCGTTTCAGTTTCGACAGATAATCGATGAACAACACCCCGTTCAGATGATCGATTTCATGCTGCAAACAGGTGGCCAGCAGGCCATCGGCGGCGATTTCATCGGCCTTGCCCTCACGATTGATGAAGGCAACCCGGCATGAAGCGGGGCGCTCCACCTCGGCATAATAATCCGGTACCGAAAGGCAGCCCTCATTATAGATCGAGCGTTCATCCGATGACCAGATGATCTGCGGATTGATCAGCACATGGGGTTGGCGGCCTTCATCATCATCGGCCACATCAACCACCAGAAGCTGGCGCAAAATCCCAAGCTGCACGGCGGCCAGCCCGATGCCGGGGGCTTCATACATGGTTTCCAGCATATCATCGATCAGATGATCGAGATCGGCATCCACCCGTTCGATGGGGGCGCTTTTCTGTCGCAGAACAGGATCAAGGCAGGTGAGAATGGGGCGTGTTGTCATGATATCCGGGCTCATAGGGGGTTTGCCGGAATACCTAGGCGCAGTGATCGCATCCGTCAAGAAAGGCGATGATGGCCAATGAATTTCAGGGCAGATGGCGGGGCAGATCGAATCGCACCAAACGGCCATGGCCTGCCTGTGTGCGCAGTTCGGACCAGCGGCTTTCATAAAGCTCGATTTCGGCAAATCCAGCGGTGGGATAGCGCTTTTCAAGGCTTTCAATGAGGGTGGTGCGGCCGCGCCCCGCTAAAAGCTGGGCCAGATCATGAATGGCGGGATTATGGCCGATGATCATGGCAATCGAAATGCTTTCATCCAAGTGCGCAAGCTGGGCCAAAAGTGCATCGGATGTGGCGGCATAAAGATCGGGGGCATGGTTTATCGGGGCCTGCCAGCCGCTTTTGTCCTGCACGATTTCCAGCGTCTGGCGGGTGCGCAAGGCGGGCGAGCATAAAAAAATCTTCGGCGGGTTCACGCACTCTTTGAGATGCGCGCCCATCAATCCCGCAGCCCGCACCCCCAGCGCATTGAGTGGCCGATCAAAATCGCGGCCCTCGGGGCTTTTATCGCCGGCCTTGGCATGGCGCATCAGATAAAGCTTTTTCCCGGTTTTCATGGATCAGTCCTCATGCGCTCGTCCGGCTTTTTCCCGCCCTCAACCCCACCCTCAACATTGTCCGACAAAAAGGGCATCATCAAAAGCGCCCAAAAGCCCAATTCCTTTTGGCGACGCCAGGGTTTGAGGCCGATGATCATGCCATCCACCCCCAGATCGGGCGCGGCTTTATAGGTTTTGAAGGCATAATCCCACCAGGGCAGATTGAAACCATAATTCCGATCATGCTCATCTCTTGTGACAGAATGATGGACCAGATGAAAATCGGGCGTCACGATCAGCCGCCGCAAAAAGCGATCAAGGCGCCGGGGCAGGCGCAGATTGCCATGATTGAACATGGCCGTGGCATTGAGCAGCATTTCAAACAAAATCACCGCCAGAAGATCCGCCCCCAAAGCCACCACCACGGCGCTTTTGATCAGCATCGACAGCAGATATTCAAGGGGATGAAAGCGCAGCCCGCTGGTCACATCAAGGCTGAGATCGGCATGATGCATCCGGTGCAAACGCCATAAAAACGGAATTTTGTGAAAGGCCACATGCTGGGCATAGATCGCCAGATCCAAAAGCACGACCATCAGGAATATTTCGATGCCATGGGGCCAATCAAGGGCATGAAAAAGGCCGATATCGTGCTTGTGCGCCCAGATCGCCGCAGAAACCGCGATCAACGGCCCCAAAGCCCGCAGGGAAAGGCTGCCCAGCACCACCATTCCCAGATTGAGCGGCCAGCGATGGCGGCGATCCACATCAGCCCGCCGGGGGCGGATGATTTCCGCTCCGGCAATCAGGGCGAACATGCCAAGAAAGGCGGCAAGGCGCATGATCGCTTCATATTGGATGAACAGACTTTCCATGTCGCTTATATAAAACGGAAAAGCGCTTGATGACAGCGCTTTGAAGGCGGGCCTCGCTGTTCCTTGTAGCGCTTTGCGCGAAGCCTGATTAAGCTGATGGGATGACAGCGCCCGATCATCATCCCCTTTATCGGCTGGAAAAATTGAGCCGCGATTATGGCGCGCACCGGGCGCTTGGGCCTTTGGATCTCGCGATCCATGAAGGGGAGCGGGTGGCGCTGATCGGCCCCTCGGGCTGCGGCAAATCAACGCTGATGCGCCTGCTCGCGGGATTGGTGGCCCCCAGCGGCGGGCAGATCCTGTTTCGCGGGCAGCTTTTGGGGGCGCATGATATCCGCGCCTATCGTCGGCACTTTGGTTATGTGATCCAAAGCGGGGGTTTGTTTCCCCATCTTACGGCGGCGCAGAATGTGGTTCTGATGGCCCGTCAGGCGGGCTGGTCCCGTCAAAAGATCGCCGCCCGCCTCGATGAACTGGCTCAATTGGTGCATCTGGAGCCCGATCAACTGGCGCGTTATCCGGTGGAATTATCGGGCGGCCAGCGCCAAAGGGTGAGCCTGATGCGGGCCTTGATGCTCGGCCCTGATGTGATGGCGCTGGATGAGCCCTTGGGGGCCCTCGATCCCATGATCCGCTTTCAGCTTCAGGCGGATTTGCGCGGGATTTTCGAGACGGTGGGGGCAACGGTCATTCTGGTTACCCATGATCTGGCGGAAGCCGCATGGCTGGCGGATCGGATCATCTTATTGCGCGATGGGCTGGTTGTTCAGGATGGCAGTTTTGATGATTTGTGCCATCATCCCGCCGAGCCGTTCGTCAGCGAATTTGTCCGCGCCCAGCGGGGCCTGATGATCGGAGGGGCGGAATGAAAGCAGCGGTCATCATGCTGATAGGGGTCCTGTTGTTTTTACCCCCTCTTGCCATGGGGCAGGAAACGCAGGCCGATCAGCCGGTGATTGCCTCGAAAGCCTTTACCGAATCGATTATTTTATCGGAAATCCTGCGGTTGAAGCTGCAGGGGGCGGGGATCGATCTGCCCCATCGCCGGGCTTTGGGGGGCACGCGCATTGTGTTTGATGCCCTCAAATCCGGTGAAATCGCCATCTATCCCGATTATACGGGCACCATCCGCCATGAAATCTATGCCGGTGAGGATCTGCCCGATGCGCAAGCTTTGCGCGACCGGCTGGCCCGCGATGGGCTGGGGATCACCGGGTCTTTGGGTTTTGAAAACAGCTTTGCCCTCGCCACCCGGTCGGAAATGGCGCAAAAGCGTGGGTTGAAGCAGATTTCCGATCTGCGGTCGCAGCCCGATCTGGTGTTCGGCCTTTCCAATGAATTTCTTGATCGCGGCGATGGCTGGCGGGCGCTGAAGGGGGTCTATGGTCTGCCTCAATCCGCCAATGGCCTGCAGCATGAACTATCCTATCGCGGGCTGGCGGCGGGACGACTCGACATCATCGATGTGTATAGTACGGATGCGGAAATCGCCTTTTACGATCTGGCGGTTCTGGATGATGATCGGCGGTTTTTTCCCCGTTATGAGGCGGTGTTTCTTTATCGTCTTGATCTGGCCCGCAGCCATCCCGCGCTGATCCCCATCTTGCAGGGTTTGGCAGGGCAGATCAGCAGCGATCAGATGCGGGCGATGAACAAGGCAGTGAAGATCGATCAGCGCAGCGAAAGCCGGGTGGCGGCGGATTTCGTGGATGATGGCAGCGGTCCGGCGCCCATTCTTGCGTCCCCGCAATCAAGGCTGGAACGCGTGTGGGGCCGCAGTCTCGAACATCTGGCGCTGGTCGCGGTGTCTTTGGGGGCGGCTTTGCTGGTAGCGGTTCCGCTGGCCATCGCGGCTTTTCGCCTGCCCGCTTTGGGGGGGCCGATTCTAGGCTTTGTGGGGCTTTTGCAAACGGTTCCGGCTTTGGCCCTTTTCGTATTCATGATCCCGCTTTTGGGGGTGGGGGCGGCCCCCACCATTGCCGCTTTGTTTCTTTATTCGTTGCTGCCTATCGTGCGCAATGGCCATGCCGGGCTGACTGGCATCAGTGGGGATCTGCAGGAATCGGCGCGGGCCCTTGGCTTATCATCATGGGCGCGCTTGTGGCGGATCGAATTGCCCCTTGCTTTGCCCACCCTATTGGCGGGGATCAAAACGGCGGCGGTGATCAATGTGGGGGCCGCCACTTTGGGGGCCTTGATCGGGGCAGGCGGTCTGGGTCAGCCGATTTTAACGGGTATCCGCCTCAATGATATGGGCCTCATTTTAGAAGGGGCGATCCCGGCGGCCGGGCTTGCGCTTTTGGTTACGGGCTCATTCGATCTGGCGGGGCGCTGGCTCATTCCTCGCGGATTGCGTCTTTGAATGCCCGTGCTAAGGGGTCTCAGATCGCGGTGATAGCCCCATCGATGCTCAGATTCGCCCCATTGATATAGCGGGCATCCGGGCTCAGCAAAAACAGCACGGCGGCGGCGATATCGGCGGGCTGCCCCGGCCCTGCGGGGGGAAAGCCGCCCGCATATTTGCTGTGATCATGGCCGATATCCGCTAAAGCCCTGTGCAGCATGGGGGTTTCCACCGGGCCGGGGGAGATGGCATTGATCCGCAGCCCCATGGTCGCATAATCGCGGGCTGCTGATTGGGTGAGGCCTACCACCGCATGTTTGCTGGCCCCATAAGCCGCCATCCAGGGTGCCCCCCGGGTGCCCAATATCGAGGCGATATTGACGATGGCGCGGCCCGGCACTTCTTCTGGCGGATGGCCGGTAATTTGATCATATTGGGCGCTTTCCAGCATCGCGGGGATTTCATGGCGCAGGGCATGAAAAATCCCATCGGCGTTGGTCGCCATCACCTGCCGCCAGGTTTCGGGGCTGAGATCGGCCAGCTTTTGCGGGGCATGGCTGATGCCCGCACAATTCACCGCCAGATCAAGGCCCCCCATCCATTGGCGGGCGGCGGCGATGAAAGCCCCGGTTTGCCGATCATCGCGCACATCACAGGGCTGGCATAAAGCGCGATCATGGGGCACCACCCGAACCGGCGCGATTGCCGTTTCACCCGAATGTTGGGCCGTGGACCCTTCGGGTTCGGGAAGCCCGCAATAAACCACCCGCGCCCCTTCCTTGATCAGGGCATTGACCACCGCCGCCCCGATGCCGGATGTGCCGCCGGTAACCACGGCGCGGGCATTGTGAAAGCGCAAGGGCGGCGCGGCTGGGTTCATGCTTTTGGTCCTTTTGGGATTTCGTGTTCAATGGTTTTGGGGCTGTTCATGGCCCGAACAAGGCTGCATAGCGCCGCCATCATCGGCAGGCAAGCATGGCTGCACCCTTTTCCCGCTTTGTTTGGGGGTTTAAGCTTGTTCAACTTTTCCTGTTCGATCTTGATCAGGATTCTGGTCCTTTGTTGAAGGAACGCCTTATGTCCCCCTTTCGTCCCCCTTTTCGTCCTATGGCCGATTTGCCCACCCATGCGGTGACCAATCAGCCTCCGCCTTTGGTGGATTATAATCTTTATGCCGCCGATGCCGCTTTGATCGAAGCCGTGGGCCGGGAAGGCGATGCCGATGCCCAAAAGGCCGCAGATGCCTATGGTGCGGCTTTGGGGGATGCGGCGATTCTGCAGGCCGGTGATGATGCGAATCGCCATCCGCCGGATTTTCATCCCTTTGATCGCTATGGCCAGCGCATCGATGAGGTGCGCTTTCATCCGGCCTATCATCAGATGATGGCGCTGGGCATGGCGCATGGTCAGCATTCGGTGGCCTGGACCGCAAAAAAAGCCGGGCATGTGCGTCATGCGTCTTTGGAATATCTGATGCATCAGGTGGAAGCCGGGGTGTGTTGCCCCCTCAGCATGACCTATGCGGTCATTCCCGCCCTTCGCCATCATTCTGATCTGGCGGACTTGTGGGAGCCGAAATTGCTTTCGCGGGATTATGATGGGGCGGCGCGGCCGGTGGCCGATAAGGCATCGGCCACCATGGGCATGGCGATGACCGAAAAGCAGGGCGGTTCGGATGTGCGGGCCAACAGCACGAAGGCTGTAGCGACGTCCGGGGCTTATGAACTGACCGGTCATAAATGGTTCTGTTCGGCACCGATGTCGGATGCGTTTCTTACTTTGGCCTATGCCCCCGGGGGATTGAGCTGTTTTTTCGTGCCGCGATGGACCCCCGATGGCCAGCGCAATCGTCTGTTCATCCAGCGGCTGAAGGATAAATTGGGCAATAAGGCCAATGCCTCATCGGAAATCGAATATCATGGGGCCTATGCCGAAATCATTGGCGATGAAGGGGCGGGGGTGCGCACGATCATCGATATGGTTCATCATACCCGCCTTGATACCACCATCGGGGCGGCCTCGCTGATGCGCAGGGCGGTGGCGGAATCGATCCATCATGCCCGCCATCGCACGGCCTTTCAAAGGCGGCTGGTGGATCAGCCCCTGATGCAGATGGTGCTGGCGGATATGGCTATCGAGCAGGAGGCGGCCACGACTCTGGCCTTTCGGATTGCCCGTTCTTATGATGAAAGCAGCGGGGAGAGCGGCGAGGATGCAGCAGCGGGCGGCGACCGCGAACAGGCCAGGGCTTTCAGCCGCTTGGCGGTGGCCTTGGCGAAATACTGGCTCAATAAACGGGTGGCCCCTCTGATTGCCGAGGCTTTAGAGGTGCATGGCGGGGTTGGCTATGTGGAAGAAACGGTGATGCCCCGGCTCTATCGCGAAGCCCCCCTCAATGGCATCTGGGAAGGCTCGGGCAATGTGATCGCCCTTGATGTGCTGCGCTCGCTTCATAAATCGCCGCAATCGGTTGAAGCCCTGATGGCGGAAATCCATGCCGCAAAAGGCACGGATCGGTTTCTGGATCGGGCCATGGATCAGATGGGCACAAAGCTTGCCAAAGGGTCGGTTGATGAGCGCCACGCCCGGCGACTGGTCGAAGATATGGCCCTCGTTTTGCAGGGGTCGCTTCTGGTGCGATATGCGCCCCCTGCTGTGGCCGATGCTTTTTGCGCCAGCCGCCTTGGCGGGGATTGGGGGCGGGCCTTTGGCACCCTGCCCGATGGCCTTGATCTTGACGCGATCATTGAACGCGCGGCCCCACTCGCTTAAAACACCAGGCATGATGCTGGTTTAAACATGGGGCTGCGGCATGGCGCTGACGATCTATGCGGTGGGAAAGGCCGGGCGAAGGCCGGAAGCGCAGCTTGCCCGGGCTTATCTCGACCGGTTGCCTTTCGGGGCCGACATCCATGAGGTGGAAGAACGCAAGCCCTTGTCTGTGGCGGAAAGAAAACACCGCGAAGGGGAAAAGGTCCTCGCCGCCCTGCCCGCCAATGCTTTTCTCATTCTTTTGGATGAACAGGGCCCGGATTTGACCAGCCTTGGCTTTGCGCAAAAGCTGGAAGGCTGGCGGCAGCAGGGGCGGCCGCTGGCCTTTGCCATTGGCGGGGCCGATGGCCATGGCGATGCGATGCGGGCCCGGGCCGATGCGCTTTTATCCTTGTCGAAAATGACCTGGCCGCACATGCTGGTGCGGGTCATGCTGGCAGAACAAATATACCGGGCGGTTTCGATCAGCGCCGGTCATCCTTATCACCGGGAATGAGGGCGCGCATGCCTTTGTCGATATTGACCGGACGCATTGCCCTCACGCTCCTGATCCTTGGGTTGGGAATGGCCTGTGCCGTGCCAAACAGTGCGGCCCAAAACCCCGAAGGCGATCCCCGCAGCCGTCTCGATGCTATCGAGCAGGAATTGGAGCAGCGGGCGGCACAGCAGCGCGCATTGGCGGAAAAAGCCCGGTCTGCGGGCCGCGAAGCCGAGGCCATTGCCCGCTCGATCATTGCCGCCACCGCCGATGTACAGGCCCTTGAAGAGCGGGTGACGGCGGTGGCCTTGAAAATCGAAACGGTGGGCGATCTTTTGCAGGAACAGGAAAGCCTGCTCGAACTTAAACAGGATCAGATGGCCCGCACGCTCGCTGCCCTGCAGCGCCTGTCGCGTCGGCCTCAGGCTTTGGCCCTGCTCCGGCCCGGCGATGCCGATGAAACCATCAAGGGCGCCATTCTTTTGCGGGAACTCGCCCCGCAATTGGAAGATGAAGCCCGCGCCGTGGGCCAGCAGGTGGCCCGAATCCTTGATCTTCGCAAAGAATTGATGGCCGAACGCGAGACCCTGAAGGCCGATCAAAAGGCTTTGGAAGCCAGCCGCAGGGATCTGGAATTCCAGCGCGAGGCACGACAGGCCGAACGGCAGAAATTGTCGCAAGAAGCGCAGGAGGAAAGCCGCGTGATGGCCCGGCTGGCGGATCAGGCGCGCAGCCTTGAGGACCTGCTCAAAGCCATCGAGGCCGAGCGTGCCCGCCGTTTGGCGGCGGCCAATGCAGCGGCTGAGCGGCTTGCGCAGATGCCCAGAACGCCGGAAGAAAAGGCTGTGGCTTTGGCGGTTCCCCCCGCGTCTGTCCCCCCTTCGTCAGCTCCTTTGAGCGAGGCCCGGGGTAGCCTCGCTTTACCGGCGCGCGGGCGGCTTTTGCGAACATTCGGGGCGCTCAATGGGGGCCTTCATGAAAAAGGAATCACCATCGCCACCCTTGCGGGGGCGCAGGTGGTGGCCCCATATGATGGGCGGGTGGTTTATTCCGGTCCGTTTCGCGGCTATGGCAAGCTCTTGATCATTGCCCATGGCGAAGAGTACCATACCCTGCTGGCTGGCATGGATGAGGTTTATGCCTCGGTTGGTCAGTGGGTTTTGGCCGGTGAACCGGTCGGGATCATGCAAGATGAGGCGCGTGCGGTGCCGCAAAGGGCAAAAACGGCGGATGTCCCCGCAAAAAATGCTCAGGAACTGTATGTTGAGTTGCGTAAAGGGGGCGAACCAGTGGATCCTGTGCCATGGTTGGCAGCAGGACTAGGAAAGGTGAGTTGAAGATGCGTGGATTTTTCTTGGGCGCCAGCGCCGCTGTTTTGGCTTTCATGGGTTCGGCCAGCTCTTTTGCCCAGGGCAATAATGCCGATACCTATCGGCAGCTCGATCTGTTGATGGAGGTGTTTGAGCGCGTGCGCGCCGAATATGTCGAGAAGGTCGAAGATGAAAAAGTACTGGAAGCGGCGATCAATGGGATGTTGGCGTCTCTCGATCCCCATTCCAGCTATATGGGCCCGGAAAGTTTTCGCGCCATGCAGGTGCAAACCCGGGGCGAATATGGTGGCCTTGGGCTTGAGGTGACCCAGGAAAATGGCGTGGTGAAGGTGGTGTCGCCGATCGATGATACCCCCGCCTCGCGCGCTGGGCTGAAAAGCGGCGATTATATTACCCAGATCGATGGATCGCCGGTTTTGGGGCTGACCCTGACCGAAGCCATCGACAAGATGAAAGGCCCGGTGGGGGCACCGATCACCATTACCGTCGTGCGGCCTGTTCCCGATGAAGACGATGAAATTTTCGATGTGGATCTGGTGCGCGATACCATCACCCTCACATCTGTCTCGCATCGGGTGGAGCGCGATGCGGTGGGTTATGTGCGGGTGCGCACCTTTAATGATCAAACCACCCGTGGTCTGAAAGAAGCCATTACCGATATCGAAAAGCAATTGGGCCCTGATATGGTTGGTCTGGTGCTCGATCTGCGGAGCAATCCCGGCGGCCTGCTCGATCAGGCGATTTCGGTGTCTGATGCCTTTCTCGATCAGGGCGAAGTGGTTTCCACCCGGGGGCGCAATCCGCGCGATACCAAACGCTGGCATGCAACACCGGGAGATCTGGTGAAGGGTAAGCCGGTGGTGGTTCTGGTTGATGCCGGTTCGGCTTCGGCCTCGGAAATCGTGGCCGGGGCTTTGCAGGATCATCGCCGGGCAACCATTCTGGGCGATGATACCTTTGGCAAGGGCACCGTTCAAACCCTCATTCCCCTGGGGGCGGAAAGTGCCCTGCGGTTGACCACGGCCCGCTATTACACACCCTCGGGCCGCTCGATTCAGGAACGGGGGATCGAACCGGATATCGCCGTGACCCAACCGCGTGTCACTGCCAGCGGGCGGGTTTTGATGCCCCGCCGGGAACGCGATCTTTTGGGCCATTTGCGGAATGAACAATTGCTGAAAGATGAAGCTAATACCGAACAGAGTGCGGATGAAGCTGCTGATCAATCTTCTGATGCCTCTGGGGCTGAGGATGCAGAAAGCATCAGCCCGGCTGAGGTGATTGCTTCGACCAAAGACCCAAAGTCGGATGAAGCGGCCGGCGATACCGCCCCGGAAAGTGCAGAAGATAAGGAAGAAGAAGCGGGCGATTATCAGCTTAACTATGCCCTTGATCTTTTGCTCGGGGTCAGAAAGGCGGTTGAAGAACAAACAGCCGCCGCAGACATCAAGGACTAAAGGTGGAGCTAAAGCGGCGCGAGAACGGCATGTTGGAGAAAATCCACCCGTTGCGAAAAGGCAGGCCGGTTTGATGGTCTTTTCTCGCCAGAAAACAGATCTGTTGATAGGGGGGCTCGGCGGTGCCGGGCCCCTTATTGCTGTGTGGGCGATCACCCTGATCGTGCTGGCCGCCCTCGCCATCTGGTTGCAGATCAGCTATCAGCCGCCTTTACCGAAAGTGGGTCCCAGTTCAGTACCAAATGCGGGTGATATGCCGTCTGCATCCTTTGGGGATGCGGGGGCGGGGATGGGGGCAAAGCCTGATGAAACCGCCTCTCTTGCGGTTTCATCAGGCTTTGCCAATATGCCCGCCAATATGCCCGCTGCTGAGGAAGAGGGCCTGACCCTGATCCGGATGGGGCCGGTGCCCGATCCGGCTTTGGTGGAACAAACATCCGCCGGGCCCTTGCCGGTGATTTCGGTGGATGGCCGAAAGCCCCTGAATATTTATGCCCGGCCCTATCTGCCCAATGGCAATCGGCCCCGGATTGCTTTGGTGATTCAGGAAATCGGCCTTGCGCGGGAAGCCAGCATGGCGGCCATCAATCGCCTGCCCAAAGCCGTCAGCCTTGCCCTGTCACCTTATGCCGCTGATCCACAGGCTGTTTTGCAAGCGGCCCGCGATGCCGGGCATGAAGTGCTTTTGATGGTGCCGATGGAGCCGGTGTCCTTCCCCCGCAGTGATCCCGGCCCCCATAGTCTTTTGGTATCCTTGTCGGCGGCGGAAAATATCAGCCGCCTGCATCATGTGATGAGCCGGGCCCAGGGCTATGCCGGGGTGATCAATCATATGGGTTCGCGCTTTACCGCCACCCCTGCCGCTTTGGAGCCGATTTTGGCGGACCTGTCGCGGCGGGGCCTGATGTTTGTTGATGCCCGCACCAGCGCCCGTTCAGTGGTGCCCGAAATTGCCGGAAAAACCGGCCTGCCTTATGCTGAAAATGATCGCTATATCGATAATACCGCCACCGCCGAGGAAATTGATCGTTTTCTGGCGGATCTTGAAATCATTGCCCTGCAGCGTGGGCATGCCGTGGGTTTTGGCCGCCCCTATCCGGTGACGGTGGAGCGAATCGAACGCTGGGCGAAGGGCTTGGAATTGAAAGGCATTGATCTGGCCCCGGTCACATCTCTTACCGGTTTTTACGGCCCGGACTTTATGGGAGCGATGAATGAATGATCGCCAATTTGAACCGATCATGGCCAAATCCATCAGGGCCAGTGATCTGCCCTATCGGCCTTGTGTGGGGATGATGCTGCTCAATCTTCAGGGGCTGGTGTGGACCGGAAAACGCATAGACACCACCGCTTTGGCATGGCAGATGCCCCAGGGTGGCATTGACCCGGGTGAAAGCCCCGAACAGGCGGCCTTGCGCGAATTGAAAGAAGAAACCGGCATCGAAGATGTGCAAATTCTCGATCAACTGGCTCAGCCCCTTTTTTATGATCTGCCCGATGAACTTTTGGGAAAGGCCTGGAAAGGCCGCTATCGGGGCCAGCGGGTGCATTGGTTTGCCATGCGGTTCAAGGGCGATGATCAGGCTATCGATCTGGGCGGCCCGCATCAGGAATTCAGCGCATGGCGCTGGCAGGAAGCGGCGGCCTTGCCCGATCATATCGTGGCTTTCAAGCGGCCAATGTATGAACAGGTGATTGCCGGTTTTGCGCATCTTCTGGGGCCATCAAGATAAGGGCTGCGGGATAAAGGCTGCGAGATAAGCGCACCGATCATCTATAAGCGATCATCACGGAACTGGCGGGCTGTGCTTTTATTGGATGAGGATAGACTTCATCGATGAGCAACAGATTGACATCACCAAAAGCTTGGCGCGCATCGGGGCATATGGCATCGCTGCGGGGCCATAATATTTTTTATGTCGATAGCGCTGATGATGATCTGGCTGGCAGCGCCGATGATCTGGCTGGCAGCGCCGATGATCTGGCTGGCAGCGCCGATGATCTGGCTGGCGGCGCCGATGATCGACCGGTGGTACTGGTGATCCACGGCTTTCCCACGGCGGGCTGGGATTTTCATCGCGTTTGGCCGCTTCTGGTGCCGCATATGCGGCTGATCATCCCCGATATGCTGGGATTTGGTTTTTCGGCCAAGCCTTGTCCCCATCGCTATGGCATTTTTGAACAGGCCGATCTTCTGGAAGCCCTGATGGATCGGCTCGATCTTTCGGATGTGCATCTATTGGCCCATGATTATGGCGATACAGTTGCCCAGGAATTGCTGGCCCGCGATCAGGCGCGCACCGGCCATGATCGTTTGTTCAAATCCGTGTGTTTGCTGAATGGCGGGCTGTTTCCTGAAACCCACCGGGCCCGGCTCATTCAAAAGCTGCTGGCAAGCCCAGTGGGATCGCTGGTCAATCGGCTGACCACCAAAAGCCGTTTTGATAAAAGCTTTTCCGCAGTTTTTGGCCCCGATAGCAAGCCCGATGCCCGGGCGCTCGATGATTTCTGGGGTCTGATCACCGAAAATGACGGGCGGCATGTTTTTACCTCGCTGATCGGCTATATGCACGAACGCCGGATCAATCGCGAACGCTGGGTGGGGGCGCTCATCCACTGCCCCTCTCCTATACAGCTGATCAATGGCAGCGCCGATCCGGTTTCCGGGGCCCATATGGTGGCCCGCTATCGCCAGCTTCTGGGGGATCGCGATGAAATCTGTGCGCTGGATGGAATCGGCCATTATCCTCAGGTCGAACAGCCCGATCAGGTGGCTGCGGCTTATCTCGATTTTATCGACCGGCACAGCGCCGCTTTTTCATCCCATCCGCCCCAAAATCGGGATAGGCCCTCATGACAGCATCCCCACCACCCCATCTGCTGATCCGGGGGGCCCGGATTTATGATGGCACCAATGGTCCCTCCTTCATTGCCGATGTGCGGGTGGCCGGGGGCGTGATCGCCGAAATCGGCCCCGACCTTGCCGCCCCCGATCTTGCCGCCCCCGATGATATGGGCGCAACGATCATCGAAGCCCAAGGGCGTTGGCTGATGCCCGGCTTGCTTGATATTCACACCCATTTCGATCTGGAAGCCGAAATTGCCCCGGCTTTGCCCGAAGCCGTGCGCCATGGCACAACCACGGTGGTTGTGGCGAATTGTTCTCTGGGGCTGGCTTATGGCCATCAGCGCCGCGATGGGCAGGATCCGGTGGTGGATTGCTTTGCCCGGGTGGAAAATATCCCCAAGCCCATCCTGAAGGCCGTGGCGGATAAGGCAACATGGCAAACGAGCGCTGATTATCTGGCGCATCTCGATCAATTGCCCCTTGGCCCCAATATGGTGCCCCTTTTGCCCCATTCGATGCTGCGGATCGAGGTGATGGGCCTTCACAACAGCATCAGCCGCGATCCCGATGATGCTGAAATCGCGAAGATGGAAGCGCTTTTGCAAAAGGCCATGGCCGAAGGCTATGCCGGTTTTTCCACCGATGCCTTGCCCTTTCATTATCTGGCCAATCGCCCCCATGAACGCAGCCGTATTCCGGCGCAATATGGCCGTTTTGCTGAATTGCGGCGGCTCACCGATATTGTGCGGGCGCATCAAAGGGTCTGGCAGGCGACCCCGCCCAAGGATCGCCCCCTCGAGGTTTTGCGCACGTTTTTCCTTAGCAGCGGGCGTTTTTATGGCAAGCCTTTAAAGCTCACCGCGGTGGCCGCCATCGATGTGGCGAGCAATAAAGGGCTGGTGGTGTTGGCGCGGCTGATGGCGCGACTTTTAAACAGCCGCTTTGTGCGCGGATCGTTTCGGATGCAGGCGCTGGCCGCCCCTTTCCGGGTTTGGGCGGAAGGACCGCTCACCCCTTTGGCGGAAGAAATTCCCAGCCTGCGCCGGTTGAATGAGCCCGATCTCGATGATCGGGCCGCGCGCCGGGCGATTCTGGCCGATCCCCAATGGCAGGCAGAATTCCGGGCGATGTGGCGGGCCGGGAAAAGTGGCTGGTCGCTGGCGCGGCTGAAGCGCATCTTGCGCCGCGAAGATTATGCCATCAGCCGCAATCTCGCGGATATGGAGATCGATTATGCCCCGGTGGCCGAATGGGCGGGCCGTGATATGGGCAGCCTTTATCGTCATTGGCGGGCGGTGGGCGCGGGCGCTGATCAGGCCCGGTCCGAGGCCGAGGCCAAGGCTTTTACCGCCCTTGATGATCTGTCATCCGGCGAGCGGGATGAGGCGGCTTTTCTGATCGCCCTTCTGGCCCATTGCGATACGGATTTATGCTGGTCGATCGTCAGCGCCAATCAAGATCCAAAGGTCGTGCGCGATCTGGTGATGGATCCGCTTTTTCTCCCCGGCTTCAATGATTCCGGGGCGCATCTCACCAATATGGCCTTTTATGATGGTAATCTCAGGGCTTTGAAAATTGCCCAGGCTGAAAATGCGGTGGCTTATACGGTGGCCCGGCTCACCCGCGAGCCTGCCGATTTTTTTGGCATCGATGCCGGTCGGCTGGAAAAGGGCGCGCGCGCCGATCTGGTGCTGATCAATCCCGAGGCACTGGCGGCCTATGAAAGCGAAGCCCATAATCAGCTGATCCAGCGCCCGGAATTTGGCTATCATCAGCGGGTCAACCGATCCGATGGGGTGGTTGATCTGGTGCTGATCAATGGCCGCGTGGCGTGGCGCGATGGCCACTTTTCGCCCCAATTGGGCAAGGATCAGGGCTATGGCCGCTGCCTGCGCGCGGTCTCGGCCAAAGCTGTTTAGGTCTGTTTAGGGCCGTTTAGGGCTGTTTAAATTTCCCAGGCCCAGGATTGGCAGGCTTCATAGCGCAGCCAATCCATGAAGCTCGTTACCTTGATCAGATTTTTCTTCTGATCGGGGCAGACCATATAATAGGCAAAATCCACCGGATGGGATTCGCTGAAGGGGCGTACCAGCCGCCCCTGTTTCAGATCGGTTTCCGCCAGCGTGCGCTTGGCCAAAGCCACGCCGCGCCCGGCAATGGCGGCTTCGATGGCCAAAGCGGTCTGGTTGAAATGCAGGGCCCGCTGGCCATCCCCCACCTTCACCCCGGCGGCTTTCAGCCACATCGGCCATGTGGGATTGCTTTCATCATCCAAAGAGCTATCATCATGAATAAGGGTTAAAAGCGCCATATCCTGCGGCATTTTAACCGCATTCTCCCCGGTGATGAGCTTGGGCGAGCATACGGGAAACACCTCTTCGCGCATCAGCTCTTCCACATAAAGGCCGGGATAGTGGCCGGGGCCATAGCGAATGGCGAGATCGGTATCTTCTTTTGAAAAATCGGTCAGTTCATTGCTGGCCGAAATTTTCACCACGACATCGGCATGATCTTCATAATAGCGTTCCAGCCGGGGAATCAGCCATTTCGCGGCAAAGGACGGGGACACCGAAACTTTGAGGATATTGTCATCGATGGGGCTTTGCAGCATCCCACAGGCATCTTCGATCAGATCAAAGCCCTGATGCAGGGCTTCAAGGGAATCCTGAGCGCGCTCGGTCAGAATGAGGGCGCGGCTGGTGCGCCGAAAAAGCTGAATGCCCAGATAATCTTCAAGGCTGCGGATCTGCTGGCTTACCGCCGCCGGGGTCACAGCCAGTTCATCGGCGGCCTTTTTGAACGACAGATGCCGGGCCGCGGCCTCAAAGGCGCGCAAGGCATTGAGAGGAAGCTGCGACCGACGCAACCGCCTGATCGCACCGGGTCTTGTGCTGTCATCCGCCATGATCGGGATCGTTCCATTTATCGTTGCACGGGGCAAAAGGCCGATGGGCGGCGCTTTTGCTGTGCTTTTGATGTGCCCCTCATCGCCTGTCGTCAAGCCCCAATCAAAGATTGGCCCGCTTTCGCGCTTCTGAAAGGGATAAATGAATCCCGCATTCGGTTTTGTCCAGCCCCTGCCAGCGACCCGAGCGGACAGCCGCGCCAGATTCTGCCCGCGCGGTGCAGGGCATGCAGCCGATGGAAAGATAACCTTCTGCCTCCAAAGGATGGGGGGGCAGATCATGGGCGGTGAAATAGGCGGCGATCTGATCGCGCGTCCATCCCGCAAGGGGGCTGATCTTGATGCGTTTATCCACCGCTTCAAAACGCTGCAGATCGGCGCGCGCCCCGCCATGAAATTGCTTGCGGCCGGAAATCCACGCGCCATAGCCCGCCAAAGCCCGCTCCAAAGGCTCGACCTTGCGCCAGAAGCAGCAGGCATCGGGTTTCTGGGAAAACAGCATGCCATCGGGGTCCTGCGCCTTCAGCCGCGCCGGATCGGGGGTGATGATCTGAAGATTGCGCAGCCCCAGATGCCGGGTCAACTGATCGCGATAGCGCTTTGTTTCGCCAAAAAGCTTGCCGGTATCGATGAAAACCACCGGCAGATCGGGATCGATCCGCGATACCATATGCAACAGCACCGCGGATTCGGCCCCAAAAGAGGAAACCAGCGTGATGCGGCCCGGAAAAAGATCTAAAATCATCGCCCTGAGCAGGCTCACGCTATCGGCGCGGGCATAGCGATCCGCCAGCACCGCCGCCCAAGGGCCGGAAAGATCGGGATCAAGGAAACTCATGAAGCCAGCCTTTTTCTTGTCCGCCCATGGCGCAGTTCCAAAGCCGTGGGGCGCGCATCATGGGCATCTTGGTACCATACGGAATAAAGCTTCAGCCGCTTGATGAACTGCGCAACGATGATGGGGTCGGCCAATTCCACCGAACTCACCCCCGAACGCAGCAGAAATTCGGCATGATCGGCGATCAGCCCCCCGGTGGCCCGGATTTCGCCGGAAAAGCCATGATCCTCGCGCAAACGATGGGCAAGGGAAAAGCCACGACCATCGCTGAACTTGCCAAAATGGATGGCAATCACCGCCAAACCTTCGAGATGGGGGGCAAGGTTGGCGGCCTTTTCATCGCCATTCACCAAAAGCCCATAGGGGCTTTTGCGGGCCGCCAGTGCCGCCCGGTCCTTTTTCAGCCGGGCAAGGCTCACCAGCACGCCGCCTTCATCGGGCAGGGGGGCTTCATCATCGATGCTGCGATAGGGTTTGAGATGCGCCCCGGTCAATTTCCGAAGATCAAGCCGTTCCATAAAGCGCCTCCTTGAAGGGTGCCGGGCCAAGCCGGCGATAGGTTTCCAGAAAAGTCTCGTGATCCGCGCGATGGCCAAGATAGGTTTCGACCACCGTATCAACGGCATCGACAATGCCCGCCTCATCAAAACCGCGCCCGGTGATCTGGCCGATGGAGGCCTGTTCATCGCCCGAACCGCCCAAAGTGAGCTGGTACATTTCCTCGCCTTTGCGATCGACGCCCAAAATCCCGATATGCCCGGCATGATGATGCCCGCAGGCATTGATGCAGCCGGAAATCTTGATCTTCAATTCGCCAACCAGATCCTCGCGGCCCTTGGCGGCAAAGCGCTTCGAGATTTCCTGCGCAATGGGGATCGAGCGGGCATTGGCCAGCACGCAATAATCAAGGCCGGGGCAGGCGATGATGTCGCTCGCCCGATCCAGATTGGCGGTGCCAAGGCCCGCCACGCTCAGCGCCTGCCAGATGTCGTAAAGATCGCGCAGTTTCACATGCGGCAGCACCAGATTCTGGGCATGGGTGGCGCGGATTTCATCATGGCCATAGCGCTCTGCCAGATCGGCGACCAGATCCATCTGATCGGCGGAAATATCCCCGGGAATCCCGCCATAGGGCTTGAGGGAGATATTGGCGATGATATAGCCCGGCACCTTGTGCGGGGCGCTGTTCACCTTCACCCATTGGCGAAAATCGGGGTCCTTCTCATAAGCCGTGTCAAAGCCCGGATCGCGGGCCGGCAGGGCATCAAGCTCCGGCACGATGAAGCGCTCGCGGATGCGTAAAAGCTCGGCCTGGGGCAGATCATCGGCCTGAGGTAAAAGCTTGGCGAATTCTTCCTCCACCAGGGTGCGGAAGGTATCGGCACCCAATTCATGAACCAGAATCTTGATCCGCGCCTTATAGGCATTATCGCGCCGCCCCAGTTCATTATAGGTCCGTAGAACCGCTTCCAGATAGGTGAGAATCTGGGCTTCGGGCAGATGATCGCGCAGGCTGGGGCCAACGAAAGGCGTGCGCCCCATGCCGCCGCCTACGATCACCTCAAAGCCCCGGCCCCGCTCAGGATCCTCGTGCAAAATCATGCCGATATCGTGAAATTTCACCGCCGTGCGGTCGGTTGCCGAGGCCGTGACCGCAATCTTGAACTTGCGCGGCAAGAATGAAAATTCCGGGTGCAAAGTCGACCATTGCCGGATCAATTCGGCATAGGGGCGGGGATCATCCACCTCCTCGGCTGTGGCCCCGGCATATTGATCGGCGGTCACATTGCGGATCAGATTGCCCGATGTTTGAATGGCATGCATCTGCACGGCCGCCAGTTCCTGAAGCAGATCGGGCATTTCGCGCAAGGATGGCCAATTATACTGAATATTCTGCCGCGTGGTGAAATGGCCATAGCCCTTGTCATAGGTGCGGGCGATATGCGCCAGCTTGTGCATCTGGCGGCTATCGAGCGAGCCATAAGGAATGGCCACGCGCAGCATATAAGCGTGCAATTGCAGATAAACACCGTTCATCTGGCGAACAAGCTTGAACTCCTCCTCGCTCAAATGGCCAGACAGGCGGCGTTCCACGGCATCGCGGAAATCGGCGATGCGCTGGTTCACCAGGGTCTGATCATAATCGTCATAGCGATACATAAATTTTGGTCCTGAAAAAGTCTGACGGGTCTAGAGCGTGGGGCGGCCTTCGGCCTGATAGCCAAGATCGCGGCGAACCGTGGGGCCAAGGGCGCGGATATCCTCGCGATTGCGGCTGGGCCAGGGCGTGCCGTCATGGCGCAGGCTGGCGGCGATCAGATGCACCAGTTCCACTTCGGCCCGGGCATTGGATTGTGCCGCCAGATCCAGCAGGGCTTCACTGTCTTCGGCGCTTTCGCTCAGTGCGGCGCGGGCGGGATCGGTCGTCCAGCCTCCCGCGCGGGTGAGAAAGACCACCTGACCGGTCCACAGGTCATTGGCGGAAATCATCTGCGATGAAGCGGGTTTCAAATCGGCCATAAGATTATCCTTCAACCAGCAAGAGCAAGGGTTGCCACAGACAAGGCTGCAGCCACCGGATCATGAAATTCGGGCGATGATGATGCCGCCGCCGATGCCGAAGCTGACCGGCTTTGCGACCAATCCCGGGCCAGCGGGACAACCGCGCCAATCAGGATCAGCGCCGGGCTTTTGATGCCATGGCGGGTCACCAGATCGGGCAGATCGCGCAAGGGGCCGTAAAAGCGGCGCTCATCCGGGCGGGTGCCATTTTCGATCACCGCCACCGGAAGCTGTGGGGCGATGCCATCCGCCAGAAGCGCTGCCGTGATATCGGGGGCGGTATTGAGGCCCATATAAATCGCCAATGTGCGATCCGGGCCAGCCAGCGCATGCCAATCAAGGGAGGAACCCGCCCGCACCTGCCCGGTGACAAGGGTGATGGCCGAGGCATGATCGCGATGGGTGAGGGGGATCTGGGCGTTTGCCGCACTGCCCGAAAGGGCGGTGATGCCGGGCACCAGCTCAACCTCGATATCAAGGGCCCTGAGGGCGGCGATTTCCTCGCCAGCCCGGCCAAAAATCAGCGGATCGCCGCTTTTGAGACGCACCACATGGCGGCCGGCGCGGGCATGGCGCACCATCAGATCATGGATATGGGGCTGGCCTTTGCCATGATCCCCCCGGCGCTTGCCCACGGCGATGAATTCGGCATCGCGCCTTGCAAAATCAAGCACCGCAGGGCTCACCAGATGATCATATAAAATGACATCGGCCTGCTGTAAGGCGCGCTGGGCCTTCAGGGTCAAAAGCTCGGGATCGCCGGGGCCTGCCCCCACAAGCTGCACATGGCCGCGCCCCTGCTCGCTCATGGCCTCATGAGCCAGATCTTCCAGATGGCGGGTAAAGGCCGGTTCATCCAGCCCCACCAGATGCTGGGGGTTCGTGCTGTCAAAAAGCCGATCCCAAAAACGCCGCCGCGCCCCTTGGGTGGGTAAAATTTCCGCCAGCCGCCCGCGAAAGGCGCCAGCGCGGCCCACCAGATGGCCAATGCCCTGGGGCAAAAGCCGCTCGATCATGGCGCGCAGCCTGCGGCCGAAAACAGGCGCTGCGCCGCCGGTGGAAATCGCCACCAGCAAGGGGCTGCGATCAACAATGGCGGGGGTGGTGAAATCGCACAGATCGGGGCGATCCACGATATTGACGGGGATGCCCGCCCGGCGCGCCAAAGCGGCCAGATGCTGATCCGGCCCGGCTTCGCCATAAGCGCCATAAATTAACGACATGCCTTCCAGATCGCCTGCCGTGATCCGGCCCGCGCCGATAACCGAAATGACCAGTGATGGGGTTCCGGCAAAATCCGCCCGCGCCGCATCGGCCAGATCGGGATCGCTTAAGACCCATTTGATTTTGGCGGGGGTTTTCAAAAGCAGGCGCAATTTGGCGCGGGCGGGTTCACCATCCCCCACCAGCAGCACCCGACGATCAGCCATTCTGAAGAAGATTGGCAGACTTTCCATCATCCCGGCTTTCTAAAAAGACCTGCGAGGTTTGAGCCGCTCCGTCATCGAAGCTGAGGCAACAAACACCCATCCATGGGATGACAGCTATGGATTTATGGCTATCAGGGCAAACGATGAAATCTTGCCCGGATGCCTAGAAAATATTGATGCGCGCGCCGTGCGGGCCTCAGCCCTCAAATTTTGCCCAGCGTCCGGTCACCGCCACAAAGGGGGTGATCTGCACCTGCTGGAAAAGCCCGGCCTTGGCATAGGGATCATTTTCGGCAAAAAGCCGGGCGGCGGTTTGGGACGCGGCATCGATCACGATCATCGATCCGATGGGCTTGTCGGCCTCATCGCGCAAGGGGCCAGCCAGCTTCAGCCGCTCGCCCGCCCCTTCCAGATAGCTCAGATGGGCGGCCCGGGTGGTGGCCCTGATGGCGCTGCCATTGTCTTTGTCGGTGGCCAGAATCACAAACAGCATGGCTTCATATTCCTTCATGTCTGAACGGACGGTTCAAAAGATTTTGCACCACCTTTGCGGCTTGGGCGCGATCATGCAAAATATCCACAACAGCATCGACGATGGGCATATCCACCCCGGCTTTGGCGGCCAGCATCTGCACCACATCGGCACTGGCCGCCCCTTCGGCCACGCTGCGCCTTTCCTTTAAGATATCGGCCATCTTGCGGCCTTCACCCAAAGCCATCCCCAATGACATATTGCGGGATTGGCCCGACATGCAGGTGAGGATCAGATCGCCCATACCCGATAGGCCGGTCATGGTTTCCTGCCTTGCCCCCAAAGCCATGCCAAAGCGGGTCATTTCCGCAAGGCCCCGGGTGATCAGCGCCGCCCGGGCATTTTCGCCCAGTTGCAGCCCGGCCACCATGCCACAGGCAATGGCCAGCACATTTTTCACCGCGCCGCCAATCTGGGCGCCAATGATATCGGGGGAATAATAGGGGCGAAAGGCGGGGCCGCCGATGATCGCCACCAATCTGTGGCCCAGGCTTTCATCGGCGGTGGCAAGGGTGGCGGCGGCGGGCAGGCCCCGGGCCACTTCGGCGGCAAAATTCGGCCCCGATAAAACCGCCACCGGATTGTGGGGCAAAAGCTCGGCCAGAACCGTGCTCATCAGGGCGCCGCTATCGCGCTCGATCCCCTTGGCGCAGATCACCAGCGGCACCCCGGCGCCGATAAAGGGGCCGATGGCGTGGGCGGTGGCACGCAGATATTGCGCCGGACATACCAGCAAAAGCACCTCGGCCCGCGCCAGATCCTCAAGGCTTGATGTGGCGTGCAAGGCGCGATCAAGGGCAATATCGGGCAGATAAAGGCGATTGCGCTGATGCTGGTTGATATCGGCGATCACCGCTTCATTGCGCGCCCATAAAAGCGCGGGCTGGCCTTTTTTTGCCATCAGGCAGCCCAAAGCCGTGCCCCAGGCGCCGCCGCCCACAATGCCCACCAGCGATTTATGGCCCATGTTAATCATCCCCGAACGGTGGCGGAAAAGCGCCGCATAAGCAAGAATTCGATGAGCATGATCAGGCCTTTGCGCCTTTTTGCCCGGTGCCATAAAGGGGGGGCGCGGTTTCATCCAGCGGCCAGCGCGGGCGGGCGGGGGCGGCCAGCCCATCATTTTGCCCCAATAAAAACCGTTCCAGCCCCGCCCAGGCGATCATCGCGCCATTATCGGTGCACAGCCATGGCGGCGGGGCCATAAAGGAAAGGCCGCGCCCTTGGGCCAGTGTTTCAAGGCGCGATCTAAGGGTTGCATTGGCGGCCACCCCGCCCGCCACCACCAAAGTCGGGGTAATGGGCCCACGGCTTGATAGATAGCGGCTGATGGCATGATCGGTGCGATTGATCAGGCAATCGCCGATGGCGGCCTGGGTGGCGGCGGCCAGATCGTTGATATCGCGCTCATAAAGGCCGCCCTGATCGCTTTCCAGCCGCTCGGCACAGCGGCGGATGGCGGTTTTCAGACCGGAAAAGCTGAAATTGCAGCCCGGCTGATCGGTCAGGGGGCGGGGCAGGGAAAAGCGCCCAATCTCTCCCTTCAGGGCCGCCTGTTCAATCGCCGGGCCGCCGGGATAGCCCAGCCCCAGCAATTTCGCGGTTTTATCAAAGGCTTCGCCGGCGGCATCATCGATGGTCGATCCCAAACGCTCATAAGCGCCCACGCCATCAACGATCAGAAGCTGGCAATGGCCGCCCGAAATCAGCAATAAAAGATAGGGAAAGGCGATGTCTGCGCACAAACGCGGCGACAAGGCATGGCCCTCCAGATGATTGATTGCAATGAAGGGCTTATTCGCCCCAAAGGCCAAAGCTTTCGCCGTCACCACCCCCACCATCACCCCGCCGATCAGCCCCGGCCCGGCGGTGGCGGCAATGGCATCGACATCGGCCAGCTTTATATTGGCATCCAAAAGCGCCTTGCGGATCAGATGATCGAGATGATCGACATGGGCGCGGGCGGCAATTTCGGGCACCACCCCGCCATAAAGGGCATGGGCCTCGATCTGGCTCCACAGGGCATGGGATAAAATCCGCCGCTCCCCATCCACAAGGGCGGCGGCCGTTTCATCGCAGGATGTTTCGATGCCAAGGATGATCGGGGCTTTGGCCATGGAAGAATACCGTTAAAAGCTGCACGAAGGCATGCGGGCTGACATGCGCCGGATTGACGGATGCTTTCGATACACGCTACACAGATTCTGTGCAACATGGCCTTAAAATTGGCACCCGCGGCAGCCCCCTCGCCCTTTGGCAGGCCCATGCCGTTCGCGATGCGCTTTTAGCCGCCCATCCCGCTTTGCAGCCGGATGCGGTGGAAATCGTCATTTTCAAAACCAAAGGCGATGCGATCCTTGATCGCCCCTTGGCGGAAATCGGTGGCAAGGGCCTGTTTACGCAGGAACTTGAAGAAGCCCTGCTCGATGGCCGGATCGATTGTGCCGTTCATTCCACCAAGGATATGCCCACCAGCCTGCCCGAAGGCCTGGCCATCACCGCCTTTTTAAAGCGCGAAGACCCCCGTGATGCTCTGATCAGCGCCCATGGTGGCGGGATCGATGCTCTGCCCCATGGGGCGATTGTGGGCACGGCGTCCTTGCGTCGGCAGGCCCAGCTTTTGGCTATCCGCCCTGATCTTAAGGTGATCAGCTTTCGCGGCAATGTGGGCACCCGGCTGAAAAAGCTGGCTGCCGGGGCAGCAGATGCCACCCTGCTCGCTTTTGCGGGGATGAAGCGTTTGGGCCTTGCGGATAAAGCCACGGCCGTGCTGCCGGTGGATCAGCTTTTGCCCGCCCCGGCGCAGGGGGCGGTGTGTGTGGAAAGCCGGGCGGATGATCAGCGGATGAAGGATCGTCTCGCCCCCCTTGCCGATGCCGATACCACTCAGGCCGTGTTGGCCGAGCGGGCCTTTCTCGCGGCTTTGGAGGGTAATTGCCGCACCCCGATTGCCGCTTATGCCCAGATCAGCGATGGCCAAATTCATCTGATCGGGCGGCTTTTGGGGCTGGATGGCCGCCAGTGTTTTGAAGACAGCATCAAAGGCCCGGCCAGCGATTCTGCGGCTTTGGGCTGGTCTTTGGGGAAAAGCGTGCGGGCCCGGGCGGGGGAGGATTTTCTCGCCCATATTGCCGATATCGGGCAAAATGATCAGCAAAAGGATAAAGCCGTCTGAAGATTCTGCTCACACGGCCAGTTTCGGATCAAGAGGCCCTGGCTGCCCATTTGCAGGCGATGGGCCATCAGGTGATCGCCGCGCCGGTGATGGAGGTGCATTGGCTGGCTGATGAGGATGATCGGCTTTGTGGTCGTCTGGCCGATCATCTGGCCGATGCCCAGGGCCTGATCTTTACCAGCGGGAATGGCGTGCGGGCCTTGCAGCGCTGTCAGGTCATCAGCCAGCAAACCATGGCCCTTCCGGTTTTCGCCACGGGCATGCGCACCGCTGATCTGGCCCGGGGGGCGGGATTTTCGCAGCTGCGGTCGGCTGATGGAGATGGTCAGGCTCTGGCCCATATGATCAGCCAGCAGTGCCAGCCTGCTGCCGGGGCGCTGGTGCATCCTTGTGGTGTGGTGCGGAAGGACGAACCGGCCCAAAGCCTTGCCGCCAATGGCTTTACCCTTCGTCAATTGCCGATCTATGATGCCCGGCCCGTGCCGGATCTGGGCGATACGGCGGTTCGGGCCTTTGCCAAGGGCGACATCGATCTCGTCTTATTGTATTCTGCCCGCAGTGCCCGGTTGTTTTTCGATCAGATGGCCGCGTCCGGTCTTGATCGAGCGCTTCTGGCCGGGGTGGATGTGGGCTGTTTGAGCGATGATGTGGCTCATGCCGCAGAATGGGCAGCAGATGGGGGTAAAGGATCATCGGGGGAATCGGTCTGGCGGCATCGGATTATCGCCCGGCAGCCGGATGAAGCGTCTTTGCTGCGGGCCCTGGCAGATTTTTACGACCAGCCATTTGGCGTTTAAGGAAAAACAGGCGGGCTTATGGTTGATCAAAAACATGATGGCGATGCCCCGGTGATCGATGGGGAGTTCAGCGAGGCCAAAGTGCATGATGCGGCGGATGCGCCCCGGGCGGGTGGTTCGGGCTTTCGCCGCCTGGTGAAAGCGCTGCCCTGGCTGATCGCGTTGCTTTTGGCTTGTTTCATCGGCGGCCTGTTTGCGGCCCCCTTTGTTGAGCGGCAGATGGCCGCTTGGGGCTTGATGGCTGATGTTCCGGCGGTGGAGAAGGGCCCGGCCCCAAATGCCATGGGGGCCAAAGATGTGGCGGATCGCCTTGCCGATCTGGAAATCACCCTGTCCGAGAAAACCACGCAATTAGAAAGCCTTGATCGCGCCATGCAGGCTGTGGCGCAGGAAAGCAGTGCGCTTTTGATGCGGCTTGCGGGATTGGAAGAGGATGTGGCCGGGTTAAGGGCGCTTTTGGCGCAATCCGAAAGTGGGGTGATGGGGGCCTCTACGGCGCAGCTCGATGCTTTAAATGATGGATTGGCGGCCCTGCGCCAGTCGGATCGCCTGATCGAGGGCCGTTTGGCCGCTTTGGCATCGCGCTTGACCAGCCTTGAAGCGGTGGATCGCGGGGCGGGGGTCGGCTCACTGGCTTTGGCGGCCGAAGTGCTGGAATTGGGCCGCCGGATCGAGGGGGGGCAGCCCTATCAATCGGCCCTTTATGGGGTCGAGGCGGCCCTTGCGGCGCGCCCGGCGGCGGCGCAGGCGGGGCTTTATGCGCCCTTGTCGGAATTAAAGGCTCATGCCGATGGCGGGCTTCCCACCTTGGTGGAACTGCAAAAGCGCTTTGCCCAAAGGGTGCCGGATCTGGTGCGGCGGGCGGTGCAGATTGAAGCCGGTCCGGGCAATCCGAGCCCCGCTGAACCGGATGCCAACACAGCGCAAAGCGGCTGGTTTTCGTGGCTGAAGCGGTCGCTGGCTTCGGTGATCGTGGTGCGGCCAAGCGATCCGGGCCGGGTGGATGCCGAAAAAGGCGGGCCGCTGGCGCTG
Organism: Iodidimonas sp. MBR-22; assembly: GCF_029946565.1. Taxonomy (NCBI): domain Bacteria; kingdom Pseudomonadati; phylum Pseudomonadota; class Alphaproteobacteria; order Iodidimonadales; family Iodidimonadaceae; genus Iodidimonas; species Iodidimonas sp. MBR-22. The sequence goes on from NZ_JARKVQ010000001.1 coordinate 170,370, forward strand.
ATTTCCAGGGCTGAAGCGGCGATGGATGCGGGGGATGTGGCGATGGCCCACGAGCAGCTTTCGGCGCTGCCCGAAATTGTGCGGGCGGGGGCTGCTTCATGGCTTGAGGATGCCCGGGCTTTTGTGGCGGCGCGGGCGGCCTATGATCGGCTTTTAGCGGGTTTGCAGCCGGTTGATCCCCAAGCAGATTTCCGCGATCAGCCGGAGTTGCCCGTGGCGGCTGAAACACCGGATGAAGGATTATGAGCCGGTGATGATCAGGTTTATCGTTTATCTGCTGCTCATCACTTTGGCCGCTTTGGCCATGGCCTGGTTTGCCGATCATCCCGGCGAACTGGGCATCAACTGGCTGGGCTATCGCGCCGATAGCTCGATGGCGGTTTTGGCCTTTGCCATGATTTTGGTGTTTTTTCTGGGCATGGCGGTGCAGCGGCTTCTGGTTTTTCTGGCGCGGGATCTGCCTTTTTCAAAGGAAAAGCGGGCCCGGCGTCGGGCGGAAAAGGGCTATGGCCTGCTCAATCAGGCGATGGTGGCTTTGGGATCGGGGGATGGCAAATCCGCCCGTGCTTTAAGCGACAAGGCCGTGCGCCTCCTTCCCGAACAGCCCTTGACCCATATCATGGCGGCGGAAGCGGCCAAATTATCCGAAGATGGAGATCGGGTGCGCCAGCATTATCAGGCGTTGCTTGATGATGATCTGGCGGCATTTTTGGGTTTGCGCGGCCTGGTTTTGCAAGAACGGGCGGATGGCCATTCCGGCAAGGCGCGGGAACTGGCCCGCCGGGCCGTGGCTTTGCGGCCCAAAAGCCATTGGGCCTTGCGCACGCTGGTTGATTTTGCGGTGCAGGCCGCCGATTGGGACGAGGCTTTGGAGACTTTGGACAAGGCAAGCCGCGTCGGTGTTTATGATAAGGTCCAAAGCGCACAGCATCGCGCCGCCCTGCTTTATTGTCAGGCGGTGGATGCCAATCTGGCCAATGATCAGCCCCACGCCCTGCAATTGGCGCAGAAAGCAGCAGGCTTGCGGCCCGGGCTGCCCCCTGCGGTGGCTTTGGCGGCGCGGCTTCATCGTCAGGCCAATCAGAAAAAACAGGCCGAAAAGCATTTATTGGCGGGATGGGCAGCCCAGCCCCACCCCCTGCTTTTAAAGGAATGGCAGGCGCTTTTCCCCACTGAAACCGCTTTTGCGCGCTTGCAGCGAATCGAAAGATTGATCGCCAGCCTTCCCGATCATCTGGAAAGCCGTCTGGCCCTTGCAACGGCGGCGATGGGGGCCGATCGCCCGGATCGGGCGATGGCGGCGCTGGAGCCGGTTTTGGAAAGCGGCGATCCGCGCATTTCCCTGCTGCGGGCCAGCCTTGCGGTGCGCGCGGATGATGAGGAAAGCGGACATCTGTGGCGCGAAAAAGCGCAGCATGGGGCCCATCGCCCCTGCTGGCGCTGTGCCAATTGCGGCTTCACCCGGGATCGTTGGTTGCCTTTATGCCCGTCTTGTGCGGCTTTCGATCGCTTTGACTGGCATGTGGTGCGCGGTGATGGCATGGCCCTGCCATCGGCCTCGGCCTCGGCGATCAGAATACTGGATGGATCATCGGGGGCCGGGCAGGCTGTTGATCCTGATCGTGATCAGCGTGGCGAGAAGCCCGATGACGGGCCAAAGCGGGTGGATTGATCTTAGGGCTTGCGGGATCATCTTCTGGTCACTATGTTGCGCCGCGCGCTGCTTTTGAAGGGCGGTGCGGGTTTGTCATGGGCCGCAATAGCTCAGTTGGTAGAGCACATCATTCGTAATGATGGGGTCGGGGGTTCGAATCCCTCTTGCGGCACCAGTGACGGAAATATGGGCAGGATAGGCCAGAAAAACAAAGCGCCCCCGGCAGGCAATGAAATCCGGTGCGGCTGACCAGAGCCTCTTGTATTTATCATTTTTCAGATCAGATATGCGGATCAACCAAATCGGGGCTGATGATTAGTCATGATGGACGAGGCCAGATCTTATTTCGATGCGCGCGGGCAGGTTTTTGCACCCCATGAGGGAGCGGCGCGAATCGTGTCTTTGTCATCGGGCTTGACCGATCTTTTATTTGCCCTTGATTTGGGCGAAAAACTGGTTGGCTGCACCGGAGATTGCGCCAAAAGCATGGATGGTCTGGTGGCCATATCCAAGGTTGGTGAAATCGATGATCTTGATCTCAGGAAAATCGCCGATCTCAACCCCACCCATATTCTGGTGCATTTATCCGCAACCCCCCAGCCTGTGATTGATGCGTTGGCGGCCGCTGATTTGCCGCTTTTAGCGGTGGATGTGCAGATGGTGCAGGATAATCTCGATCTTTATACCCTGCTTGGCGGGGTCTTTCAGGTGCCCACGGCGGCGGATAGTCTGGCCCGCCGATTCGAGGCGGCGCAGGCGCGGGTGAAAATGGCCATGCGCGCAAAGTCCCTGCGCCGGGTGCTTTATCTGGATCAGGATAATCCCTATAAAACCGTTGCCAAACAAAGCTATGCCGGTTCCCTGATGGCCTTGGCGCGGTTTGAACTGGTGGGGGCCCCTGATCAGCTTCAATCCGCTGATGATGCCGTGATCATAGAACCGGAAAGCCTTATTTTAGGGGTGGATCGGGTTCTGTTCAATGGCTCGCCCGCGCGGTTCAAACGGGCGCAGATCAAGGCTTTTGCCGAGCGCTATGAGGTGCCCCGCGCCAAGCTGATCCGGCTTGATCATGATCTGGCCGATCAATTCGGCGCCCGGGCCATCGATGTGATGGATCAGCTCATCGCCCTGCGGGAAAAAGCCGATCGCGCGGATTGATCAGACTGTTTCCAACGTCCCACAAACCAAAAATTCCATATTCAGAAATCGCTGGCGATCCCATTTTTTTCCCAATCGCCAAAGCGCGTCGGCTCGGGGCCTTTGGGGCCGCCCTTTTCCGGTTGCAGCTTCTGGTTTTGCCCTCGCTTTTGATCGAGAGCAGGGGTCTCATCGCGGGTTTCGTTTGGGCTTTGGGTCTTTTGATCAGACATGGGGGCGCGGCTCCGGATCAGATGTCGATGGGTGGGATGATCGGCGGATATTGATCCCCGATCGCTCTCTCCCCACATAGGCATCGGGATCATCGGATACCAGTTTTTTCCTGATTCCGATCATTTGAGAAGGGGTTTGCAGCGCGATGAATATCTTTAGAACCGGCCTTTTGCTGGCAGCCATGACCGGGCTTTTTCTGGCCGTAGGCTTTTTGCTGGGCGGCACTGGCGGCATGATCATGGCGCTTTTACTGGCCATTGGTTTGAACGGCTTTGCTTATTGGAATTCCGATCAGCTGGTGCTGAAAATGCAGGGGGCCCGGCCGGTCAGCGCCCAGGAAGCCCCCCAACTTTATCGGATCGTTTCGCATCTGGCGCGGCGGGCCGATCTGCCGATGCCCAAAATCTATCTGGTGGATCAGGCTCAGCCCAATGCCTTTGCCACCGGGCGCGATCCCGATCATGCTGCTGTGGCCGCCACCACCGGGCTTTTGCGCCTGCTTGATGAAGATGAAATCGAAGGCGTGATGGCCCATGAACTGGCCCATATCAAGCATCGCGATACCCTGATCATGACCCTGACCGCAGTGGTGGCCGGGGCGATTTCGATGCTGGCCAATTTTGCCCTGTTTTTTGGTGGCAATCGCGATCAGCCTTTGGGCTTTGCGGGGGTGATTTTATTGATGATCTTTGCCCCCATGGCCGCCATGCTGGTGCAGATGGCGATCAGCCGCACCCGTGAATATGCTGCTGATCGGGGCGGCGCTGAAATATCGGGCAAGCCCTTGGCTTTGGCCAGTGCCTTGAACAAATTGCAGCAAGGGGCGCGGCAGATCCGCAATGGGGCCGCTGAATCCAATCCCGCTACGGCGCATCTGTTTATTATCAATCCTTTGTCGGGCGAAAAGATGGACAGCCTGTTTTCCACCCATCCGGCCGCCCATAATCGCATTGCCGCCCTTGAGGCGATGGCGGGGTCGGTGGGCTTGCCTCCATCTGCCGCGCAAAAGTCCCGGCCTCGCACGGCACCGGCATCTGCGGGTCCGGTCAAAACTTCGGTGCCCATCAGCCGCCCGGAACCGGCGCACAGGGAAAAACAGCCGCGCCGCATCCGGCGGTCCAGCGTGCCTTTATCGGGGCCACGCGATTGAGACTTGAAATCGACTCTGGCAATCGGTGCGGCTTTCCATCATAGTCCGCCGCCATGCAAGACAGCCTCGCTCCGCGCCGATTGGCGCTCGCCATCCTCGATCATGTATTGAACCGCCGTCAAACCCTTGATCTTGCGGTTGATGCGGCATTGAAAACATGGCCGATGGGTGGTCTTGATCGCGCATTTGCCCGGATGATTGCCACCCGCACCCTGCGTTATCTTGGTTTCATCGATCATCTTCTCGATGATTTTCTAACCGAAGGGGTGCCCGAAAAATGCCGCTATGCCGATCTGGTTTTGCGCGCCGGTCTGGCTCAGCTTTTGTTCATGGATGTGGCCGATCATGCGGCGGTGGATTGCAGCGTCGCTTTGATCGGCGGATCAAAACACCGGGCGGATCGCGGCATGAAGCCGGTGGTGAATGCGCTTTTGCGCAGGGCAGCGCGCGAACGCCCTGATATTCTGGCGCGGCTTGAAGCGGATCCCGCTCTTGTTCTGCCGCCCTGGCTTGCTTATCGCTGGCGGCAGGCTTATGGCGATGCAGCCCTTGCCGCCATGGCCCGTATTCTGGTGGCCGAACCCCCCCTTGATCTCAGCCTGCGCAATCCCGTCGATGGCCCGGCTTTATGCGCGGAATGGGTGGGTGCCGGTCATGCCGCCACCCCGATCGCGCTGATGGCTGATGAGGATGCAGGGTCTTTTTCCAGCATCAGATTGGCACAGAGCACCGATGTCACCGGCCTGCCGGGCTTTGATGCCGGGCGTTTCTGGGTGCAGGATGTGGCGGCATCCCTGCCCGCCCGGCTTTTGCCCCCCGGCCCGGCGATTGATTTATGTGCCGCGCCGGGTGGAAAAACCCTGCAATTGGCGGCGCGCGCGGCGGCAGGCGCCAAGCCCGCCGATCTTCTGGCGATTGATCGATCCGCCCGGCGGCTAGGCTTGTTGCGGCAAAATCTGGCGCGCACCGGCCTTGCGGCCGAGATTGCCGTGGCCGATGCCACAAGCTTTATCCCCGATCATCCGCCCGCAGCCGTGCTTTTGGATGCGCCCTGTTCCTCCACCGGCACTTTGCGCCGCCATCCCGATATCGGCTGGCTGAAGGGCCCGGCGGATATTCATAAGCTGGTGGATCTGCAAAAGCGCATTCTTGATCATGTGGCATCCATCCTCGCCCCCGATGGGGTGATCCTTTATTGCGTGTGTTCTTTGGAGCCCGAAGAAGGTGAGGATCAGGTGCGCGATTTTCTCACCCGCCATGGCGATTTTCGCAGGCTGCCGATCCGGGCGGAAGAGCTGCCCGGCCTTTCACAGGCAATCAATGATGCGGGGGATGTGCGCACCCGGCCCGATCATTGGGCGGCGCGTGGCGGCATGGATGGTTTTTTCATTGCCCGCCTGCAAAAGACAGGTCCATAGAGCGATTTCGAGCGGAGTGGAATCATGACGCGGCCAGGAAATCGCGATCAAACAAATATTTAGAGCATTTGATCCGATCCACTTTGATCGGAAAATGCTCTAGAAAGATTGAGCAAAGTTTAATAAACTGATAACGAGCAGACTATGAACACCGATATTCAGATTGCCCCGTCCATCCTGTCTGCCGATTTCGCCCGTTTGGGGGAAGAAGTGCGCGCCATCGATGAAGCCGGGGCCGATTATATCCATATCGATGTGATGGATGGCCATTTCGTGCCCAATATCACCATCGGCCCGGCCATCGTGAAAGCCTTGCGCCCCCATAGCCAGAAGCCGTTCGATGTGCATCTGATGATCTGCCCCGCCGATCCTTTTCTGGAAGCCTTTGCGCTGGCCGGGGCCGATATCATCACCATCCATCCCGAAGCCGGGCCGCATCTGCATCGCAGCCTGCAAAGCATCCGCGCTTTGGGCAAGCGGGCGGGGGTGTCCCTCAATCCCGCAACCCCGATATCGGCGATTGCCCATGTGATGGATCTGGTGGATCTGATTTTGGTGATGACGGTGAACCCCGGATTTGGCGGCCAATCCTTTCTCGATAGCCAGATTGACAAGATCGCCGAGATCCGGCGCATGATCGATGCCAGCGGGCGGGTCATCGATCTGGAAGTGGATGGCGGTATCACCCGGAGCACGGCCCCGCTGGCGCGGCAGGCCGGGGCCAATATTCTGGTGGCGGGCACTGCGAGTTTCGAGGGCGGGGCGGCGGCTTATCGTGATAATCTTGCCGCATTGCGGGCGCATCTCTGAGCCGGGATCGGAACACGCGATGAACGCGGACTGTGGGCTTTCATGATGGAAAAGGCGTTTGTGCATATGGCTGTCTCACCGTCTTCAAATCCCCCTCCACATCCCTCTTCCGGGCCGTCCGCAGCCAAGCCGGTGGCCGGGGCCGCGCCTCTATCTTCGCCTGCAAAAACTTCTGATAGAACGTTGGCCCCAGATAAAGAGATGCTGCGCGAACAGCGCCATCTGGTGCGGATGCCTTCGCCCGGATTGTTCGATGATCTGGGGGCGCGCCTGTGGCGGGCCGTGCGCCAGAAAGCCTATGCCAGCCGCTTTTATGATTGGCGGTTGCGGGGGCGGCACCCCTTGAAGCTGTTGGGGTGCCCCGTGGATCCCTTTCCCGGCGATGCCACAGCCGGTGCCGCTTTGCATGAAGGTGTTTTGATCGCCCATGGGGGTCGGCAGGGGGCCCGGCTGGGGATCGAGCAGCCGGATTTCTGGCGCCGGGCGGCGCGGAGTCCGGCTTTATCGCACAAGGCTTTGGGCTTTTCATGGCTGGCGGATCTGGCGATGATCAAGGATCAAAAGCGCGCCCGGGTGGTGGCCGAGCTTTTGATGCGCGGCTGGCTGGATGCTTTTGGCCGCTATCACTCGGAGGCCTGGTCTGCCCCTTTATTGGCCGAACGCCTGCGCCACTGGCTGATCCATGCCCCCCTCATTTTATCGAGCCATGATCTGGTCTATCGCAGCGCGGTGCTCAACAGCATGGCGCGTCAGGCACGGCATCTGATGCGGGTTTTGGGGGATAGCGCCGATGGCCTGCCCCGTGTTCATGCGGCCTCAGGCCTGATCTTGTGCGGGCTTTATCTGCCCCATGGCAAAGCGTGGCGGCTCAGGGGCGAGGCCGCGTTGCGCCGGGTGCTGGATCGGTTCGTGCTGGCCGATGGTGGCCCGATCAGCCGGATGCCTGAAGATCTTCTGGCGGTGATGAAGCTGCTGGTGATCTTGCGCCATGGCTATGATGATCGGCAGGAAGAAAGCCCGGCCTATCTGCAACAATGCCTTGATCGCATGGGGCCTTTTTTGCGCGCCCTGCGCCATGCCGATGGCCGCCTGACGCATATCAATGGGGCCGGGGGCGAGCCGCCCGAACTGATCGATCTGGTTTTGGCGCAATCGGCAGCCCATGGCCGGGCGCTGTCCAATGCCCCCTATACCGGCCTGATGCGCCTTAATGCGCGGCAAACGCTGGTGATTTTCGATGCCATGCCCGCCGCCCCCATGGCCATGAGCCATGGGGCCCATGCCGGGACGCTGTCTTTTGAACTGGCGGATGGCCCTGATCCTTTGGTGGTTAATATCGGTCCGGTGGCGCGCGCGCCTTTATCCCACAAATCGGCGGATCAAGGGGGCGATGAACGCACCGATCCCTATGCCGCCGATCTGGCGGCTTTGGTGCGCACCACCGCGGCTCATTCGACCTTGATTTTGATGGATAAAAATTCCACCCGCATCCGCAATGATCATCTGGGCGAAGGGGTGAGCCATATCGAATTGGAGCGGGTGGAACAGCCCGATGCCCTGAGCATCACCGCCCGCCATGATGGCTATCGCCGCCGCCTGAAGGTGGATCATCAGCGCCGCCTTAGCCTTAGCCGCCGGGGGGATCGGCTGGATGGAACGGATTTGTGCGTGGCCCATGGCCGCCTGCCCCGGGCGGGATTGCCCTTTCATATCCGCTTTCATCTGCATCCGGCTGTCAGCGCATCGATCACCCAAGGGGGGCGGGCGGTTTTATTGCGCTTATCCCATCGTCATGGCTGGTTGTTTCATCTCAATCCCGCTGATCTTGCTGCCGCTGATCTTGCTGCCGCTGATCTTGCTGTCGATGATCTCGATGCCGAACTGATTTTGGAAGAAAGCGTTTATATGGAGGCGGGCCGCCCGGTGCGCTGTCAGCAGATCGTCATCACCGGTCGTTTTGGTGGCCAAGGGGTGGCAAAGGGGGCTGCTGGCCGCCCGGTTCATTGGCGTTTCGAGCGATTGAGCGCGGCCCGTCCGCCCAGCGATAAAAGCCTCACCCCCCCTGATCCAACCCTTTCCAGCAGGCCATGATCCCATAAGGATTTCCATCATGAATGATATCATTCCCATTCGCCGGGCGCTTATTTCAGTCTCCGATAAATCCCGGCTGATCGAATTAGGGCAGGCACTGGCGGCGCGGGGCGTGGTGATTTTATCGACCGGGGGATCGGCGAAAAATCTCCGTGATGCCGGCATCGCTGTCACCGAAGTGGCCGATTATACCGGCTTTCCCGAAATGCTCGATGGCCGGGTAAAAACCCTGCATCCACGCGTGCATGGCGGGCTTTTGGGCGTGCGTGATGATGCCACCCATCGCGCCGCCATGGATGCCCATGGCATCGAGCCCATCGATCTGCTGGTGATCAATCTCTATCCCTTTGAAGCGACGGTGGAGAAGGGCGCATCCTTTGAAGTGTGCATCGAAAATATCGATATCGGCGGCCCGGCGATGATCCGTTCGGCGGCGAAAAACCATCAGGCCGTGACCGTGGTCACGGATGTGGCTGATTATGATGATCTTCTCGATGAACTGGCCGATCAGGAAGGCGGCACCACCCTTGCGCTCAGGCGGCGTTTGGCAGCGGCGGCTTTTGCCCGCACGGCGGCCTATGATGCGGCCATTGCCACATGGTTTGCCCAGCAAACGGATCAGCTTTTTCCCCAACGTCAAACCCTTTCGGCCAGCCTGTCTGGCGTTTTGCGCTATGGTGAAAATCCCCATCAGAAAGCCGCCCTTTATCGCAACCCTGCCGATCCCCGGCCCGGCATTGCCACCGCCCGGCAGCTTCAGGGCAAGGAATTGAGCTATAATAATCTTAATGATACCGATGCCGCCTTTCTGCTGGTGAGCGAATTGAGCCGTGCCGAACCGGCGGTGGCGATCATCAAACATGCCAATCCTTGTGGGGTGGCCATGGGCCGCACGACGCATGAAGCCTATCTGAAAGCCCTGAGCTGTGATCCGGTCAGCGCTTTTGGCGGCATCGTGGCGCTTAATCATCGTCTTGATGCGGAAACGGCGAGCGAAATTGTCAAGGTCTTTACCGAAGTGGTGATCGCCCCGGCTATCAGCGATGAAGCCCGTGAAATTCTGGCCAGCAAGAAGAATGTGCGGCTTTTGCTCAGCGAAGGTCTGATCGATCCCAAACAGCCGATGATGACATGGCGGCAGATTTCGGGCGGCTTTTTATTGCAGGATCATGATCGCGGGATGATCACTGCAAAGGATCTGAAGGTCGTGACAAAGCGGGCGCCGACCGATGCGGAAATCGATGATCTGCTTTTTGCCTTCACGGTGGCAAAGCACGTGAAATCCAATGCCATCGTCTATGCCCGCAATGGGATGACGGTGGGGATTGGCGCGGGCCAGATGAACCGCCGGGATTCCAGCCGGATCGCGGCCATCCGCGCCGCCGAAGCCGCCGAAGCGGCAGGGGATCAGGAAACATGGGCGGCGGGATCGGTGGTGGCATCCGATGCCTTTTTCCCTTTTGCCGATGGCCTTTTGGCCGCAGCGGATGCGGGGGCAACAGCGGTGATCCAGCCCGGCGGCTCGATGCGCGATGATGAGGTGATCAAGGCCGCCGATGAAGCGGGCCTTGCCATGGTTTTGACCGGGATGCGCCATTTCCGTCATTGAAGGCAGAAACCGCCGGAAACCCTAAAGGATCGGATCATCCAGTTGATGGCGATCTTTTGGGTCTTCGATTTCCAGAACCCACAGATCGCTATCGCGCTGCAGGCGTTTTTCGATCATGCCTTCGATCAGCGCATCATCTGCGGGCAGGGGGCCGCTCGATTTCATCCAGGCCCGGCCCCCATCCATGGCGATGATCGGCTCCAAAAGCATCGAGCCGCGCTCCAGCCCATTGATTTTCAATAAAACCGTACCTGCATCCTGATCCCCGCGATGGCGCAAAAAGGCATCCAGCCCCGCCACCTGACAGCGGCGGATATGGGCTTTCACCCAAAGCTCGGCTTTCAATCGCGGCTGCAGCATCTTTTCAAATCCGGTGATCTTGGGCGCTCTTTGGCGCGTAATGCTTCATAATAAGCAAAGCCTCATCGGCTCGAAAGATAATTCAAGGGTGATATGAAACAGGATCGACCTGTTCTTTTGTGGTTCCGGCAGGATTTGCGCCTGTCTGATCATCCGGCTTTGCAGGCGGCCATTGATCAGGCCGTGGCCCAGGGCGGGCCGGTGATCGCCGTTTATCTATGGGATCAAAACCAGCCCGATGGCAGCGGTTGGGCCATGGGGTCGGCCAGCCGCTGGTGGCTTCATCACAGCCTGGAAAGCCTTGGCCGTGATCTGGAAAAGCGCGGCGGCCGATTGATTTTGCGCCAGGGCGACCCCGGCGCGCAACTGATGGAACTGGTGGCGCAAAGCGGGGCCACCGCCCTTCATGCCACCCGCATGATCGAGCCTTATGCCCGCGCTTTGGATCATCAACTGGCAAAATCCCTGCCGGTGCCCCTGATACTTCATGATGGGGCTTTTTTGCATCCGCCGGGCAGCATCCGCACCCAGCAGGGCGGCGGCTATAAGGTGTTCAGCCAATTCTGGAAAGCCGTTTTGAAAGCGCCGGAACCCGATGCGCCTTTACCCGCGCCCCGATCAGGGGTGTTTGCCCCCCCAAGTGATGGGCTTTCAAGCCTTGATCTGAAGGATTTATCCTTGTTGCCTCAGGTGGATTGGGCAGCGGGCCTTAGCCAGCGCTGGCTTCATTCTTATGGCATTGGCGAAGATGCGGCGGCGGCCCGTCTTGATGATTTTCTTGATGATGCGGTGGCTAATTACAAAAACGGGCGGGATTTTCCGGCTGAAGCCTTCACTTCATCCTTATCGCCGCATCTGCATTTCGGTGAAATCAGCCCGCGCCAGATCTGGCATCGGGCGCAGATGGCCTGTGCGCGGGCGGATACTGATCGCGCCGGGAGCGTGGAAAAAGGCGTTTGGGCCTTTCTGCGGGAAGTGGGCTGGCGGGATTTTGCCGGTCATCTGCTGGCAATGATCCCCGATCTGCCCGATCAGCCGATGCGGCCGCAATTTCAATCCTTTCCCTGGGGCGAGAATGAGGATCATTTACGTGCGTGGCAGCGGGGCCAAACCGGCTATCCCATCGTCGATGCCGGGATGCGCGAACTATGGCACACGGGCTTCATGCATAATCGGGTGCGGATGATCACGGCCAGCTTTTTGATCAAGCATCTGATGATCGATTGGCGACAGGGAGAACGCTGGTTTTGGGATACATTGGTGGATGCGGACCTCGCCAATAACAGCATGGGCTGGCAATGGGTGGCGGGGTCGGGCCCTGATGCCTCGCCTTATTTCCGTATTTTCAATCCCATCACGCAAGGCCAGCGCTTTGATCCCGAAGGCCATTATGTGCGCCGCTATGTGCCCGAACTGGCCGATCTGCCTGCCGAGCATATCCATGCCCCCTGGGAAGCCCCGCCGATGATCCTGCAGGCGGCTGGTGTTTCTTTGGGGCAAAGCTATCCCCATCCCATGATCGATCATCGCAAGGCCCGGGCCCGGGCGCTGGCGGGTTATGAGAAAGTGAAAACAGGCTTATGATCTCCTCACGCTTTTTGGCATCGAAACCGCCAAGCCCGGATGATTTATTTCCCCGTGGCCGCATTGCGGTGATTGGTGCGGGCATTTCCGGGGCGGCCGCCGCATGGTTGTTATCGGATCGCCATGATGTGGTGCTTTATGAGCAGGATCAGCGGATTGGCGGCCATGCCAATACCCTTGATGTGAGTATGGATGGGCGCGAACAGCCGGTGGATACCGGCTTTATCGTGTTCAATGATCATAATTATCCCCATTTCACGGCTCTTCTCGATCATTTGCAGGTGGCCAGCCAGCCTTCGGATATGTCTTTTGCCGTGTCCCTCGATAATGGCCGGATGGAATATAGCGGGCAGGGATTATCGGGCCTGTTTGCTCAGCGGCGGAATCTGTTGCGCCCCGGCCATTGGCGGATGCTGATGGATATCGTGCAGTTTTATCGGCAGATCATCGCTTTTTCCCAAAGCCATGATTTAAGCCATATGACCCTGCATGATCTGTTGGTGCGCTTTGGCTGTTCGGCGGGCCTCACCCGGGGCCATATTCTGCCGATGGCGGCGGCGATCTGGTCTACCCCCATCGAGCAGGTGCTGGATTTTCCGGCAGCCAGCTTTGTGCGCTTTTTTGAAAATCATGGCTTGTTCAAGCTCAGAAATCGCCCCCGCTGGCGGACGATCGCCGGGGGCAGCCGGGTTTATGTGGCGGCCCTGAATGCCGCTTTCAAAGGAGAAACCCGCAAAGGCGCGCGGGTTTTAAATATTGCCCGCAATGAAGATGGCGTATGGGTGAAGGCCGAGGGCTGCGCCCCTGAACGCTATGACAGTGCCGTGCTGGCCTGCCATGCCGATCAGGCTCTGGCGGTGATCGATCGCCCCAGCGCCATGGAACAGCGCTTGCTTTCGGCCTTTCAATATGTGCCCAATCGGGCGGTTTTGCATCGGGATCGCACATGGATGCCCCGCACCCGGCGCTGCTGGGCAAGCTGGAATTATCTCAGCCGCAAGGGGGATGGCGATGGGGAAAAGCTGTTGCTCACTTATTGGATGAACAGGCTGCAAAATCTGGACCAGGCTCATGATCTGTTTGTTACCCTGAACCCGCATCAGGAACCACGCGATATTCTGGCGGAAATCGCTTATGATCATCCGCAATATTCGCGCGAAGCCCTGATGGCCCAACAGCAGCTTCACCAATTACAGGGCATGGGCGGCCTGTGGTTTTGCGGGGCGCATTTCGGCCATGGCTTCCATGAAGACGGGCTGGCCTCCGCTCTTGCGGTGGCGCGTGATTTCGGTATTGATGCCCCTTGGGTGAAAGCCGATGCGGTGGCCCCCGATCATGGGGCCATGGTACCTTATCATGAGGCAGTGTGATGCAATCGGCGCTTTATACAGGTCATGTGATGCATCGCCGCCTCAGCCCCGTGCGGCATCGCTTTTCCTATGCCGTTTTTTCCTTGTTTCTCGATCTCGATGAACTGCCCGCGCTGGCCGCACGGCTCCGCTTATTTTCCCATAACCGCTTCAATCTCTTCAGCTTTCATGACAAGGATCATGGTGAAGTGCCTTTGGAAAAGGGCGAAGGGGCGGGGGCAAAGGACGAAGGGGCGGGCGGCGCGGGCCTGAAAGCCTGGGCGCAGCAGTGCCTTGCCGCCAAGGGGCTGGAAGCGGATCGGATCGGATTGCTGTGTTTTCCCCGCCTGTTTGGCTATGTGTTCAATCCTTTGGCGGTGTATTTCTGCTATGATCGGGCGGGGGCTTTGGTTGCCCTCATTCATCAGGTGTCTAATACCTTTGGCGAGCGTCATTGCTATGTTTTGCCGGTGGATGATCCGCAGCAGCGGGCGTCGCTGGTCCAACAGGCCTGTGATAAACGGTTTTATGTCTCGCCTTTCCTGGCAATCAGCGGGCGCTATCGTTTTCGCATCCACCCCCCCGATGATCGTTTGATGATTGCCATCGATCATTCCAATGCCACCGAACATCTGCTGGCCGTGCAAAATGGCCGCCGTGAAAAGCTGTGCGATGCGGTTTTGGCCAAACGGTTGGTGACGCACCCGCTGATGACCCTTAAAGTCATCACAGCCATACATTGGGAAGCGCTGCGATTATGGCGCAAGGGCGCGCCGGTTTATCGTCATGAAGGGGGGATGAAATGACCGATCACGGCATCAGGGCAAAGCGGGTGAAGCGGGCGGGGCATTCCCCCCTCGATTGGCTGATCAGCAAAACCAATGGGGCGGAACGCTTGTTTGCGCTGGCTGAAGGCAAGCTTTTGAAGGGATCGGCGCGGCTCATTCTGCCCGATGGCAGCAGCCATCTGTTTACCGGACCCGAGCCCGGCCCGGCGGCGGTTTTTCATATCCTGCATTGGCGGGCTTTGGGGCGGATGGCCACCGGCGGGGCCCTTGGCTTTGCCCGATCTTATATCGATGGCGATTGGGAAACCCCGGATCTGGCAGCGGTCTGCGCGCTTGCCTCGGTCAATCGCGAAAGCATGGCCCATCATTTGCGCGGCTCAATGGCGCTGCGCCTCTTGGATCGGATGCGGCATCTATTGCGGGCCAACAGCCGCAGCCGGGCGCGCAAGAATATCGCGTTTCATTATGATCTGGGCAATGCCTTTTACAGCCCCTGGCTCGATGAAACCATGACCTATTCATCGGGCCTGTTCAAAGCCGGCGAACAGGATCTGGAAGCCGCGCAATTGTGCAAATATCGCAGGCTTCTCGATGTGATCGATGTGAAGCCGGGTGAGCATATTCTTGAAATCGGGGCCGGATGGGGGGGCTTTGCCGAGATTGCGGCGAAAGAACGCGGGGCGCGGGTCACCGGCCTCACATTGAGCCGCGAACAGCTCGATTTTGCCAATGATCGCATGGCCCGCCTTGGCCTATCCGATCAGGTGGAATTTGTTTTGCGCGATTATCGCGATGAAACCGGCCGCTATGATCATGTGGTTTCGATCGAAATGTTTGAAGCGGTGGGCGAAGCCTATTGGCCGGTTTATTTTGAAACCCTGCATCGGGTTTTGAAGCCGGGTGGGCGGGCCGGATTGCAGATTATCACCATCGATGAAAAGCTTTTCCCCGCCTATCGCAAAAGCGCCGATTTCATCCAAACCTATATTTTCCCCGGCGGGATGCTGCCCACCGTGTCGGCCTTGAAGCATGAAGTGGCCCATGCCGGGCTGGTGTTGAAAGACATGATGGGCTTTGCCGATAGCTATGCCCAAACCCTTGCTTTGTGGCGATTGCGCTTTAACGAACAATTCGAACGCGGGGCCCTGCCCGAAGGCTTTGATGAGATGTTCCGCCGTTTATGGAGCTTTTATCTGGCCTATTGCGAGGGCGGCTTTCGCGGTGGCAGCATCGATGTCGTCCAATTGGCGCTGACTCGCGATGGCGATTGAGCCTGATAAGGCGGCGGAGGGTGCAGCCCGCGCCTCTCCCTTGGAAAAATCGGCGGCGGTGCCGGTTTCGCTTTTGCTGGCTTATGGGGCACCGGCCTTGCCGCTTTATGCGCTTTTGCTGCTGATCGGCTTTTTCCCCTATTATTATAAATTGCATTTAGGAATCGAATTTGCCACTGCCGGGATTTTGGTTCTCGTAACCCGGCTTTGGGATGTGTTCACCGATCCCCTGATCGGCATCTTATCGGATCGCACCCGCCTGCCTTTGGGGCGGCGCAGGCCATGGCTTTTGGCTGGCCTGCCCGTGGCCATGCTGGGGATCGTGATGGTACTGTTTGCCGAACCGGGCATATCGCCCATCCGCCTTGGTTTATGGACCATGCTCTTGTTTCTGGGTTGGACGATGATGGCCCTGCCCCTGAATGCCTGGTCGGTGGCGATTTCGGGGGATTATCATCAACGGGCGCGCATTTCGGCTTTTCGCGAAGGCTTTTCCCTTTTGGGAACGGTGGCGGCTTTGGCCCTGCTCGTGCAGGCGGTGAGCGCGATGGGCGGCGATCTCAATCTGGCCGGGGATGATATCGGCGCGGCTTTCAGGCTTTTGGGGATTGGCCTGCTTATTGCGCTGCCGATCACCGTGGGGCTGGCGCTTGTTCTTGTGCCTGATCCCCGTCAGCCGGGCCATCGTCCACGGCAAAGCTGGTATGATCTGCGTGATCTGGCCCGCAATGGCCCCCTGAAGCGGTTGTCGGGGGCTTTCCTCATCAATGGGATCGCCAATGGCCTGCCGCCCACATTATTCATCTATTATGTGCAGGCGGTGCTTGATGCCCCCAATGATGTGGGGTTTTATATCATGATCTATTTTTTATGCGGCATTCTGGGCGTGCCTTTATGGACTCGCCTATCCAAAACCTTGGGCAAGGATCGCACATGGATGCTGGCTATGGGGATCGCGGCGGCGGCTTTTGTGCCTGTGGCCTTTCTGGGCCCTGCGGATCATCAGATTTATCTGGCTTTGGTTGTGATCACCGGCTTTTGTTTGGGCGCCGATTTTTTCCTGCCGCCGGCGATGGCAGCGGATGTGGTGGATCTGGATGAGGTTTATTCCGGGGCCGAGCGGGCGGGGCTTTTTTTCTCGCTTTTATCGATGATCTACAAGCTGTCATGGGCTTTGGCCGGGGCGGCGGGGCTGTTTGCCCTTGGGCTTTCCGGTTTCGATGAAAAGCTGGGGGCCGCCAATTCATCCTCGGCGCTGTTGGTGGTGGCGGTGATGTATGCCCTTGTTCCCGCCCTTTTCAAGGGCTGGGCCATCTGGTTGATGCGCGGCTTTCATTTGGATGAAACCGAGCATCGGGGCCTGCGCCAGAAACTGGCCGCCACCCGCCCCTGAATCCCGCCCCTGAAACCCGCCAGTGAATCCCGCCAGCGAATCCCGCCAGTGAATTTTGTTTGTGATCTCAGCCTTGGCCTGAAGGGCTGCTTTGCTGGCGGGCCAGCATGGGATTATTCACATAAGGGGAAAGCAGGGGGGCATCATTGATCCACGGGGCTGTTTGGGGATCGAGATGGCGTTTGAGTTCATAGCGGATTTCGGTCCCATCCTTGCCGGTGAAGGCAATATCGAAAAGACAACCCATGGAATCGATCCATAAATACCATTGGCGGTCGGCTTCCACCCGCAGCTTGTCGGCCCGCACCTCGCCCCAGGGGGCGATCAGCGGATCATCCTTTTGCACCGGCACCAGCCGCACATCCATTGGTGCGCCGGTTTGGCTGTTGATGAGCCGGCTTGCCGTGCGGGTATCGGGATGCCAATAGCTGGTGAGAAGGGTGTTGTGGGGCACCCGGTGTACCGCCCCGGTGGCATCGGTCAGTTCAAAATCATCCCCCATGATCTGACCATGGGCGGCCAGATCCTTGCCATTATCCCGGGTGCGGGTTGTATAGGATTGCAGGCGATCCCCCACCCAGTGTTCGCGGATCTGGTGGTGATAGGAATAGGCTGTGATGAACAGAAATTTCACCTTGATGCGAATATCCACATCCACCAGCAGGCCCTGTTCGGTGGGGGTGAAAGCGATGATATGCTCGCCGATCCGATCCCCTTTGCGGATGATGTCGAAAGCGATCTGTGCCGGAATGGCGCTTCGGTCATCAAACAGCCAAAAGCCATCATCGCCTGCCGGATCGGCAAAAGCCGATGGGCCATGAAGGGTAATGATGGGAGCGGCGGCGGCAAACCCGGCCGCCTGGCTTAAAAAGCGACGACGCAACATGGGATGCCTTTCAGTTTTTCAGGAACGGATTGAGCACGATCCCCAAAAGTCCCGAAAGCCGGATCGGCGCATCGAGCACGATCAGGCACAGGCAGCCATCTTTGTCATCGGCGATGGGGCGATGCTGATCATGGCCATCGGCTTCACACAGATCACCCCGCCCCAGGCGCACGCCCTGATCATAATAAGCCCCATCCAGCACCACGGTATATTCCGGCCCGCGATGGCTGTGCAGCGGCATGGGCTTGCCCGGTGCAATCCGCAATAAAGCGGATTTATAGCCCGGCAGGGTCGTTTCAAAACGATATTCCTCAACCCCGTTATAAACCTTCTGCCATGGCAGATCATCGAGCGAGGCCCGCAGATAGGGCAGCAGGGGCTGGGGCACGATGGCTTTTGTCTGGGCATCGAATGCGGGGCTTGGGGATTGCGCCGCTTCCGGCTCATCAAGACGCGCCAGCAGATCATCGAGCAGATGATCGCTCACCGCTTCTTCATCAAGCGACATCAAAAGAGCACCGCCCAGATGGTTCATCTGTTCATAATCGCGGCGGGCCTCAGCATTGAGGCTCATATGGGTGGCAATGGCCAAAGCCACCGGCTCGGGGGCTGCGCCCGAGGCATAATCCACCAGCACTTCATCTGAAAGACGGTTCAAATTCATGATGCCATATCCGATATCGACCCTTTCATCCGGGCGAGCGCCAGCCGGATGCGGGATTTGACGGTGCCCAAAGGCAGATTGAGTTGTTCGGCGATTTCGCGATGCGATTTATCCTCGAAATAGGCGAGTTCCAGAACCTGCGCCTGTTCCAAAGGCAGGCCGGCCAGCGCTTCCTGGATGCTGTCTCCGGTTTGCTGATCATCGATCTCGTCATCGGCATGGGTTTGATCATTTTCCAGATGCAGAAAATCGGAAGGCTTCAGATCGGGCCGGGCTTCCCGGCGCAGATAATCGATTCGCTTGTTTCGCACGATGGTAAAGATCCATGTGGAAACCGATGCTTTTTCAGGATTGAAACTATCGGCTTTGCGCCAGACCGCGATCATCGCTTCCTGCACCACATCCTCGGCCATGCGGCCATCGGCCCCCGCGCGCATCACATAGGCCTTGAGCCGGGGCGCAAAGGCGCGGAAAAGCTCGGCAAATGCTGCCCGCGACCGCTCTGCGGCGATGGCCGTGATCAGCGCCACAAGGCGCGCATCATCCGGCCGCGGACGGCTCTGTGAAGACAGGCCGCGCATCATGATCGGGGCCAGATGAACTGGCTTTCTGGTCTGTCTGAAACGGTCAGCGTTGCTCTCCGCATATCCGGGCACGTCTGTCTCCATTTAACGAAAAATCGCACGGCTCTACAGCGAAAAATCTTTTCATGCTCTTGATGGCTCTTACGAACGGATGCGAAAATCAGATCAATGGCGATCATTAGGGATCAATTCCGATGCCTGCATTGTGCGCTGAGGTCTGTGGTGATGGCTTTGAGGCGCGCAATATCGGCGGGGCTGCTCAGCCGATGATCGCCGTTCTTGATCAGATGCAGCACCACATCATCGCTCGTCAGGCGATCCATCAGCGTGATGCTGTGCTGCCAGGGCACATCGGGGTCGCGGTCGCCATGGATCAGGCGGATGGGGATCGTAAGATCGATGGGCTTGACGAGCAAAAGATGTTTGCGGCCATCCTCGATCAGATTGCGGGTGATCAGGGTGGGTTCGGGGTCATAGGCGCTGGGCTGGGCATAATGGCCCTGTTCCATGATCTGGCGTCGGATGTCTTCGGAAAAGTGATCCCACATCAGTTTTTCGGTGAAATCGGGTGCCGGGGCCAGCAGGATCAGGCCGCAGATGCGGTGCGGGCGCGCCAAAGCCGCCAGAAGCGCCAGCCAGCCGCCCATCGAGCTGCCGATCAAAATCTGCGGGCCGGTGCTTAATTGATCAATGACAAAAAGGCTATCGGCCAGCCAATCGCTCAGGGTGTTCATGTCAAATTGCCCCGAGGATTGCCCATGGCCGCGATAATCAAAACGGATGAAGCTTTGGCTTTGAGCGATGCTGTGCGCTTCCAGTGCCAGCGCTTTGGTGCCGGTCATATCCGATCGAAAACCGCCCAGAAAAATCAGGCCGGGGGTGGCGCCCTCATTCTGTTCGGGTTGTTTGGGGGCGGCTGTGTTCTCATTCCCGGCAATCTTGTGATAGGCAATCTGGACGCCATGCGGGCTGTGGGCTATGGATGGCGGTGTCATGGGATCTCCTTATGGTCCAGGGTTTTTTGATTTGGAACAGATTATGCCCGGAACATCCCCCTCGCGCGACCTTATCCTCAGACCCGAGGATGGGGACCTGAAGGGCGTTTGCGTTTTGCAGATTCTCGATGATCTGGAGCCGCATGGCGTTGGCCGCTCGGCGGTGGATGTGGCGAAAGCGCTGGTGCAAAAGGGCGGGCGGTCGGTGATTGCATCGGCTTTGGGCTCTTTGCTGGCCGAAGCTTTGGTGGGGGGCTCTTTGCATGAGCCCTTATCCTTGCCCCGCCCCAATCCGCTCAGCATGCGGTTGATGCAGCGCAGGATCGCCCGCCTGATCGCTGCCCATGATGTGAAGCTGGTGCATGTGCGTAGCCCGGCTTTTGCCTGGCCCGCCATGCGGGCGGCGAAAGCGGCCGGGTGCCACAGCGTCAGCACGATCAGCGATCTGGGGCCACCGGATGGGGGGTTTCTGGCCCGCCGCTATGAACGGGCCTTTACCGATGCGGATCATATCATCGCCATTTCCGATTTCATTGCCGAACAGATCGGCACCGAACGACATTTGAGCCCCGACCGGATATCGGTGATCCATCGCGGGATCGATCTGGCGCGCTTCAATCCGGCAGCGGTAAAGGCGCAAAGGCTGATCCAGCTTTCGCGGCGCTACAGCCTGCCCGATGGGTGCACGATCATTCTGGCGGCGGGCAGCCTTTTGCCGCGCAATGGCTTTGAAATCCTGATCGAGGCGATGGCACGGATCGAGCGGGATGATCTGTTCTGTCTTATTTTAGGCAGCGGGCCTGCCGAAAGCCAGCAGGCCGCCCAGCTTGAAGCCCTGATCGAAAAGCACAAACTGGGGGGCCGGGTGCGGCTCGCCGGTTATTGCGAGGATATGCCCGCCGCCTATATGCTGGCGGATGTGGTGGCGGTGCCCTCGATCCAGCCCGAAGCGTTTGGCCGGGTGTGTGTGGAAGCGCAGGCGATGGGCCGTCCGGTGGTGGCCAGCCGCCATGGCGGGGCGCGGGAAACGGTGCTGGATGGGGAAACCGGCTGGCTGGTGGACCCGGGCGATGCCGGGGCTTTGGCCGAAGCCCTGCTCCATGCCGCTGATCTGGAAACCGAAGCGCGGCTGGCCATTGCCATGAAAACCCGCAGCCGGATGGTGAACCGCTTTGGTCGGGATGAAATGTGCCAGCAGGTTCTGGCCCGCTATCAAAGGATGCTGGCGGCCTGATCACGGGCCTTGAAGCCGGGCTGAAAGCGGCGGTGAACGCCTTGCGCATCATGGGAAACTGACTTATAAACCCGGCTTCGTGCGGCTGTGCCCTTTTGCTGGGGCGCGCATCTTTTTGCGCCCGAAATCAGATGATGATCGCCAAACACCATGGGTCCGTCTGTTTCTGACCCCGTGGATTTGGCTGAATGGAATGAAGTTCGATGGACGATATCTCTGCTGCATCCGGGCCTGATGCCCGCCCTGTGAGCCTGCTTTTGCCTGATGGCAGCCGCCGCCAATTCGATGGCCCGGTCACCGGGGCGGATCTGGCTGCCAGCATTGGTCCGGGCCTTGCGAAAGCCGCCCTTGCAATCATGATCGATGGCCATCTGCGCGATCTTTCAGTGCCGATCACCAAAGATGCTGCGGTGTCGATCATCACCGCCCGCGATGAAGATCATGCGCTGGAGCTGATTCGCCATGATAGCGCGCATATTCTGGCCGAAGCGGTGCAAGAGCTTTATCCCGATACACAGGTGACCATCGGCCCGGTGATCAAGGATGGCTTTTATTATGATTTCGCCCGCGATCAGCCCTTCACCGAAGAAGAGCTGGCGGTCATCGAAGCCCGGATGCATGAGATCGTCGCCCGGGATGAGCCGATCCGCCGCGAAGAATGGGATCGTGAGCGGGCCATCGCCCATTTCCGGTCCATCGGCGAGCATTACAAGGCCGAAATCATCGAGGATCTGCCGGAAAGCGAAACAATCTCGGTCTATCGCCATGGGGATGGCTGGATGGATCTGTGCCGGGGCCCGCATCTGCCTTCATCGGGCAAGGTGGGCGATGCCTTCAAGCTGACCAAGGTGGCCGGGGCCTATTGGCGGGGCGATCAGCGCAATGAAATGCTCACCCGTATCTATGGCACCGCCTGGCGCGATAAAAAGGAATTGCGCGCTCATCTGGAGCGGATTGAAGAAGCGGAAAGGCGCGATCATCGGCGCTTGGGCAAGGAAATGCAGCTTTTCCATTTTCAGGAAGAAGCCGCAGGCATGGCCTTTTGGCATCCCAAGGGCTGGACCATCTATCGCGCCCTTGAAACCTATTTGCGGCGAAAGCTCGATGCTGCCGGTTATCGCGAGATCAAAACCCCGCAGATCGTGGATCGCAGCCTGTGGGAGAAATCCGGCCATTGGGAAAAATTCTCCGAACATATGTATGCGCTGACGTCAGAAGAGCGTGAACTGGCGGTAAAGCCGATGAATTGCCCCTGCCATGTGCAGGTGTTCAATCAACGGCTTTACAGCTATCGCGATCTGCCCTTGCGGCTGTCTGAATTTGGCTCATGCCACCGCTATGAACCTTCGGGGGCGATGCATGGCTTGATGCGGGTGCGGGCTTTCACGCAGGATGATGCCCATATTTTCTGCACCGAAAAGCAGATCCGTTCGGAAAGCGAAGCCTTCTCAACCCTGCTTTTTGCCGTTTACAAGGATCTGGGATTTGAGAAGGTCCGGGTGAAATTTTCGGATCGGCCGGAAAAGCGTGCGGGCGATGATGCCACCTGGGATCGCGCCGAAGCCGCCTTGCGCGATGCCACCACGGCTATGGGGCTTGAGGTTGAGCTCAATCCCGGCGAGGGAGCCTTTTATGGGCCGAAGCTGGAATTCGTGCTGACCGATGCCATTGGCCGGGATTGGCAATGCGGCACTTTACAGGTGGATTTCGTGCTGCCTGAACGGCTTGATGCCAGCTATGTGGGCGAAGATGGGGCGCGGCATCGTCCGGTGATGCTGCATCGGGCGATTTTTGGCTCGTTCGAGCGGTTCATCGGCATTCTGATCGAACATTATGCGGGAAAATTCCCCTTATGGCTTGCCCCCGTGCAGGCCGTGGTGGCGACCATCACATCGGATGCCGATGATTATGCCGCCCATGTGCGGGATCGTTTGAAAGCCGCAGGCTTGCGGGTTGAAAGCGATCTGCGGAATGAAAAAATCAATTATAAGGTCCGCGAACACAGTCTGGCCAAGGTTCCGGCTCTTCTGGTCGTGGGCAAGCGCGAGGCGGAAGAGGGCAAAGTCTCGCTCAGGCGTTTGGGGTCGAATGATCAGACATCCTATGCTTTGGATGAAGCCCTTGCGCTTTTGGTTGCGGAAGCACACATGCCCTGAAAATTATGAATTTAGTGACGGATTGTTGCATGGGGGCCACTCGCCAAGATGTGGCAGACAGGTTATAGTCGATCCGTCATCAGTTTTGACGACAGGCAGAGCGTGGGCTTTGTCTGATATTCATTGCAGGAGGAAAGCTCATACGTAAAGGTCGTCTTGTCGGTCCGCCGCCGAAACCAACAGGCCCGCGGATCAACGAACGTATCAAGGTGCCACAGGTGCGCCTGATCGGCCCCGATGGGGATAATCATGGTGTTGTGGATATCAACACCGCTTTGCAGGTTGCCCGGCAGGTGGGGCTTGATCTCGTCGAGATTTCGCCCAATGCTGATCCGCCGGTGTGCAAGGTGCTGGACTTTGGAAAATATAAGTACGAAGCCCAGAAAAAAGCCAATGCCGCAAAGAAAAAGCAGAAGATTCAAGAGGTCAAGGAAATCAAGATGCGCCCCGGCATCGATATCCATGATTATCAGACCAAAATGAAGGCCATGACCAAATTTCTGGATGCCGGCGATAAGGTGAAGGTCACCTTGCGCTTTCGCGGTCGCGAAATGGCGCATCAGGATCTGGGCATGGAAGTTTTGAAGCGTGTTCAGGATGATATTTCCGCCGTCGCCAAGGTTGAGGCGCATCCCCGGCTGGAAGGGCGGCAGATGACCATGGTCATTGCCCCGAAATAATCATCTGCTACTGGATAGAATGATCATGTGCGTGGGAAATGGGCTCTTGTGGCAAATCTTGTCGAAAGGAGGCCATTTTTCATGCGCATTTTTATGGGGAGGTGGCGAAGGGCCTTCGCGTGCTTCCGCCGGGACTTTATCCGGCTGATTGTGCTGATCGGGGCCTTCTTCTGGGCGGGCGGCGTGGCCGCCTTTGATTCTGCGCTCTCTGATGAAGCGGGATTGGCTGATGAAGCGGGATTGGCCGATGATCTGAAAGCCGCTTATGATGCGGGGCAGTGGGATGCGGTGATCGCCCGGGGCACGGCCATGCAAAGTGCGGGCGGGTTTGTTATGGCCTCGCGCGCTTTATTGGCATCGGTGATGTATGATGATCAGCCCGATCAGCAAAAGCAGGCCGTTGATCGGGCATTGGATTGGGCTGATCAGGCTTTGGCCTTGGACGCCGATGCCATCGAAATCCTGCTGCAGGCGGCAGCCAGCTATGGGGTGCGGGCGCAAATCAATCGCAGCCTGTCTGATGCCAGGGCTTCAAAGCGGTTCCTTGAAAAGGCTTATGAAATCGATCCCGATGATCCGCGTGTTCTCGCCTCTTTCGGTTTTTGGCATGGGCGGGTGATTTTGGGGGCCGGGTCTTTTTTGGGCGGCCTGTTTTTCGGGGCGGATCGCGATCAGGCGATTGATCTGTTTCAGCGATCTTTAAAGCAGGACCCCGATAATCTCCTGATCCATGCCGGATTCGGGCGTCTGCTTTTACGCTTTGGAAAAGCAAGGCTGCGGCCTCTGGCCGTCGATCACTTAAAACAATCCCTGCTATATGCGGCGACAAGTGTTCATGAGCAACGCGCTCAGGAAGACAGCCGGATTTTGCTTGAGGCCGAAGCCGCCGGGGCCACCACAGGGCAATTGGCCGATCTGGCCGATCAGCGGGCACCTTTTAAACAGACTTAAAGGACTTGCCTGGCTCCCGGATCGTCTCCGGTTGCTGACTTGCCAAGGGCGAAAGGACGGTGTTTTATGGGGTTTCTTATCATTTGATCATCCAAAGGCGGCTTATGAAATCCATCACCATGAAACAGGTCCTTGGCCTTGTGCTCGCCAGCCTGCTGGTGGGCCTGTTTTTGAAGGTGGCTGGTCTTTCGCCGATGGAATTCTGGCAATCCTTATGGAATCGCCTGTCGGCAATGGCGCTGTGGAGCTGGCAATCGGTGGATGGCTTGCTCATCTATGTGTTGATGGGCGCAGCCATCGTGGTGCCGCTCTATATCCTGATGCGGGTGCTGGGCAAAAGGCGGGGCTGATCACGGCTTTTGGCAAAAGAAATGACCGGCCCGGGATGGGGTCCGGACCGGCCAATTGAGTGTCGATTTTAAAGATACAGCAGCAAACCCTGATTGAGCGGACCTGAGGGTCGAGATACGGTCTTTGCAATGAGGGTCTGTCTGTTGTCTCTCAACCCTGATAAGCAAACCGCGTGCCATATTTATGATGCCGGAAATTCGCCATCTTTCAGCCATAGAATCCATTTTTTGGCCCGACTGCCCGGCAATTTCGGAATATAGAAATCAAAATGCATTGCAAAATGCGAATTTTTATTCTGATCAGTGCCTCACATCTTTTTAAGATTTAATCGCCACACTCACGGGATGAAGATGATCTCTCTTTCATGGCTGGCGATGATCGCAATGGCCTGGGTTGCTCTTGCGCCTCAACCCGCTTGGGCTTTGGCAGAAAAAAAGGCTGAGGCCGCTACTGCCCCCATCTATGTGGAACTGATGCCGATGACCGTGCCCTTGCTGCGCGATGGCTATGTCAGCGGCAGTTTTCATCTGCGGCTCAATCTGGCGGCGGTGGATGCGAAGGCGAAAACCGAAATCAATCGGCTGATGCCCCGGCTCGAAGCGGCTTATCTCGCCAATCTGTCCGATTTGTCGGAGCATTTTATCCGTCCGGGCGAATCGGTGGATCTGGATATCATCAAGACGATCCTGCAAAGCACCACAGATCGCCTTTTGGGCCAGGGCGTGGCCACTCTCCTGATCGTTGAAACCGCTGTCCGGCGCTGAAGGCTGGCCGCTGCGACTGTTGCCGGAAAAGCACGCATATCCTCCTCTTCACATTTATTTGATATGGATCAACAGCCGCCGTCAGGAAAGCCCTAAACCAAAGACATTGAAAGGGTCGGCAAGGCTTTAGCCATGGCCAGAAGGCTTTAAGAAAGGAATGTGTGATGAAACTGAATATGTGGGCAATGGCGGCGATGGTGCCGGTTTTGATCTGTGCGCCCGATGCCAGCGCGCAGGATATGGTAAAGGCAGGGGATTTTCTGCTACGGGGCCGGGCCATTCTGGTGGCCCCTGATGAAAGCGCGACCATCAGCGCCATTGGCGGGGATGTTGGGATTGATAATGCGGTGATGCCCGAGCTTGATCTGACCTATTTCATCACCGATCATCTGGCGGTTGAATTGATCGCGGCGGTATCGCCCCATGATGCCCGGGCCAAGGGCACAGCTTTGGGCGATCTGGAGTTGGGCGAACTGTTGCTTTTGCCGCCCACCCTCACCGTGCAATATCACCAGCAATTCGGCGATTATTTCAAACCCTATATCGGGGCCGGGGTGAATTATACGATGTTCATCAAGGATAAAGCGGAAGGCGGCGTGGTCACGCAGCTAAAGGCACGCGACAGCTTTGGCATTGCCCTGCAAGCCGGAGCGGATTTCGCCGTGAAAGGGCCGTGGATGATCAATATCGATATGAAAAAGCTGTTTCTCGATACCCGGGTCACCCTCAATGATGGGGCGATCGAAGCCAATGTGGATATCGATCCGTGGATTTTCGGGATCGGGGTTGGCTATAAATTCTAAAGCCATTTGCCGCAGAAATAAAAAGGGCTGTGCCTTGGATGGACACAGCCCTTGATTTTGGGATTCAGCTTCAGCCCGATTTCAGTTCAATCTCAGCCGTGTAGTTTGGCGGCGATTTTGGCCACATGGCTGCCCTGGAAGCGGGCAATCGTCAGTTCGGCTTCGCTGGGCATCCGCGAACCATCGGGCCCGGCGATGGTGGCCGCGCCATAAGGCGAGCCGCCGCGCACGGCGCTGATATCGGTCAATTCAGGAATGGCATAAGGGGTGCCCACCAAAACCATGCCATGATGCGCCAAAGTCAGCCATGTGCTGATGATGGTTGTCTCGCTGCCGCCGCCGGTGCCGGTCGAGGTAAAGACGCTGCCCACCTTGCCAGCCAGAGCCCCTTTGGCCCACAGGCCGCCGGTTTGATCGAAAAAGGTGCGCATCTGGCCAGCCATATTGCCAAAGCGTGTGGGGGTGCCAATGATGATGGCATCATAATCGCCCAATTCGGCAGGGCTCGCTACAGGCGCTGCCTGATCGAGCTTGGCGCCGGCGCCTTTGGCCGCATCTTCGGACATGGTTTCGGGCACGCGCTTCAAGCTCACCTCGCAGCCTTCAACACTGCTGGCCCCTTTGGCCACTTCATTGGCCATGATTTCGATATGTCCATACATGCTGTAATATAAAACGAGGATTTTGGTCATGCTGCGCTCCTGTGTAAAATGGTCATCTGCATCACAGTTTATGGCTTGGCCAAGGGCCGCACAATCGCATCATTTATAAAAACATTATTCTGCCACACGAAACAGTGGGGTGCCGATGGAAGCTATCGGCATTCTGGTGGCGCAGGGGCTGGCCTCACAGATCTTTCAGGCAGGCCCTGATGCCTTCGGTCAGGGCGGAAAGATCCGCAGGGCTGATGGTCAGCGCCGGGGTCAGATAGACCACCGAGCCAAGGGGCCTGATCCACAGGCCACGGTCGATGAAGGCCTGCCTCAGCTTATCGATATTGGGGGGGCGCATCAATTCCACCACGCCGATGGCCCCCAATATCCGCACATCGCGCACACCGGGAAAATGGCGGCAGGGCTCAAGTTCATCCGTCAATTGCCGGGAAATGGCCGCGCATTGGCCCAGGCGATCTTCTGTTAGAAACAGATCGAGGGAAGCATTGGCCGCAGCACAAGCCAAAGCATGGGCCATATAGGTGGGGCCATGCATCAGGGCATGATTGGGATCATCGCTGTGAAAGGCATCATAAATGCCGCGCCGGGCAATCGCTGCTGATAAGGGCAAAGTGCCGCCGGTCAGGGCTTTGGAAAGGGTGATGATATCGGGCACGATCCCCGCCTGCTGGCAGGCAAAAAGCGTTCCCGTGCGGCCAAATCCGGTAAAAATTTCATCGAGAATGAGCAGAATATCGTGCTTTTTGCACAGATCGGCCACGGTTTTCAAAGTCTCTGGCTTATGAAAGCGCATGCCCCCGGCACCCTGCACCAATGGCTCGATAATCACCGCTGCCAGATCATCGGCATGGCGGCCCATCAGATCATCAAGGGCCGTGAGGCGGGCCGGATCATCGGGCAATTCCCCCATGATCTGTTGGGCGAGCATCCCTTCAAAATGGCGGTGCATCCCTTCATCGGGATCACACACCGCCATGGTGCCCAGAGTATCCCCATGATAGCCATGGCGAAAAAACAGGAAGCGATGGCGGCGGCGGCCCTGATTGATGCCATATTGAAGAGCGATTTTCATCGCCACCTCGACCGAAACCGAGCCGGATTCGGCGAAAAACACGCGATCCAGATCACCGGGCAAAAGCCCAGCCAAACGCGCAGCCAGCCGGGCGGCGGGTTCGTGCATCAGGCCGCCAAACATCACATGCGGCATGGCCTGAAGCTGCTTTTGGATGGCCGCCAGAATATGCGGATGATTATAGCCATGGGCGGCGGTCCACCAGCTTGCGATGCCATCAATCAGGCTGCGCCCATCGCTCAGTTGCAGCCTTTCGCCATGGGTGGAGGCAATGGCCAAAGGCGGCCGGGCGGTTTTCATCTGGCTATAGGGAAACCACAGATGCCGAAGCCCCGCTTCATACCAATCGGGCTGACGGGGCTGATCAGGTTGATGGGGCTGATCTTTGGGCGGGGGATGGCCGACCATGGCTGCGCACTCCTTTGGAGAAAAGCGCCATAGTCCTATCATGGTCCATCGAAAAGTTCAGCCCCGGCTTTGCTTTAATGAATCGAGACTCCGGCGGGGATATGCCCATCACGGATGATGCCCAGAATATGCTGATGGATCCCCAGCCACATATCAAAGCCATCCGCATCATCGATGGCCCGCATTTTTTTCAGGGCTTCATCGGCATAATAAAGGGCGCGATCCCCGAAATTTCTGACCAGCGTACTGGCGGCGATTTCAAAATAAACCTTGGGATCAAAGTCATTCACAATCGGCGTTAGGGGCAAAGCAGGCATCACAGGCTCCCGGTATAAAGGATGATGCCGTTTCATCAGCAAATGCCGGGCCAGTTTAAAAAAACATTTTAAGCCATTGTTTTTATGCGATATAAAATTAATGATTACAAAAAATCAAAGCCCATGGCCGGGCGGGCAGGCAGGCTTTGCCGGGCTGGGGGCGCAAAGCTTGCCGCCTCAAAAAGCGAGAGACATTTAAGCCTGTCAGGCAGCCGGAATACCCAGCCGATCAAGCACGGCCAAAAGATCGGGGGCGTGGGCCCAAGGGTCGGGGCCATCGAGGCGCGGCAGGCTGATGATCGGGCAGGAGATATGACGAGAGAGGCTCTTGCAAGTGTCGTTCAGGGGAATGGCGGCCGGATGATCGGGGCTATCGCTGACGATCAGGGCCGAGGGTGCAAGCCCGCGATGGGCCAACCCCTCGATGCACGATAGGCTGTGGCTGAGGCTTCCCAGATAGCTGCCCGTCACCAGAAGATGCGGACAGCCCAGATCGGCGATCCAATCGGCCACCAGATGGCGATCATCAAGGGGGACAAAGGCCCCGCCCACTCCTTCGATCAAAGTAAGGCCGGGGGCGGCCATGGCCTGCCGACAAAAAGCGAGCAGCGCCGGATAAGGAAGGCGGCGCCCTTCAAGGGCTGCGGCCATATCCGGTGAAAGCGGGGCCGCAAATCGCCAGGGTGATATGTCGGCAGCGGCCGATGAGGGCCGCCCCAAAGCCTTGAGCAAGAGGGCGGTATCGCTTGTTTCATCCTTGGGGGCATAGCCGGAAATGATCGGCTTGATGGCCTGCACCCTTCGCCCGGCGTGGCGCAGTTGGTGCACCAATGCGGCGGTGAGCAGGGTTTTGCCGATCCTGGTGCCGGTGGCGGTGATGAACAATCCAGCCATCACACGATCCCCGTATCCTGAAGGGCGGTGATCAGGCCATCGATATCGCTTTGGCGGTGGCTTGCGGAAAAAGAAAAGCGCAGCCGGGCGGTGCCATCGGGCACGGTGGGGGGGCGAATGGCCACCACCAGATAGCCCCGCGCCAACAGCTTCGCCTGCGCCGCAAGGGCTTTTTCCGCGCTTCCCAAAATCAGCGGCACCACCGCACTTTGGGGTTCAGGCAGGCCCAAAGCCTGGCAGAAAGAGCGTGCCGCCATCAAGGGCCTGGCCCAGAGATCAGGGTCGTTTTCGATGATATCGAGGGCGGTAAGGGCCGCGCCGATGGCGGCCGGCGGCAGGCCGGTGGTATAGATCAGGCTGCGGGCGCGATTGCGGATCAGCTCTATCACCGGGCTGTCGGCGGCCACATAGCCGCCATAGCTGCCCAAAGCCTTTGATAAGGTGCCGATCAAAAGATCGGGATGCTGGTTTTGCTGTGCCGGGGTGCCCCGCCCTTTGCCCAGAACACCCACGCCATGGGCATCATCCACCATCAGCCAGCCTTGATGCTTTTGGGCCAGAGCGGTCAATTCAGCGAGGGGGGCCTGATCGCCATCCATGGAAAAAACACCATCGGTGATGATCAGGGCATGGCGATGATCGCGGCGATGGGTGGCCAGCAGATGATCAAGGCTGTGCATATCATTATGGGGAAACCGCAAACACCGGGATTGGGCCAGCCGCGCGCCGCTGTGCAGGCAGGCATGGGCCCATTCATCGATCAGGATGAGGTCCTCACGGCCTGCAAAAACCGGAACAGAGCCGATATTGGCCAGATAGCCCGAGCCGAAAACCACCGCATCTTCGGTGCCCTTGAACGCCGCCAGCCGGGCTTCGAGCTGCGCATAAAGGGGATGATCGCCGCTCACCAGCCTTGAAGCCCCGGCCCCCGCCCCATAGCGCCGAACCGCATCCACCGCCGCCTCGATCAGGCGTGGATCGGTGGAAAGCCCCAGATAATCATTATCGGAAAATGAGATCAGATCCTGCCCATGGCGCCGGGCTGTCATCCCCGCCCCCCGGGCCGTGGGATGAAGATGGCGATCCAGTGCGGCATCGCGCAGGGCATCAAGCTTTTGTTCAGCAAAGGCCGCAAGGGATGAGGGTTTGATCATGATCAGGCGATAGCGCCATTCGGGATTGCAGGTCAATGATCATGCGTTTTGGGCCGCATGATCCGCCCTGTTTTTGTGAAATATCGGGCGATGCCGGGCTTGACTTCACGGCCCTGCGCGGGCAAGCGTTTGGTCCCCCCCATTGAATGGATATGCTATGGCCACGCGCATTAACACATCCCTTAAAACGCCCTCGACTGCAAAAGCGTCTGCGCTGTCTGCCTTTGAAGGCGTGGATGATCCTAAGCTTAAAGGCAGCATCCGCCATGATTGGACCAAAGCCGAGATCGGCGCTCTTTTTGCCTTGCCCTTTTCCGATCTGATCTTTCGGGCGGCCGAAATCCACCGGGCCTTTCATGATCCGAATAAAGTGCAGCTTTCCCAGCTTTTATCGATCAAAACCGGCGGCTGTGCCGAAGATTGCGCCTATTGCCCGCAATCGGCCAAATTTGCCGAAGCGACCGGAGTGAAAGCGGAAAAGCTGATGGATATCGGCCCCATTCTGGCCGATGCCCAAAGCGCCAGGGACGGGGGGGCTTCGCGCTATTGCATGGGGGCGGCCTGGACCAGATTGAAAGATCGCGATCTGCCCGCTTTGGAAGGCATCATTCGCGAAGTGAAAGCGCTGGGCCTTGAAACCTGTATGACATTGGGGATGCTGGAAGCCCATCAGGCCCAGCGTTTGCGGGCGGCGGGCCTTGATTATTACAATCATAATATTGATACCTCGCCCGAATATTATGGCGAGATCATCACCACCCGCACCTTTGACGAACGCCTTGAAACTTTGGCCCATGTGCGGGAAGCCGGGATGAGCGTGTGCTGCGGCGGCATTGTGGGGATGGGCGAAACCGTGGGGGATCGCGCCTCGATGCTGGAGGTGCTGGCCACCATGACACCGCATCCCGAATCGGTGCCGATCAATATGCTGGTGCAGGTGAAAGGCACGCCGCTGGCCGATGCCGCACCCCTTGATCCTTTGGAATTCGTGCGGACCATCGCCGTGGCCCGCATCACCATGCCCCGCTCGGCGGTGCGTTTATCGGCAGGGCGGGAAAGCATGAGCGAGGAATGTCAGGCTCTGGCTTTTCTGGCGGGGGCCAATTCGATCTTTTATGGCGAAAAGCTGCTCACCACCGGCAATCCCGAACATGATCGCGACCGGGCCCTGTTTCAAAAGCTGGGTATCAGCCCGGCTTAAAGCCTTCAGGGCTGTTTCCTGGCTTTGGCCCGGGGATGGGCCTGTTCATAGCTGGTCATCAGATGGATCTGATCCACATCGGCATAAAGCTGGGTGCTGGAAAGAGAGGCATGGCCCAAAAGATCCTGAATGGTGCGCAGATCGCCGCCATTCCCCAGAAGATGGGTGGCAAAGCTGTGGCGCAGGGCATGGGGGGTGGCGCTTTCCGGCAGGCCCAGCGCATAACGGGCCTTTTGCATCGCCGCCTGCACCGCCCGCGCCCCCAAACGGCCCCCCCGCACGCCTAAAAACAAAGGCCGATCAAAGCTTTGGGGATAGGGGCATAAGGCCAGATAATCGGCAATGGCTTTTGCAACTAAAGGTAAAACAGGCACCAGCCTTTCCTTATCGCGCTTGCCTTTGATGATCAGCATATCGCGCCCGGCGATATCGCCGCAGTGCAAAGACAAAGCTTCGGAAATGCGCAGGCCGCAACCATAAAGCAGGCTCAAAACGGCACAATCGCGG
This sequence comes from Iodidimonas sp. MBR-22, assembly GCF_029946565.1. Taxonomy (NCBI): domain Bacteria; kingdom Pseudomonadati; phylum Pseudomonadota; class Alphaproteobacteria; order Iodidimonadales; family Iodidimonadaceae; genus Iodidimonas; species Iodidimonas sp. MBR-22. Next base: position 203,513 of record NZ_JARKVQ010000001.1, read on the forward strand.
GCACCGATCCAGGGTTCGCGGGCTTCATCCCCGATGCTGCTGAGCAGGGTGCGGCTATCCTTGATACCGATGGGCCGGGGCAGGCGGCGGGGCAGTTTCGGGCTGCGCACGGCGGCCAGAGCATCGCATTTGATGCCCTTTGCCCGATCGAGATAGCCGAAAAACGAGCGCAAGGCCGACAAGGCCCGGGCCAAAGAGCGCGATCCCAATCCATCGGCCCGGCGCTGGGCCAGAAAGGCGCGAAAATCAGCTACAGTCAGTTTTTGGAAATCGGTTTCATCTTCAAAATCATCACGGTGTTTATTTAAAAATTTCAATAACATCAAAACATCGTGATGATAGGACTGTATTGTATGGGCAGAGAACCTTTTCTCTGTGGTAATATAGCGGCTCCATTGTTTGAAAATTTCAACCAAAGAAGGATTGATTACATCAATATCACACTGAATATCTTTATATGTGTCTTGATTGTTCAAAAAAGGCCTGCGACTATAAACATGGTGAGACAGGTGAATGCATATGGTTGTTTCTGATAACACGGCATCCTTGTATGAGCGTATCGTTGGTCCGTCTTTTGCGCAAGCCTGGCCCAACCCGGCGCAGATCAATGATTTCAAGCATCACTTGCGCAGCGATCACAGCCGGCAGCTTTTTGCCTATTGGCTGATGAAATGCAGCGGGGATATTCCCCGGCGTGCCGATCTGTCGCCCCATGAAATGAAGGGCCTGTTGCCCCGGCTTTCGATCTGGGAGCATGTGCCCCAGGCCGATGCCGTGCATGTGCGGCTGGCGGGCACCTATGTGGTGGAGACTTTGGCGCAAGATCCATCGGGCCATTTGAATAGCGATATTCTGCCCCCGGAATGGGTTGAAGCCATGCGCCTTCATGGGGCCGATTTCTATCAGGGGAAAGCGCCGCTTTATTTCCTGTCCTCGCTCGCCCCTTATGGCCGCGGGCATGTGCATATCGAATTTCTGTCGCTGCCTTTGCGACGGGAGGGCACAAAAGCCACGATGGGAATCGGCATCATGGATCGGGTGGAAATCTATAAGGCCGCCTCATGATCCTGAGACGGCCTTGAAAAAACGCGATGATCGGCGGTTTTTAAAGGATGCTTTGGCCGGTCGCCGCCCAATCCTTCAAAAAGCCTTCCAGCCCTTTGTCGGTCAGGGGATGATTGGCCAGCTTGCGGATGACATCGGCGGGCATGGTGGCGACATCGGCACCGATGCGGGCGGATTCCAGCACATGAACCGGATGGCGGATCGAGGCCACCAGAATTTCGGTATCAAAGCCATAATTATCATAGATGATCCGAATATCTTCGATCAGATCCATGCCATCAAAGCCATGATCATCATGACGGCCCACGAAAGGCGAAATAAAGGTGGCCCCGGCTTTTGCCGCCAAAAGCGCCTGATTGGCAGAAAAGCACAAGGTGACATTGACCATGATACCATCGCTCGACAAGGCCTTGCAGGTTTTGAGGCCATCCATGGTCAGCGGCACTTTCACGGCGATATTATCGGCGATTGCGGCCAGCTTGCGGCCTTCCTTCAGCATGGTTGCATGATCGAGCGCCACCGTTTCGGCGGACACCGGGCCATCCACAATGCCGGCGATTTCGGCCACCACATCCAGAAAATTCCGGCCTGATTTCATGATCAGCGATGGATTGGTGGTGACCCCATCCAGCAATCCGGTTTCATTGAGTTCGCGAATATCGGTAACATCGGCGGTATCGACAAAGAATTTCATGGCCATGATCCTGAGTTATGGTGAAGGCTGCATGGGGCTGTGCTATCCCTTTGTTTAGTGAAATGCAAGCCATGCACAAGATGATCCGGCGTTCTTGATCGGTGCCACGAGCCTATCTGTTGTCCATAAACAAAAGCTGTCTCAATCTTTTATGTCTTATGATCAGCCGCAACGTCTGAAGGTTCTGCTCGCTTTGCCGGTGGCGCAGCCTTTTGATTATCTTGCCCCCTTATCGGATGATGGCAAAGCCCTGTTGTGCAGGCCCGGTGCCATCGTGCGGGTGCCTTTTGGCCGCCAAAGCCGGCTGGGGGTAATCTGGGATGATGATGCCCCCGGCCCTGATGCGAAAGCCACGCCCATTCCCGATGATCGGCTGAAACCCATTGAAGCGGTTTTGGATCTGCCGCCCATGGGGGCATCCATGCGGGGCTTCATCGGCTGGGTTTCGCGCTATACCATGGCGCCTTTGGGGGCGGTTTTACGCATGGCCTTACCGGCGATTGTGATCGAGGCGAAAGCCCCTATCCGCCGATTATGCGCCCCGGCGCCTGATGCCGATCATCAAGGCCTGCGGCTGACCCGCGCCCGAAAAGCGGTGCTCGGTCAAGCAAAAAGCGGTCCGCCCCAAAGCATTGCGGCCTTGGCGGCGGCGGCGGGGGTCAGCGATGCCGTGGTGCGCGGGCTGATACAGGCGGGGATTTTGATGATCACCGAACAAAGCGGCGACAGCGCCTTTGCCGCGCCCGATCCTGATCTTTTGGGGGCGGATCTAAGCGCCGATCAAAGACGGGCGGCGCAGATATTATGTGATCTGGTGGCGGCACAGGCTTTTGCGCCGGTGCTGTTGGAAGGGGTGACCGGATCGGGCAAGACGGAAGTTTATTTTGAAGCCATCGCCCGGGCTTTGCAGTTGGATGCCGGCAATGATGCGCAGATTCTGGTGCTTTTGCCGGAAATTTCCCTCACCAGCCAATGGCTGGATCGCTTCAAGGCGCGCTTTGGCGTTTATCCGGTGCAATGGCATTCCGATCTTGGCCCGGCAGAACGGCGGCGGGCCTGGCATCAGGTGGCATCAAGCGGGGCGCGGGTGGTGGTGGGGGCGCGGTCGGCGCTGTTTTTGCCTTTTCGCGCTTTATCTCTGATCGTGGTGGATGAAGAACATGATCCCGGCTTCAAGCAGGAAGAGGGGGTTTTGTACAATGCCCGAGATATGGCGGTGGTGCGGGCGCGGATGGAAAGCTGCCCGGTCATTCTAAGCTCGGCCACCCCCGCCCTTGAAACCCTGCTCAATGCGCGGGAAGGGCGCTATCGTCATTGCCTGTTGCCATCGCGCTTTGGATCGGCGGAATTGCCCGATATCCGCGCCCTTGATCTGCGCCTCGATCCCCCGGAAAGCGGCCAGTGGCTGGCCCAGGGGCTGGTGGATGCGGTGGATGAAACCCTGGCCCGGGGCGAGCAGGCCTTATTGTTTCTCAATCGTCGTGGCTATGCGCCGCTTACCTTGTGCCGATCCTGCGGCGAGCGATTATCCTGCCCCCATTGTTCCACATGGCTGGTGGAACATCGCTATAAGCGGCAGGTGCAATGCCATCATTGCGGCTATTTCCAGCCATCGCAGCCCGATTGCCCGGCCTGCGGGGCGGAAGATGCCATGGTGGCCTGTGGCCCGGGGGTGGAGCGGGTGGCCGAAGAAGCTGCCCGGCGCTGGCCCGATGCCCGGCTCGATGTGATGACATCCGACACCATCACAAGCCCGGCCAAGGCCCGGATGCTGATCGGCCGGATCGAAGCCGGGGAAACGGATATCATCATCGGCACCCAGATCATTACCAAAGGTTATCATTTCCCGATGCTGACATTGGTGGGGGTGGTGGATGCCGATCTGGGCCTGCGGGGCGGCGATCTGCGCGCCGGGGAACGCTGCTGGCAACAATTGATGCAGGTGGCGGGCCGCGCCGGGCGGGCGGATCGACCGGGCATTGTTTATCTGCAAAGCTATGATCCATCGCACCCGGTGACTAAAGCGCTGATCAGCGGCAATCGGGATGGCTTTCTCGATCAGGATATTGCGGATCGGCGGGCGGCGGGGATGCCCCCTTTCGGGCGATTGGCGGCGCTGATCTTATCCGGCCCTGATCTCGATGCCCTTAATATGGCGGCAAAGGCGGTGGCCCGCGCCGCGCCGATGGCCCCGGGGATCGCGGTTTTCGGTCCGGCGCCTGCCCCTTTGGCCCGCCTGCGCGGCCAGCATCGCCAGCGCCTGTTGCTGCAAACCCGGCGGGATCAGCCGATCCAGGCGATTTTAAAACAATGGCTGGCCGCGGTTCGTCTGCCGTCTTCGGTCAGATTGCGGGTGGATGTGGACCCCTACAGCTTTCTATAGGTTTTTGCTCAGGCGCCCATCCTCTTAATCTCCAAGCGCCACGCCTTCGCGCCGGGGATCGGCCCCCCCCCGATAATGGGCTGTGCCATCCTCATCATAATGCACGGTTAAGCCATGCAGGCCGGAATTAAGGGTGCGATCCCGAACTTCGTGCCCCCGGGCCCGCAGGGCATCCATCAGATCGAGCAGGCCGCGATCCCGCTCGATTTCCAGAATACCGCTTTGGGCCACCAGATTGGGGGCGCTGATGGCCTCTTGGATAGTCATCTCGAAATCCAGCACATTCACCAGGGTTTTGGCGACAAAGCTGATGATCCGCGACCCGCCGGGGGAGCCGATGGCCATGCGCACCCGATTTTGCTCATCGAAAACGATGGTGGGGGTCATGGAACTGCGGGGCTTTTTGCCCGGTTCCACCCGATTGGCCACCTTGACGCCATCGACTTCGGGGGCAAAGGAAAAATCGGTGAGCTGGTTATTGATGATGAAGCCGCCGCTCATCAAAAAGCTGCCAAAAGCAATCTGTACGGTGGTGGTGAAGGACACCACATTGCCCGCATCATCAACCACCACAAGATGGCTGGTGGAGGGAATATCCGGGCCGATATGGGGGGCAAACAGCGCCCCCTGATCATGGGAAGGGTCGCCCGCCGGGGCTTCGCCCATGGCTTTAACGGGATCGATAAGGGCGCGGCGTTTGGCCAGATAGGCGGGATCGATCAGCCCCTTCACCGGCACCGAAACAAAAGCCGGATCGGCGGAATAAAGATTGCGATCGGCATAGGCAAGCTCGCTGGCTTCCGCATATAGATGCACCGCATCCGGGCCATAGGGGGCGAGGGCGGCGAGATCAAAGCCTTCCAAAATGCCTAAAATCGCCAGCATGGTGGTGCCCCCCGATGAAGGCGGGCCCATGGAACACACGCGATTGCTGCGATAAGGCCCACACACCGCTTCGCGCTTCATCGGCTCGTAGCTGGCCAGATCCTCAAGGCTCAGCGCCCCGGGGGCAAAGGGGTTGTTCTGCACCGTTTCAACCATATTTTGGGCGATTTCACCCTCATAAAAGGCGGAAACGCCCTGCTCGGCGATTTGGTGCAGGCTTTTTGCATAGACGGGATTTTTCAGTAAAAAGCCAAGGGGTTTTGCCTGTAGATCATCGGTAAAGAAATAGCGGCCCGCAGCGCCCAGCCGATCAAGGCTATAGCCCGCGTCGCGATAAAGTCTGGCCCGCCCATCCAGCAGATAAAAAAGCCGGGGCGAGATTTCAAAACCGTTTTCTGCGAGATCGATGGCAGGCGCAAAAAGCTCTGCCCAAGGTAATTTACCCTGTTCCTGATGGGCCAGTGCCAGCATGGCCATCACCCCGGGCACACCCACGGCGCGGCCACCAAAAGCCGCTTCTAAAAAGCCCATGGGTTTCCCCTGTTCATCTAAAAACAGGGTTTCATCCACGGTCTGAGGTGCTTTTTCCCGCCCATCATAAGCAATCAGCTTTTCATCGGCTTTATTATAATGGAGCAGAAAGCCACCCCCGCCAATGCCCGATGATTGTGGCTCCACCAAGCTGAGCACCGCCTGCATGGCAATCGCCGCATCCACCGCACTGCCCCCTTGGCGCAGCATTGCCAAACCGGCGCGGCTGGCATGGGGATTGGCCGCAATGGCCATGTGCTTTTCAGCCTCAACCACTTGTGTGGCGGGACGGGTTTCCGGCGCCGCACCATCCTGAGCAAAGGCCCGCGAGGGGAGGGTAAGGGCGGCTGTGAAAAAGAGGGGGGACAGCAGCAGGGCGATGGACAAGGCTGCAGATCTGGCGGGCAGAAAGGGTGAGCGCATGAATGAACGATCCTTGATAAGGGTGCAAGCGCCCACTATAGCAAAGGAGCGCAACAAGAAAAGCATCCAGTCAGGCCTTTTGATCACAGAGCCAAAGCCCCATGAGCGACGAACCCATTAAACCCACGGCCCATGACCGGATCACCGATATCGCCGGGATTTTGGTTGGCAATAGCCATGATGCGCGGGTGCAAACCGGCACCACCGTTATTCTGCCCGATCATCCGGTCACGATGGGTGTGGATGTGCGCGGCGGCGCCCCCGGCACCCGGGAAACCGATGCCCTTGATCCTACGTGTCTCGTCAACAGTTTTCATGGGCTGGTGCTTTCGGGGGGCTCGGTTTTTGGGCTGGCGGCGGTGGATGGGGTTGTTTCATGGCTTTCGGTGCGGCAAAGGGGGCTGGCTTTGGGGCCGTGTTTCGTGCCGGTGGTGCCCGGTGCCATCCTTTATGATCTGGCCAATGGTGGCGATAAAAACTGGGGATCGCTGCCCCCCTATCGCGATCTGGGGATGGCCGCCTGTGATGCGGCTGGTCTTGAGATCAGCGAAGGGGCTGTGGGCGCAGGCTATGGGGCGCGGGCCGGGGGCCAGCGTGGCGGCCTTGGCACGGCGGCTTTTTGCTGTGAAAGCGGCTTTTCGGTGGGGGCGCTGGTGGCGGTGAATGCCTATGGCCCGCCCATTGATGATCGCCGGGATCGCATACCCATGCCGAAAGAAGGATTGGTGGGGGCGAATACCACCATTGCCGCCATTGCCACCGATCTCGCCCTTGATAAAGCGGGGTGCAAGCGGTTGGCGATGATGGCTCAGGATGGTTTGGCGCGCAGCTTGCGACCGATCCACACGCCTTTTGATGGGGATAGCGTGTTTGCTCTCTCGACCGGGGCGATCACCCCGCCCCAGCCCTATGCGCGTAGCCTGTTGGTGGCGGGAACGATGGCCGCCGATGCTTTGGCAAAGGCCGTTGAAAAAGCCTTGCGCGCGGCATCGACGGCACAATTTTGAGCTTTAATGCACCGAAACCGGCATCAGCTCGTGGGAGCGGGCCATCATCAGCGCTTCAGGAAAGCTGGACACATCCGCAAGCTTGATGCCATTGGCGGCATGAAGACAAAAGCTTTTATCGCCGTTTTGGGATTTAACGGATCGGATATAAACCAGATGCGGCGCACCCAATTCAGCAAAGTCCCGATCCGAAAAGCGATCAGTGGTCGGAGCGTTCATAGGCGATCCCTTCTTTGGCATCTGAAGGAGACGCGGCTTTTCCTTCAAGATTGCGTTTGATGCTGCGCGCGCTGTGGTCGCCTTGTCTGATCTCGATGGTTTTGATCGATTTTTCAGGCTCGGGCCGATTGAGATCGACATTGAGCAGGCCATTATCCAAAGAAGCACCCGAAACTTCCATGCCTTCGGCAAGCACGAATTTGCGCTGGAACTGGCGCGTGGCAATGCCGCGATGCAGGAAGGTCCGCTCGGTTTCCTCATTTTGCCGACCGCGAATCACAAGCTGATTGCTTTCCACCGAAATGTCGAGATCATCGGTGGTAAATCCGGCAACCGCCAAGGTGATGCGCAAGGTGCGATCATCGAGATGTTCAATATTATAGGGCGGATAGCCATCATTGCCGCTTTTCGCAGCGGTATCGAGCATCCGTTCGATATGATCGAAGCCCAAAAGCAGAGGGCTGTTGAAGACAGATAAGCGTGACATGGTTGTCCTCCTTTAGAAGCGATCCGCTCATCCGGCCCATCTCCCATGGAGATCAACATAAAGCACCGGATAAGCACCTCACCCCGGGCCAGCAATCCTGATCGTTGCGGCAAAGCTGGCCTTGGGTGCAAAATATTTGGGGTTGGGATCGGTTCGGGTCAAGAGGGAGGATCAGCCGGTGCAGCCCGGTCTGATCATTTTTCCGCTTCATCTTGCTGTGCTGCCTCATCCGGCAGACGGCCTTCGGGTGGCTCGGGCGGCCTGATCCAGCAGGGTGCACCGGCTTTTTTAAGGGCGGCACACACATCGCGGGCCTGTGCCAGATCCCGCAAAGGCCCGGCATTCAGGCGATAGAAAAAGCCCCGGGGCGCGGTATTGCGATCGCCAAAATCCACCTCGGACCGGCGCGGTTCCAGGGGTTCGAGGATGATCTGATAGCGATCCCAATAAAATTTCTGGCCCTTGATCAATTGATCGGCGGTGCGATAGGCGGCCACCTGCACCGACCAGCCTTCGGGTTCGATCAGCGGCGGCAGGTCCACCGGCTCGGGGGCGGGTTCTGGCTCAGGTTCAGGCTCAGGTTCAGGCTCAGGTTCAGGTTGGGGCGCAGGCGCGGGCTCAGGGTCTGGTGCCGTCACAAGCCGGGCGGCAGCACGGGATTTGTCTTCGGTTTCTTCAAAAACCAGAATGGCCTGATCCGATGGCGTGCGGGCCGGGGATTGCAGGCCCAAAATCAGCGCCGCCACCCTTTGGGCGGGCGGCAGGCTGTTTAATTCCCGGAAATAAGCGAGCGTTTCAATGGCCGAGCGGTGATCAAGATCGACCCGGGCCATCTGCCCTGCCGGTTCCATCCGATTGGCAAAAACATAGGCCAAAACCAGATTCTGTCGATGCTGGGCTTTGGCTTTTGGGCTTTTCACGATGTCTTCCAACAACGCGATGGCCTTTTCATTCTCATCATAAAGCGCATGGCTCAGGGCCAGATTGCTGCGCAGATTGAGATCATCACCGCCACTTTGCAGGGCGCGATCATGGGCTTTGAGGGCTTCATCATGGCGGCCCAGAGCATCAAGGGCCACCGCCCGGCCTGAATGGGCCTCGGGCAAGGGGATGGGCCCGGCGGTGGCGATGGCCTGATCAAATTGCTTGAGCGCCAGTTCGGATCGGCCAAAGGCAAGATCAACCTCACCCAGACCCAGATAGGCAGCGGCCAGATTTTTATCGGCGCGCACCGCCAACAGGAAGGTTTTTTCGGCTTCGGCGATTTGCCCCATGGCGATTAGCGATTGACCCAAACCCACCAGCCCCTGTGGCCGCATTGCACCGCCCGAGATGACCTGCCGATAAAGGGGGATGGCGGCGGCATGGCGGCCCTCATCGGCCAGCCTGCGGGCAAGGCTGAGCAACGGGGCCTTATCCCCCGCTTCGGCCCCGGATATGGGCATGGCGGCCTGCTGTACCATCGGCGATGAGGTGCAGGCACCCACCATCAGCGTGGCCAGACCAAGGGCGAGGGCCAGAGCCGGGGCGGGTTTATGATGCCGCAGGGATAGGACGGGTTGTTTTTCGCTCACCTTTATTCATGCCTTTTTTGCTGGCAGCATTGTTTGGGATTCATGCCTTTTAAACAAGCGCAATCAGGCAGACGGTCTTGATAAGATTTCAAGATCATATCCAAGGCTTCCTGCAAGATCATCTGGCCTGATTGATTGAGATGCGCTGAAAGAATCTTTAATTGCAGATGCTTTTCTTTATTGAGCCTTAGGCTAAGGGCAATTCGTTTCTGATCCGTTACGCCATCTGTATTGCCAAGCTTATGGGCCGTTTGCGCCACGCCTTTGGCCCTTGTATGCAGATGATCCGGCCCTTGGTGCGCGGGGGGGCGGTGGGCATCGCCATAAAGCCTGGCGTCCGGGCCGTGGCTGGTTTGGCCGGTTTTCTGGGGCATGAAAGCCGGGCTGGCGCTGCCTTTGCGGGCCAGCAGGCCGGCATTCAAGCGGGCGACATGGGACATTTCATCTGTCTCCTGTTCTTTTTGACTCTTCTGAACGCATCGGGCCAAAAGCCCGTACCATCATCACCATGCGGATTGATCGGCCAGATCGTTTTTGCGGCCAAAGCTGCGGGCCGCGCTGCCATTGCCGATGGATCGCGGATGGCTGCGGCCATTGAACACCGTGCGCCGGTGTGTGCGTTCCAGCCGATCATGCAGATAGCGCCACAGGGCTTCCACCTCTTCGGCGGATTTGCCGGGCTTGCCGATTTCCAGAACCGTGCGCCCATCGATCATGCTGGAGGCAAAATCGGTGCGCTGATGGATGGTGGTGGGGGCCACCGTGCCATGCTGCGACAGGGCAATGGCGGCATCAGAGGTGATCCGGGCCCGGGCGGTGGCGGCATTGATGACAAACACCAGCGGTTTTCCCGCCCGCTCCACCAGATCCACCGTGGCCCCGGCCGCCCGCAGATCATGGGGCGATGGGCGGGTGGGGATCACCACCATATCACTGATCGCCACAACACTTTGGATGGCCATGGTGATGGCCGGGGGGGTATCGATCACCGCCAGCTTGAAGCCTTGGGCGCGCAGATCATCCAGATCGCTGATCAGCCGCGAAATGGATGTGCGGGCAAAAGCCGGGGCGGGATCAGCCCGTTCATTCCACCATTCCGATAATGATCCCTGCGGATCGGTATCCACCAGCACCACAGGCCCGGCGCCCGCGCGCTCTGCGGCTACGGCCATATGTCCGCTCAGGGTCGTTTTGCCTGATCCGCCCTTTTGAGATGCAAAAGCAATCACGCGCATGTGCCTGTTCCTTTGAGCTTGTGTCTCGATTTTTCGAATCCCGAATAGCTGATGCCTTGATGTCTTGATGCCTGAAATCAGACTCGGGATAGGCGATTATCAGTGAATAAACTAAAAGAATGGCTTTAAAGAACCGTAAAGTGATTGAATAAAGACGAGTAAAAAGCCATTTAATTTGATAAATTTTTAATTATAATAAGTATTAATCAATTTCATTAGAGGATAATCCATGCTGCAAGGGGGCGGCATTTTCGGCATGTCGCTTCTGGACCCATCGCCCGCTTTTCGCTAAGCATGGCGCATGGGCGCGCGCAGGATGGAAGGTGATAGCAAGGGCATGCACGGGATGATGATCGGGGTTTGGCAACAGGCGGGGAATGCGGGGGGGTGGCACCGTATCGCTTTAGTGTGGAAAGGGGCCATGCGGCTCGGCTTTGTTCTGCCGATGATGGCGGCGGCGCTGATCTGCGCGATGCCCCGAGCGCAGGCGATGCAGGCCCAGAATCAGGCCCAGAATCAGGCCCAAAATCAGGCTGCGGATGAGGCCCCCTTGTCCCTTTCGGCATTGGACGAGGGGCGCACCCATTATCTGGCCGGGGATTATGAGGCAGCGCGCAAGGCCTGGCAGCCGCTGGCCGATGCGGGCGATCCCCGGGCCCTTTATAATATGTCGACCCTTTATCGTCGGGGTTTGGGGGTAGAGGCCGATAGCGACCGGGCCACCGATTTTCTGCGTCAATCGGCTGATCAGGGCTTTGCGGAAGCGCAATATGTTCTGGCCAGCCAGCTTTTCGATGCGGAAACGGCTGATGAAGCCGATCGCCAGCAGGCGGTGCGCTGGTGGCTGGATGCCGCCCGCCATGATCATGGCTTGTCGCAATATCGTTTGGGGCTTTTATACTGGAATGGCGATGCGGTGGCGCGGGATCTGGTGCGCGGACGGGCTTGGATGGGGCTGGCATCGCAAAATGGCCTGCCTGAAGCCAATGAAGCCCGCGAAACCATGGATCGCTATCTGGATGTCAGCCAGCGCCGCGAGGCGGAAACCCTGTCACCCGAACTTTTGGAGCCTGAAGAGTCACAGATTGCGAGCGGACCTTCAGGCGATGCCGAACCGGCGCAGGCGCCCGCCACGCAACCGGCCATCCGGGATGCCGATGAACAGCCCGGTGTGAACCGGATGGCGGAAAGAGATGAGCAGGGGCGGACCATCACCCCGGTTCCGCGCCCCCAATCTGTGGGCGAAACAGCCGCATCTTCGGCTGCGGCAGCCCCGGCTTCTCCCCCCACTTCCCCTGCGGCTTCTTCCCCGGCTCCCCCCCCTGACCCCCCGGGGCTTGATCTGGAACGCTTCATCGGTAGTTGGCGGCTGCAATTGATGGCCCTGCGTTCAGAATCCGAAGCCCAAAAAGAATGGGAGGCCATGCGCGCCGCCGCCCCCGATCTGCTGGCGGGGCTCGATCATCAGATCATTCCCGCCGATATTGCGGATCGCGGCACCTTTTATCGCCTGCAGATCGGTCCTTTTGCATCGCGCGGGGCGGCCAACAGCCGGTGCAATGCCCTCAAATCGGCAGGGTTCTCATGCTATTATCTGGCGCCGGAGAATTAGATTGCTATTGTTGCAGTGCAAAAGATGCACTGTAGCAATGCTCGCAGAAAGGCCCGATCATGAGCTTTACCGAAATCACTGAAGCCCCGGCGCGGCTCAATCGATCCGAACTGGCGGTGCCCGGATCGAACCGGCGTTTTTTGGAAAAGGCCGCGCAATCGGCGGCGGATGTGGTGTTTCTCGATCTCGAGGATTCGGTCTCGCCCGCCCTGAAGGATGAAGCGCGCCGCAATGTTATCGAGGCGCTCAATGATCTCGATTGGGGGGAGAAAACCGTTTCCCTGCGGCTCAATGGGCTGGATACCGCCTGGACCTATCGCGATGTGGTGGATGTGCTGGAGAAAACCGGCGAACGCCTTGATCTGATGATGTTGCCAAAGGTGGGGGTGGCGGCGGATGTCTATGCCCTTGATGTTCTGGTGAGCCAGGTGGAACGGGCGCGGGGCCGCAAAAAACGCATCGGTTTTGAACTCATCATCGAATCGGCCATGGGGCTGGCCAATGCCTATGCCATTGCCGGGGCCAGCCCGCGCAATGAAAGCCTGCATTTCGGGGTGGCCGATTTTGCCGCTTCGGTGCATGCCGATACCACCCAGATCGGCGGCCCCAATCCGCGCTATGCGGTGCTCACCGATCCCTTGGATGAAAGCGGCCGCCGCGATATCCATTGGGGCGATATGTGGCATTATCCGGTGTGGCAGATGGTGGTGGCCGCCCGGGCCCATGGCTTGCGCCCTATCGATGGGCCTTTTGGTGATTTTTCCGATGAGGCCGGTTTCCGCGCCCATGCCGCCCGGGCCATGGTTTTGGGCTGTGAAGGCAAATGGGCGATCCATCCCAGTCAGGTGGCTTTGGCCAATGCGGTGTTCAGCCCGTCTGCCGATGAGCTTGCCAAGGCCCAAAAGATATTGGATGCCATGGAAAAGGCCGAAGCCAGTGGCCAGGGCGCGGTGGCTTTGGATGGCAAGCTGATCGATCTGGCCTCGATCCGGCAGGCAAAAGCCATGATCAAAAAGGCAAAAGCGATGGATGTGGCAAGCAGCTGATCACCATGGATGCTTGACTCATGGCATCGGCGGCACCACTTTGCCTCTGAAATCTGTGTGGATGGATGAATGATTACCTTTCTCGATTTTGAAAAACCCATTGCCGAGCTTGAAGGCCGCATTCGCGATCTGCGGAAATTATCCGGTCATGAAGGCAGTCTGGATCTCAGCGATGAGGTGGATCGGCTGCAATCCAAGCGCGACAGGATGTTGAGCGAAACCTATGCCGGGCTTTCGCCCTGGCAGAAAGCGCAGGTGGCCCGCCATCCCGAACGGCCGCATCTGAGCGATATTCTGGCGCGCTTGTTCACCGAATTCACGCCTTTGGCCGGGGATCGTTCCTTTGGCGAGGATAATGCCATCATCGGCGGTCTGGCCCGTTTCAATGGCCGGGCGGTGATGGTGATGGGCAATGAAAAGGGGGCGAATACCGAAAGCCGGATCCGGCATAATTTCGGCATGGCCCGGCCCGAAGGCTATCGCAAGGCCGTGCGCCTGATGGATCTGGCGGATCGCTTTCAATTGCCGATTTTAAGCTTTGTGGATACCCCTGGGGCTTATCCCGGCATCGGTGCCGAAGAACGCGGCCAATCCGAAGCCATAGCGCGGTCCACCGAACGCTGCCTGCGCCTGTCTGTGCCTCTTGTTTCCACCATTGTGGGCGAAGGCGGATCGGGCGGTGCCGTGGCTTTGGCGGCGGGCAATAAGGTTTTGATGATGGAACATGCCATTTATTCGGTAATCTCGCCCGAAGGCTGTGCCTCGATCTTATGGCGCACCGCCGACAAGGCCAAGGATGCGGCAACCGCCCTCAAGATCACGGCGCAGGACCTGCTGAAACTGGGGGTTGCGGATGCCATCATCCCCGAGCCTTTGGGCGGGGCCCATCGCGAGCCGGGCCGGGCCATCCAATCTTTGGGTGAAGCGGTGCAGGATGCCTTGAATGAAATGGATGGCATCCCGGCGGATCGTTTGCGGCAATTGCGGCGCGAACGCTTTCTGGCCATCGGGCGGGCCTGAGGGGCGATGGATCGCGCTATGGCGTGCGGCTTTTATTAATCCTTTCCCGCGCGGATCAATATCTGGATCGGGATCGCTGAGCCGAAGACGGCGACTCGCTCATTTCAGGGGTTTTTGGCCATGACCCTTCATTTCACACACAAGATATGGTGTGCGGGAATATTTTTTCATCAGAATGTTGACCAGATGCCGCCTTTTCCATAGGATCACCCCCCGGACACAGAACTGTGAGATGGCCCTGCCTGCCCTGTCATATCTTTGGCTAAAGGGCCGAACAAAAAGCACTTTATTTTTTTGTTCGACATATGTTCCTGTGCTCATAAAATCAGTATCCTCATGCGGCCATACTGATCGACCCTGAAGTGAAGGCCCTTAAAAGAGCAAGGATGAGCAAGGTGTTTGAGGTCACCCATTTCGAACACCGTGCGGCGGTTTCAGTTGATCGTACGCGCGATGGATTGCTGACCGAATTCGGCAAGGCAACATTGGAAGACCGGTATCTGATGCCCGGCGAATCCTATCAGGATCTGTTTGCCCGCGTGGCGAGCTATTATGGCGATGACAGCGCCCACAGCGCCCGGCTTTATGATTATATTTCGCGCCTGTGGTTTATGCCGGCCACGCCGGTTTTATCGAATGGCGGCACCCATCGGGGACTGCCCATTTCCTGTTTTCTGAACGAGGCCGAGGATAATCTTGGCTCCATCGTTTCTTTATGGCAGGAAAATGTGTGGCTGGCCGCCAAGGGCGGGGGCATTGGCAGCTATTGGGGCAATCTGCGTTCGATTGGCGAAACGGTGGGCGGGGTTGGTAAAACCAGCGGCATCATTCCTTTTGTGCGGGTTATGGATTCGCTCACTTTGGCGATCAGCCAGGGGTCCTTGCGGCGCGGTTCGGCGGCGGTTTATCTGCCGGTCAGCCATCCTGAAATCGAAGAATTCATCGAATTGCGCCGGCCCACCGGCGGCGATCCCAATCGCAAGGCGCTCAATCTGCATCATGGGGTGCAGATCCCCGATGCCTTCATGCGGGCGGTGGAAGCCGATGAACACTGGGCGCTGACCAGCCCCAAAGATGGCCATGTGGTGCGCACGGTTTCGGCGCGATCCCTGTGGATCAGGCTGCTGACAGCGCGGGTGGAAACCGGCGAGCCTTATCTGGTGTTTTCCGATAGCGTCAACCGCGCCATTCCCGAACATCACAAGCTTGCGGGGCTGACCGTCAAAACATCCAATCTGTGCTCGGAAATCACTTTGCCCACCGGGCGCGATCATCTGGGAGCCATGCGCACGGCGGTGTGCTGCTTGTCGTCGCTCAATCTGGAACGTTATCTGGAATGGCGCGATGTGCCTGATTTCATTCCCGATGTGATGCGCTTTCTCGATAATGTATTGCAGGATTATATCGATAAAACCGTTGATGTGGATGGCCATGCCCATGCCCGCTATGCGGCGATGCGCGAACGCTCGGTGGGGCTTGGGGTGATGGGCTTTCATTCTTTTTTGCAAAGCCGGATGGTGCCCTTCGAATCGGCCATGGCCAAGGCCTGGAATTTCAAGATTTTCAATCACATCAAAAAAGATGTGGATGCCGCCTCGAAAGCTTTGGCCAAAGAACGCGGCGCCTGCCCCGATGCCGAAGATTATGGGATGCTTGAACGCTTTTCCAACAAGACCGCGATTGCCCCCACGGCCTCGATTTCCACCTTGTGCGGCGGCACCTCGCCCGGGATCGAGCCGATTGCCGGAAATTCCTATGTTCACAAAACCTTATCGGGGAGTTTTAATGTCAGAAACCGGCATCTGATCGCGCTTTTGGAAGAAAAAGGCCGCAATGATGAGGACATCTGGTCATCCATCACCACCCGCGAAGGATCGGTGCGGCATCTTGATTTTCTGAGCGATGATGAAAAGGCGGTGTTCAAAACCGCTTTCGAACTGGATCAGCGCTGGGTGGTTGATCTGGCGGCGGATCGTGCGCCGCTCGTTGATCAGGCGCAATCGGTGAATGTGTTCATTCCTGCCGATATTCATAAGCGTGATCTGCATCAAATCCATTTCAGCGCCTGGAAAAAGGGCCTGAAAAGCCTGTATTATTGCCGTTCAAAATCCTTGCAACGGGCTGATATTGTCTCTGATCGCATGGCCCCTGCGGCTGCGGCATCCGATGATCGCCCGCCCTCGCCCGATGGCATTGAAATTCCCCTTGTGGCGGCTATCAGCGCGGATCAGAGCAAGACCGATCCGGACATCACCGATTATGATGCCAGCAACACCGATTATGATGAATGTCTTGCCTGCCAATGATCTTTTGAAATGCGCATTTTTTGGGATCATGAAGCTTTCAAAGCCCTGTCACGGGCTTTGATAGTCCTCACGCTGGCCTTCATCGCCTTCATCGCCTTCATGGGCGCGATGGTGGGGCCATCGGCCCGGGCCCAGATGCGTCTGGCGCCCACGCCGAAAATGGCCCCGGATCATTCGATTGCCGCTTTTGCTCGAAAGCTTGATGAAGCCGCCAAGGGCCAGGATTTTGTCGGTCTGGCGGTAGCGGTGGTTGATCAGGGCGAAATTGCGCTTTTGCGCACCTATGGGGTTCGCAATCGGGATAATGGCGCGCCCATCGATGCCCATACCCGCTTTCGTATCGCGTCCTTATCCAAGGGATTCGCCTCGGCCATGGCGGCTCAGCTTGTGGTGGCGGGAAAGCTTCAGCTTGATGCGCCGGTCCGGCCCTTTGCCCCGACCTTTTCCTTGATCCAGCCTCAGGCCGCAACCCGGCTGACCATCGAGCATGTGCTCTCCCATCGGACCGGCCTGCCGCCTTATGCTTATGATAATTTGCTGGAAGCCCATATTCCGGTGCCGGATATTTTTGATCGTCTGGCCAAGGTGCGGCTGATCTGCGCGACGGGCGATTGTTACAGCTATCAAAATATTGCCTATAGCCTGATTGAACCGGTGGTTTTGCGCACCACGGGCCTTGATTTCGAGCGCGCCGTCAGCGAACGGCTGTTTGCGCCTTTGAAGATGGCGGATGCCTCTTATGGTATGGCCGGTTTCATCAAGGATGATAATTGGGCGCGGCCTTATGTTTTCGGGCGCAATGGCTGGAAGCAGGCGCGGCTTGATGATGCCTATTATCAGGTGCCATCGGCGGGCGGGGTGAATGCCAGCATCCACGATATGGCCTTGTGGCTGGCGGCGCAGATGGGGGCAGCCCCCGAAATCCTCAGCCCCGAAGCGCTTTCGCTTTTGCATAGTCCGCGCGTGAAAACCCGGGCTGAATTGCGGCGAATCCGCTGGCTGAAGGATCGGGTGCGGGAAACCTATTATGGCCTGGGCTGGCGGATTTATGATTATGCCGGGCGTGATCTGGTGATGCATAATGGCGGCCTTAATGGCTATCGGGCCCAGATTGCCTTCATGCCCGAAAGCGGATTGGGCGTGGTTGCCTTGTGGAATTCCATGAGCGACCGTGGCTGGTCGATCATGCCAACCCTTTTTGATGCGCATTTGCGCCTTGAAGAGAAAGATTGGCTGCGCCTGACCTGCTCCGATCCGTTCCTGCGCCGCAGTGCGTGCCCTTCAAGCGGAGACTGACGAGACCCATGACCCCATCCCAGCACCCTGAAAAATCCGAGGCCGATCGCGCTTTGATCGATAGCCGTGATCTGGAAGCACGCCTTTTGGCACGGCTGGAAGATCTGCGCTTGCGCCGCAAGGAAGATCCCGGCTTCAATCCGATCTGGCGTCTGGCCTGTGATCTGTCTACACGGATCGAAAGCGGCCGTTTGGATCGCGAGGATCTGAGCCGTTTATGCGGGCATTTGCTGGATCGATCCCTGAAAGATCGGGCGGGCTGGATGCAGGCCATGCTGGAGCCGTTGCAAAGCGAAGACAATGAGCAGCGCCTGCGGGCCATTTTTGAAGACGATGCCCAAAATCTGGATTTCGATGAATTTGCCGAACGCTGGGGGCGCGCCGCTTTTGGCTGTGTTTTTACCGCCCATCCCACCTTTTTGCTGTCGCCATCCCAAAGTGAAAAGCTGATCCATGCCCTCACCGGCGTGCATCGGAAAAGCGCCGATGAGGGGCCGCATAACCCCCCAACTTTGAGCGACGAGCATGAACAGGTGCTGGCCGCCATTGCCAATGCCCGCGCCGCCCACAGCACATTCTGTCGTCTGCTTTATGAGGTGGCGAAAGCCCATTATGGCAATCGCTGGCTGGATTTGCGGCCCCGGCCTTTCGATCTGGCAAGCTGGGTGGGCTATGATATGGATGGCCGCACCGATATCGGCTGGGCCGATTGTGTGCGCCTGCGGCTGATGGAAAAAGAAAGCCAGCTTGGCTGGTATCTGGCGGATATCGATCAGATGCCCCTTGCGGCCTGTGGCGAGGCGATCACCACCGAGATGGATGCCATCAAGGCTGTTTTGGAAACCGCTTTGGGCCATAGTCGCCGGGCCATCGCCCTTTTTTCCGAACCCCTTGATCAGGCTCCGGCCTTCACCGCTGCTGCCAATTGGCTCACTGATCCGGGGCCGGGGCGGCTCATCAGCCTGCGCTCGGTCATTAAACGCCTGCGCGCCCTGGCGGCGGCGCATCCTGATGATGCGATCAGCCTGCCATTGATGATTTTGGCGGCGCGTATGGAATGCTATGGCCTGGGGGCCGGGCGGGTGCATTTTCGGATGAATGCCACCCAATTGCATAATGCGGTGCGGCGGCGGTTGGATCGCGAAAAGCCGGTGGATCTGGCCAGCCGTGGGGCGCTCATCGCCTTGAATGATCTTTATGAAAATGAAGCGCCGCTGGCGGTGAATTTTGCAGCCTTGTCGATGGAATCGACCACCGCCGTGCGCCAATTCCTGACCATTGCGCAGTTCATCAAGCATATCGATGCGGATTCTGATATCCGGCTTTTGATTGCCGAATGCGAACGTCCCTCTACTGTGCTGGCTGCGGTTTATCTGGCACGGTTATTTGGGGTGGATCATCATGTGGATATTTCTCCCTTGTTTGAAACCCCCCCGGCGCTAGAGGGCGGGGAACGCTTTTTGGATGTGCTGTTCAGCCAGCCCGCTTATCGTAAGGCGGTGAAGACGCGGGGGCGGATCAGCATTCAAACCGGATTTTCCGATGCCGGGCGGTTCATCGGTCAAATTCCTGCGTCTTTGTCGATCGAGCGATTGCAGGCGAATATGGCTCGTTTGGTGGAAAGCCACGGCCTGGGCGATCTGGAATGTCTGATTTTCAATACCCATGGCGAATCGATGGGGCGCGGGGCGCATCCCGCTTCCTTCGCGGCCCGGCTCGATCATGTTTTATCCCCTTGGGCACGCAAGCGCTTTGAAGAGCGCGATCTCCGCCTTCGTCATGAAACCAGCTTCCAGGGCGGCGATGGCTATTTATGGTTTAAAAGCACCGATCTGGCGCTGGCGGTTTTCACCCGCATTTTTGAATATCGCAAAGGGCTGGAACGGCGGGTGCCCGAAGCCGATGAAGACAGCTTTTATAAAGCCCCCGATATCACCCTGGATTTCTTTCGCCGGGTGATGCGGTTTCAGGAATCGCTGATGGGCTCGGGTGCGTATCACCGCACTTTGTCGGCTTTCGGGCTGGCGCTATTGAAAACCACCGGATCGCGCAAGGCCCGTCGGCAATTTGAAAGCGGCTCGGGCGAACGCCCCGATCTATCGAAAGTGCGGGCCATTCCCCATAATGCGGTTTTGCAGCAGCTTGGCTATCCGGTGAATGTGCTGGGGGGCATTGGGCAGGCCACCCGCAAGGGCCGCGAGCCTTTTTCCGAATGGCGGCGCGAAAGCCGGCGCTTTTCCGATCTGATGGATATGGTGGTGGCCAGCCGCACCCGCGCCAGCCTGCGCACGATGATGGCCTATGGCACGCTTTTCGATGGGGGCTATTGGGCGGCACGGCCCCATGGGGCGGATCAGGGCCATCTGACCGAAGCCTGCCTTTATATCGCCGACAGGCTGGAACGCGATGATCGCTTCGGGGCGATGCTGGAATTATCCACCCGGTTGCGGATTGATGAATTGCTGCTCCATCGATTGCTGCATGAAACCAGCGAGGATCAGCAGGTTCTGGATGCAGGCGAACGGGATTTTCTTGCCCTTTTGCATGCCGTGCGGATTGCCCTTATCCAGCATCTGTTTTTGCTGGCCGCCAAAATCCCGCAATTTTCGGCGCGCAATGATATCAGCCGGGCCGATATCATGGAGCTGGTTTTTGAATTGCGGATTCCCGAAGCCGTTGCCCTGCTGCGAGAAGCCTATCCCGATACCGCGCCCAGTGCCGATGATTTCAACCTGCATGAAAAATCGGATTATCCCGATGAAACAGCGGCCAATTACAGCGATATCAATCACCGGCTGATCGATCCCATCGAAATTGTTTATGATGGCCTGCTCAGCATTTCGGTGGCGGTGGCCAATGCGTTCCATGCCCATGGATAGGGTGTGTGTTTTTGCTTAAAAGGAAGAAAAGCGCCTATGTCTTTGATCGAAGATCGCCTTGCCTATAAACCCTTTCGCTATCCTTGGGCCTATCAGGCATGGCTCACCCAGCAGCGCATCCACTGGCTGCCCGAAGAGGTGCCTTTGGCGGAAGATGTGAAGGATTGGCGTCAGAAGCTGAGTGATGGCGAGCGCAATCTTTTGACCCAGATTTTCCGGTTTTTCACCCAATCGGATATCGAGGTGAATAATTGCTATATGAAACACTATGCCCAAGTGTTCAAACCCACCGAAATCCAGATGATGCTGGCGGCTTTTTCCAATATGGAAACGGTGCATATTGCCGCTTACAGCCATCTGCTCGATACCATCGGGATGCCGGAAGCCGAATATTCGGCCTTCATCCACTATAAGGAAATGAAGGACAAATATGATTATATGCAGCGCTTCAATACCGATAGCCCCCGCGATATAGCCATTACTTTGGCCGTTTTCGGGGCCTTTACCGAAGGTCTGCAGCTTTTTGCCAGCTTTGCCATGCTGCTCAATTTCCCGCGCTTTAATAAAATGAAGGGCATGGGCCAGATCGTGAGCTGGTCGGTCCGCGATGAAAGCCTGCATTGCGACAGCATCATCAAGCTGTTTCGTACATGGGTTTCGGAAAATCCGGATTTATGGACTGCCGATCTGCGCGATGAACTGGCCGATATCTGCCGCACCATCGTCAGCCATGAAGAGGCATTTGTGGATCTCGCCTTTGAGCTTGGCCCGGTTGAGGGGCTGACGGCGGATGATGTGAAGCGCTATATCCGCTATATCGCGGATCGGCGGCTGGCGCAGCTTGGCCTTGCCCCTTTATTTGCCACGGAAAAGAACCCGCTTTTGTGGCTCGATATCATGCTGAATGCGGTGGAACATACGAATTTCTTTGAAAATCGCTCAACCGAATATTCCAAGGCGGCGACCCAAGGATCATGGGAGGAGGCATTTTAAGCGCTCTGTGAGCCGCAAGGGCGATCAGCGCGGATCGTCCCTTTTTTCATCATCCTTCTTTTCATCCGATGCTTTTCTGGACGCATGGGATTGTGCCGCAGAAAGCGCCCGGGCCATCTCGGCGCGCTGATCGGCCGTCATCTTTTCAGCCGAATCAACGATGATCGATTGCAATGGTCTTTGCAGGGCGGCCAGATCCTGATTGAGGCGGGCAAAAGCCGCCGATAGCGCCGGGCTATCCAATTGCGGTGCGGTTAAAAGATCACGGATATAGCGGCGGGTTGCATGAATATCATCGATTTGCGCGCGCAGATCGGTGCGGGCCGCATTGAGGCTTTGGCGCAGGGCCTTGCGCGCCTCATCGGGCAGGGCGGAATCAAGCGCCCGCAATTCCATCCTGAGGGTATAGCGATCCCCTTTGCTGCTACGATCCTGATGATGATCTTTGCCAAAGATCATTTGCCCCAGCATGATGCTGCCCAGAAAAATATTCAAAATCACCGAAATTGCCAAGGCCAGCTTAAAGCCCGCAGATCCGGTGAAAGCAAAGGGCGCCTTTGGGGTATTCATTCGCCCGGCTCCTCATAATAGGCGAGATCATTGCCCATCAGATAGGGGCTGAGATCAACATGATCGCTGGGGGTGTTATGAAGGCCCATCGCCCCAAGATATAAGCCGCTGATGATCGCCGCCACTGTGAGGGCGGTTTGCCCGGCGATTTTCATTGGTGAAAGCCATTGCCATCCCGAGCGCCAGAAAGCCGGGAGTGCTGCCCCGATGCTATCGGCTGCGGGCTTTGCAGGGCCTGGGCGATCTTTTGAATATGCACTCTGGCCATGATGAAAGGGGATGCTGTAAAGGCGCTGAAGAAAAGCATCATCAGCCGGGCCGGGCGATGCGCTGCTATCCATAAGATGATCAAGGCTTTGGGCGGCTTTGAGGCTTTCGCTGATGGCCGGGTCAAAGGCGCTTTCTTTTTCGCTGATCCGGGCAAGCAAAGATCGCCCATCGGCGCGCAGGTCTATGGGCCAGCGCCCGATATCGGCGCCATAGCAGGCCAGTGCGTGCAAAAATTGATGCCGTTTCATGGTCATGCAGATTGATCCTCGGCCAAAATCTGGCGGAGCGCCACGCGCCCGCGCACCAGAAGGGATTCCAGCGCCTTGATGCTCGTTCCCATGATACGGGCGGCCTCATGATTGCTCAATTCGTCAAAATAGCACAATGTGATCGCGATCCTCTGGCGTTGTGAAAGCCCCATCAAAGCCTGCCTTAGGGCTTCATTCTGCTCCGCCTGTTCTATCTTCTTGTCGGCCCGGAGCGCCCCATCTTCTGCATCCCATCCCTGTGCCAGCGGCACCGTTTTTTTCTTACGCAAATGATCGGTGCAGGCATTGGTCACGATCTTGTAAAACCAGGTGGAAAATCGCGCCGTTTGCGGATTGAACTGTGCCGCATGAACCCAAAGCCGGGTGAAGGCGTGCTGAACCTGATCTTCTGCTTCCTGTCGATTGCCCAAGATGCGTTCGGCCATCGCTAAAAAGCGGTTTGCGTGCCGTTTGACCAGAATGGCATAAGCCACCCGGTCTCCTTTCGCCACACGTTCCATCAGACCTTCGTCAGACGCCTCCACACCATTTGCCGCATCCTCGCTGGGCATATCGCCAGTCACATCATCTGTCGCATTGATCGAGCCATTTTTTGCCAATTCAGACTCTTTTCACAGTGATACGCCGCACCAAGGCAAAACCCTGCGCCAGAAAAGATCATTATATAAGTTTTGCTTTTATTGCACGCCTCTATGAAAAACCCCCTGCCGGGTGCGAGCCAGGCAAGGGGCATATAGCTAAAGGGTCTGGCCCGGGCGGTGTTTATTCCACGGTCCAGCTATAGCCACGGCGCAGATAGGCATTCATATCGGCGGCCCCGCGTTCGGCCTTCACGGCGTTCATCTGGCTGGTCATATCCCGATCAAAGCTGGAAGCCGGGCTGCAGAAAATAACCCCGATCACCATCGGAAAATCGGGCGGATGGAGGCCCGCCAGCATCGTTGCAAGGGTGGGATTGGTTTCATCATGGATCAGGATATCGCTTTCCGTGATGCCATTCTCGCCAATATTTGCCACGATCAGACGGAAATTTTTAGCATCAAACATCAGGCCCTTATTGCGATCCTTGCCAAAAATCATCGGCTGGCCATGCACCACATCAAGGGTTTGATCGGCAAACACCGCTTTTTCGGTGAATTCATTGAACACGCCATCATTATAAACGATGCAATTCTGGAAAATCTCCACAAAGCTCGCCCCTTTATGGCCATGGGCGCGCTTGAAGATATCGGGCATATGCTTTTGCGCCGTATCGATGGTGCGGGCCACAAAACGCGCCCCCGATCCCAAGGCAAAGCCCGCCGGCGATATCGGCCGATCCAGCGAGCCATAAGGCGTGGAGGGCGAGCGCGTTCCCTCGCGCGAGGTGGGGGAATACTGCCCTTTGGTGAGGCCATAAATCTCATTGTTGAACAATAAGATATTGAGATCCACATTCCGCCGCAACACATGCATCAGATGATTGCCGCCAATCGACAGACCATCGCCATCGCCGGTGATCATCCACACATCCAGATCGGGATTGGCCAGCTTCACCCCCGTGGCCACCGCCGGAGCGCGGCCATGAATGGTGTGGAAGCCATAGGTGGCCATATAATAGGGAAAGCGCGAAGAACAGCCGATGCCCGATACGAAAACCGTATTGGCGGGGGTTGCCCCCAATTCGGGCAAGGTGCGCTGCATGCATTTCAAAATCGCATAATCGCCGCAGCCGGGGCACCAGCGCACTTCCTGATCCGTGGCGAAATCCTTGGCGGTCAGATCAACTAAAGGCTTGTTCATGATGCTTACTCCGCCGCTCTATGAGAGGAAATGGCCCCTTGTGCCGAGGCGGGATCAAGCTCTTCCTCGATGGCGGCCAGCAATTCGCGAATTTTGAAGGGCTGGCCCGATACCTTGGTGAAGGCGCGGGCATCAAGCAGGAAGCGATCGCGCAAAACGGTGATCAATTGCCCCATATTCATTTCCGCCACGATCACCCGATCATAGCTGGCCAAAAGATCCCCCAGATTTTTCGGGAAGGGATGAATATGGCGAATATGGATATGGCTGGCATCCAGCCCTTCGGCCCGGGCGCGGCGCACCGCCTGATCGATGGGGCCAAAGGTCGATCCCCAGCCAACCACCGCCAAACGCCCGCCTTCTTTGCCAAAGGCCACAGATTGCAGGGGAATATCATCGGCAATGCGATTGATCTTGTCCGCCCGCAAGTTGCTCATTTTCTGATGATTGGCGGCATCATAGGAAATATGCCCGGTTTCGGTGGATTTTTCGATCCCGCCGATGCGATGTTCCAGCCCCGGCGTGCCCGGCACCGCCCAGGGGCGGGCAAGGGTTTTGGGATCGCGGGCATAGGGATTAAACGCCACGCCTTCATCGGGGAATTGCTTTTGCGCCACTTCGATCCCGGGCAGGCTGTTGAAATCGGGCAGCTTCCAGGGTTCGGCGGCATTGGCGATATAGCCATCGGTGAGCAGCATTACCGGGGTCATATATTTCAGCGCAAGGCGCGTGGCTTCGATGGCCACATCAAAACAATCGCCCGGCGTGGCGGTGGCGATCACCGGCAGGGGCGCATCGCCATTGCGGCCATAAACCGCCTGATAAAGATCGGATTGTTCGGTTTTAGTGGGCAGGCCGGTGGACGGGCCGCCGCGCTGGGAATTGACCACCAAAAGCGGCAATTCGGTGGAAATGGCAAGGCCCAAAGCCTCACCTTTCAAGGCGATGCCCGGACCCGAGCTTGATGTAACCCCGATCGATCCCGCAAAAGAAGCCCCGATGGCCGAGCAGATGGCGGCGATTTCATCTTCGGCCTGGAAGGTCATCACGTTGAATTCTTTCATCCGTGATAATTCATGCAGCAAGGGCGATGCCGGGGTGATGGGATAAGAACCGAACATGATCGGTAATTTGGCAAGCTGGCCCGCGGCGGCAATGCCCCATGCCAAAGCCTGACTGCCGGTGACAGTACGATATTCGCCCGGCTCGGCCTGGGCCCGATCCACGCGATAGCGCTTGATGGATGCGCCCAATTCGGCGGTATCGCCAAAGGCATGTCCGGCATTGAGGGCGGCGATATTGGCATCGCGCAAAATGGGTTTTGCGGCGAATTTGCTGTTGAGCCAGGTGATCACCGCCTGCCTTGGGCGGGAAAACATCCACATCATCAGCCCCAGCGTCCACATATTCTTGCAGCGCAGGGCGTCTTTGTTTGAAAGGCCGAATTCCTTGACCGATTCAAGGGTCAGCTTCGAGATATCGAATTGCAAAACCCGAAAGCGATCGAGCAAAGGCGTATCGAGGGGATTGCTTTCAAAGCCCGCCTTTTGCAGATTTCGGGCCGAAAAAGATCCGGTATCGATGACCACCATGCCGCCTTCGCGCAGGGTTTCAAGATTGACCTTGAGCGCCGCCGGGTTCATCGCCACCAGAACATCGGGATCGTCGCCCGCGGTCAGCACCGTGGACGATCCGAAATTGATCTGAAAGGCCGAGACCCCGAATGTGGTGCCGGCGGGGGCGCGGATTTCTGCGGGAAAATCGGGGAAGGTCGCCAGATCATTTCCGGCAAGCGCCGTGGATGATGTGAATTGGCTGCCGGTGAGCTGCATACCGTCGCCGGAATCACCGGCAAATCGCACGACAACGCTATCGAGCGCTTCCAAGCGGTCGGCTGTTTCGAATGGTTCCATGCCTGTTCGTTGTCCTTCATATCCGGCACAAAATCTGTTTATCCGTGCCGTTTAACGCAATCCTGATAAGGCCCTCAAGGCCGATCTGGAAGACGTGGACCTGTCACATCCGCCCTTCCGCACCAATTTGAGCATCAAAGCTCAGTCTGTGGGCTGCATTTAAGACAGCTTTGCCCCAAGTGCAAGCAAAGGCCTTTTATGCAGCAGGAAAGCCCATCTTTCTGGCAGCGGCCTCGATCACCATAAAATGGAGCCCGGCCAGCGCTTCCAGATCATTGGAATAGCCCCCGCCCACGACGGTGACAAGGGGGATCTCTGCCCCCCGACAATGGTCGATCACCGCACAATCCCTGGCTTTTATGCCATCATGGCTGAGATGAAAGCGGCCCAAACGGTCATCGATATGGGGATCGACACCCGCATTATAGAATATCAGCTCAGGATGATGCGCGGCGATCAGTCGCGGGATATGGCTGTTCACAAGATCGAGATAGTCCTCATCCCCGATGCCATCGGCCAAGGCGAGATCATAATCGCTGCGGGCTTTGCGCACGGGAAAATTTTTATCTCCGTGAATCGAGAAGGTGGTTATCTCGGGCACATCCCGGAAAATGGCCGCCGTGCCATCCCCTTGATGCACATCGAGATCGATGATCAAAATCCGCCGCACCCGGCCTTCTGCGCGCATCACCGCCGCCGCCACCGCCACATCATTGAACACGCAATAGCCGGAACCGAAATCATGATGGGCATGGTGGCTGCCACCTGCGGTTTGACAGGCGATGCCGTGCGCCAGCGCCAAACGCGCGGCCAAAATCGTGCCCCCCGATGCGAGGCGCGCCCGATCCACCACCGCTTTGTTGACCGGCAGGCCGATGCGTTTTTCTTCAGCAGGGCTAAGGCTGCATGACAGCACCCGCCGCACATAATCGGGGTGATGGGCTTGGCAAAGCTGGGCTTCATCGGCCATGAGGGGCTGATGACCATCTAAAGGCTGGCCGAAGCCCGAGGCCAGAATGCGGGCATATAAAAGGCCATATTTGTTCATCGGAAAGCGATGGCCTGCGGGCAAAGGAACGCTATAACCGGGATGATGCACGATAGGCAGGCGATGCGCTGAAAGCGGTTGATCAGGGGGCATCACCATTGAAATTAAAACCAATTGGGATAAGGAAAGAGATCAATTTTACAAAGCCTCAGGATTGCAGGCAATGGGGTTTGGGGAGATCGGCTTATGGCCTGTTTTGCAGATTATAGAAAAACATGATGGCGCCTGTGGCCGATCCCCATCGGCGGATCTGGCGGATTGCCGGTCCGGCGATTCTGGCCAGCATATCCGGTCCTTTGGTGGGGATTGTCGATAGCTGGGCGCTGGGGCATTTGCCCGATCCGGTTTTTCTGGCGGCGATTGCTTTGGGGGCCTTTGTTTTTCATTTCATCTATTGGAGCTTTGGCTTCCTGCGGATGGGAACCAGCGGGCTGGTGGCGCAGGCTTTTGGGCGGGATGATCCCCATCAGATTGCCGAGATCATGCTGCGGTCCCTGTTTCTGGGCGGGCTGTTCGGTGTTCTGGCGATCCTCTTGCAAAAGCCCCTTCTGGATGGATTATTCGCGCTTTTGCAATCGGATCGGGCGGAAGCCGATCTGGCCATGCGCTATTGCCTCATTCGCATCTGGGGGGCTCCGTTCATTTTGGTTCGGCTGACGGTGATCGGCTTTTTGATCGGCCGGCAGCGCACGCGCCTCGCTTTGCTGATCGAATTATGGCTCAATCTGTCGAATGCGGTGCTTACCATCGCATTGGTTCAGGGCTTTGGCATGGCGATTGCGGGGGCGGCTTATGCCAGCCTTGCCGCCGAATTATCCGCTGCCCTTGTGGCTTTGGTGATCGCCGCCCGGATGCTGCCGGTGGCGGCAATGCACGAAGCGATCAAAAGGGCGGATTTCTGGCAAATACGGGCGTTTCTGCGCCTGTTATCGGTGAATGGCGCGCTTTTTGTGCGGACTTTGTTTCTGCTTTCGGCTTTTGCCCTTTTATGGCGCAGCAGTGCCAATCTGGGCACGCTTTATCTGGGGGTCAATCAGATCCTCATCCAGTTTTTGATGCTCACCTCATTCGGGTTGGATGGCATGGCTTATGCCGCTGAAGCTTTGGTGGGCGAGGCGGTGGGGCGGCGCAATGGCGTGGTGTTTCGCCAGATGGTGCGGATTACCATGATCTGGGCGCTGGCCATGGCCTTGGTCTATAGCCTGATTTTCTGGCTTTTGGGGGGAGCGATCATCCATTTCTTTACCGATCTCGATGCCCTGCGCACTTTGGCTTATCCCTATTTGCCATGGGTGATTGTGATGCCGGTGATCGCCCTTTGGTCTTATCAGTTTGATGGGATTTTTATCGGCGCCACCCGCAGCTTTGCGATGATGTGGACGATGATCGGCGCGTTCGCCCTTTATGGGCTGGCCTTGCTGATCCTGCTGCCGCTTTATGGCAATCATGGTTTATGGGCATCCTTGATGATCTTTCTTGCTGCCCGGGGGCTATTGCTGGCAGCTTGCTATCCTGGAATGAAACAGCGGGTGATGGCCACGTGATGAAGGGGATGCACCGGGTCGGGCATCCTGAAGCATTGCTTTGCCGCCGCTCTCTGGTCATGATGATTTTACAGATATGGCATGGGGGATGATTATGAGCAGACCGGTTCTGGTCACTGGCGGTGCGGGCTATATCGGCAGCCATGCGGTTCTGGCTTTGCGCGATGCCGGGCATCGGGTGGTGGTGATCGATAATCTTTCCAATGGCGTGGCCCGGGCGCTGCCCCCTGATGTTCCTTTGGAGGTGGCCAATATTGCCGATGCCGATGCGGTGAAGGCCGTGATCCGCCGCCATGATATTCGCGATGTGCTGCATTTTGCGGGCAGTGTGCGGGTTGAGGAATCGGTGGCCGATCCGCTTAAATATTATGATAATAATACCGCTGCCAGCCGCAGCTTCATTGCTGCTGCCATCGAGATGGGGGTTGAGCGGCTGGTTTTTTCATCCACCGCCGCCACCTATGGCATCCCCGATCGTGTGGCGGTAACGGAAGACACCCCCACCCGGCCGATCAATCCTTATGGCTGGTCAAAGCTGATGACCGAACAGATGCTGCGCGATGTGGTGGCCGTCACACCGGGCTTTAGGGTGGCCATTTTGCGCTATTTCAATGTGGCGGGGGCCGATCCTTTGGGGCGCACCGGGCAACGCACCCAGAATGCCACGCATCTGATCAAGGTGGCCAGCGAAGTGGCCACCGGCAAGCGCCCATCAATGCAGATTTTCGGCACGGATTATGAAACCGCCGATGGCACCTGCGTTCGTGATTATATTCATGTCTCGGATCTGGCTGAGGCGCATGTTCGGGTTTTATCGTGGCTTTTGGAGCATGGGCCCATCGGGCTGTTTAATTGCGGCTATGGCAAGGGCTATTCGGTGCGCGAGGTGCTGGCCGCTATGGGTCGGGTGGCGGGGCAAGCCGTTGCGGCTGAAGATGCGCCGCCGCGTCCGGGCGATCCGCCGGCGCTGATTTCCGATGCCACCGCTTTGCGCCAGCAGCTTGGCTGGGTGCCCCGATATGATGATCTGGATCAGATCATCAAAACCGCTTTTGATTGGGAACGCCATCTGGCACAGGAAAAGCCCTGAAGTCTTTTTAATTATGGGGCCTTTGCGCATAAGCGTGCAAAAGCCTTACACCCTGATCAAGGGCGGTATCCAGCGCTTGGATCGCCTCATCAAGGGCTGCGCGATCTTGATGTGCGGCCTGTGCTTCGAGCCGGGCGGCCGCCGCCGAAAGGGCAAGCGCGCCAAAATTTGCGGCGGCGCTTTTCAGCGCATGGGCCTGCAATGAAATGCGTGCCGGATCATCGGATTTCCGGGCCTGTTTGATGGTGCTTCGGCGATTTGCAGCCTCATCGATGAAGGTGGCGATCAACGGCTCCACCCGCGCCGGGCCGATGTCTGCGGCCAGGATTTCCAGAGTTTCAAGATTGAGCGCGGTGATGTTCGATAGGTCTTCTGTGGCGAAGTCTGCATCATCGATGGGCTGCTCGGATAGGAAGTGCTGATGATCCCCCAACAGCCTGTGCACCATCTGAAGAAAAATCTCGCGGCGAAAGGGTTTGGATAAAAATCCATCAAAGCCCAGCGTTTCAAAATGCGCGCGGGCCTCCACGCTCGCCTGTGCGGTCAGGGCGATGATCGGTTTTTTGGGGCCATCCATCTGCCGGATGCGCTGCATGGTTTCGATGCCATCCATCTGCGGCATGGAAATATCCATGATGATCAGATCGATGGCTGTGGTTTTGATGATCTCGATGGCATCGGGGCCGCTTTCGGCCTCCATGACAACGGCACCCGCACGCCTTAAGGTTTCGGATGCCACCAGCCGATTGGCCTCGCTATCATCCACCACTAAAAGCCGGGCCCCCGCCAGCAGATCGGGCCCGGCAATGTCCGGCGTTCTGACAGAAGGTTCAGGGGTGGCTTTGGGGCTGGTTTCATCGGATTGCGGTGCGGGATCGGGTGCCAGAAAGGGCAGATCGCACCAGAAATAGCTGCCCTTTCCGGGCGTGCTTTCATAATCCACAAGGCCCCCCATCAAGGCCGCCAGATCGCGCACGATGGCCAATCCCAGCCCCGAGCCGCCATGAAGCCGCGCATTGGCCGGGTCCATCTGGCTGAAGCGGGAAAAGATATGCGCCCGAAAGGCATCGGGGATACCGATCCCGCTATCCTTTACCCCAAAGCGAATCACATGAAAATCCGCACTGCCCGCCCGTTTTTCCAGATGCATGTCGATGTGGCCATGGGTGGTGAATTTCAAAGCATTGCTCAAAAGGTTCATCAAAATCTGGCGCAGGCGGGCGCTATCGCCGCGCAGCACTGTTGGCACCCGCTCATCGATAGAAAGCGTGATGGGTACGCCCTGTGTTTCGCATTGCAAGGCATAAGCATCGCAACAGGATCGGGCGATGGCGATGGGGCAGAAATCGGCTGGCTTCAGATCGAGCTGCCCTTGTTCAAGGCGGGAATAATCGAGCAGATCATCAAGCAGGCCACGCAGGGATTCGCTGGCATCCCGGGCGATGCTGGCGAGCCTCGTCTGGGCGGGCGTCAGCGTTTCGCGATCTTTGATCAGGCGGGTATCGAGCAAAAGATCGAGCGCCCCTAAAACCCCATTCATCGGCGTGCGGATTTCATGGCTGATGGCGGCAAGAAAATCCGATTTTGCCCGATTGGCGGCTTCGGCTTCATCGCGGGCGGTGCGCAGGCGATCTTCGCTTTCCAGGCGATCGGAAATATCGCGGATAAAGCCGGTGAGAAGGGCGCCCCGGGCGGTTTTGACCGAAACAAGGCTCAATTCAGCGGGGAAGGGGGAGCCATCGCGGCGTTGGGCCGTCAATTCTATGCGCTGGCCGATATAGCGGCTGGGGGTGTGGTCGGTGATGCTGGCCAATTCCTGCGCGAAAGCGGCCCGGGCTTTTGGGGGCACCAGCTTTTCAAAAACCGGGCGACCAATGATCTCAAGAGGTTCCCAGCCAAAAATGGTTGATGCAGCATGATTATAATCGATCACCCGTCCGCCTTCATCGATGGTGATAATGCCATCAAGGGCGGCGTGCATGATCCCCGATCTGGCGGCTTCCTGATCGCGCAATTGGGCCTCGCGCATTTTCAGATCGGTGATATCGGTATGGGTTACCACCAGATGGCCGGTGTGGGTGCGCACTTCCAAAACCAGCAGCCACATGCCCGCCAAGGCGATTTCAAAAGGCTTGCCCAGTTGTTCATGGCGTTTCATGCGTTCGGCATACCAGCTGTTTTCATTGCCATAGGGGTCATGGGTGGCATGGCGGCGTGCGGCGCGTTTGATGATGCTGTGAAAGCTGAGGCCGGTTTCAAGCGGCCCGATTACGGGTTCCGCCCGGCTGGCAAAGCTTTGGTTCCAGATTATCAACCGATCATCGGGATCAAACATGATGAAATCATCATAGCCGGCATTGAGCGCCGCCTTCAGAATATCGCTGTTTTTTTGCAGGCGTTCCAAAAGATCGGTCTGATTGGCCTTGGCATGGAGCATCTGATCAATGGTCCGGGAAAAGGCTGCGCCTAAAAAGGCAATCACCGCCCAGAAGATGCCCAGCATCAGCCCCATGGTGCCCAACATGGGTTGGCCGGATAACAGATAAAGCCCGATGAGGGGGGTCATGGCGGGCAGGAAAACGGCATAAAAGGATGGGATATAATAGCCTGAAATAACGAGCGATCCCATGGATATGCCGCCAATGGCAAAGCTGATCAGCACAAGCTGTTCAAGGCTTGCCACATCGAAAAACAAGATCGGCAAAGCCCCCCATGAAAGCCCCACCAAAAGCCCGGTGGCGATATGGAGCCGCCGCCCGATTTTAATGCCGGGCCTCGCCTTGATATACCAAAAACAGGCAGCAGCGCGCATCATGGCACAGCTGATGAGGGTGATGGTCCAGATGATGAGGGGCAAATGCGCCGAAGATGGCAGCCCCCAGCGATAAAAACAGATCGCAATGATCAGGGCCAAAGACGCATGAATGAAGCTGCCATAGCGCAGCTTTTCTGCGGCAAGGTTTAATTTCTGCTCTAAAATGGGGCACGGCCCCATGGGTGATAAAGGATCGATCATAGCCCCGCGCCCATCCAGATGGCAGCAACACGCCTGTACAATAAGATGAAGCCGGGTTTCATACAATGCTTTAGGGTCTTGCCCGATTATCGTCTTAATGCCATGACATGGGCTGATAGAGCTGGTTTTTTGTGAATGAGGATGAGTGATATGACAGGATTGTCCCGCCGCCATATGTTGCCGGGATTGGCGCTTCTGGCGGTTTTTTCTCTGGCTGCCTGCGGGCAAGGTGATGAAGAAAGTACCCAAAACGTGAATGAACAGACAACGGATGCCGCCGAAACCGATATGACTGGCGATCAGGCGGCCCCCTCCCTTGAAACCCTGCAAAAAACCATGGCTGAATGGCGTCAAAGCCAGATCGCCTTTCTGGAAGATTATGCGAAGGGCGAAGCGGTCAGCCAAAGCCCCAGCGGCGTGCTTTATAAAGTTTTAGAGGATGGTGATGGCCCAAGCCCCGTATCGGGCGATATCGTCACGGTTCATTATGAAGGCAAGCTGATTGATGGTTCGGTGTTTGATAGCTCTTATCAGCGCGGCGCCCCCGCCACCTTCCCAAGCGACCGGTTGATCCGGGGTTGGGTGGAAATTCTGCCGATGATGGATGTGGGCGATAAATGGGAAATCGCCATTCCATCGGATCTGGCCTATGGCGCCAGCGGTGCGGGGGAACGGATTCCACCCAATTCAACGCTGGTGTTCATCCTTGAGTTGCTGGATGTCGAGAGCCGGAGTTAAGGCGGCGCGGCGTAAAACCGCAACCTGATTGCCGCGATAAGGCAGGCGTGCGCATTCTTGAAAACCGCAATGCCCGGCCAGCCGAAAGGACCGGGCATTGTCGATATGGATCAGGCAGCCGACATCCGTGCCGGGCAGATGCCGATCGATCCATGACAGCGCCGCCTGCACGGCTTCGCGGGCAAAGCCCTGGCCCTGCGCCTCGGTGCTAAAGGACCAGCCGATTTCAGGCAGACCGTCAAGGCAATCGCCAAGACCGCGCTTGAAATCGGCGAAGCCAACCTCACCGATCATTGTTCCGCCCGTGCGCTGGAAAACCGCCCAATAGCCATAGCCGAGCATATCCCAAAGCCCGCGATAGCACAGAATACGCCGCCACACATCTTCGCGCACAATCGGCTGGCCCGAGGTAAAGCGCACCACCGCCGGATCGCCCCACATCAGGGCGCTGGCATCAAGATCGCTCTTTTGCGGCGCGCGCAGCACGAGTCGCGCGGTTTCCAACTGAGGAATGGCGGATCGTGCCGCGCCGTCATTCATGATGCGAGCGATTGGGCAATCGTGAAGGGGGCCTCGGTTTGGGCGCGCACCTCATCGATGGTGACATCCGGGGCGAGTTCAGCCAGCACCAGCCCGTTTTCGGTAATATCGAAAACCCCAAGGCCGGTGATGATGCGATCAACACAGGCCACCCCGGTGAGGGGCAGATCGCATTGATCGAGGATTTTGGGGGTGCCATCCTTGGCGGTGTGATCCATGATCACCACCACTCGTTTCACCCCGGCCACCAGATCCATGGCCCCGCCCATGCCCTTGACCATTTTTCCGGGAATCATCCAATTGGCCAGATCGCCGGTTTTTGAAACCTGCATGGCCCCCAGAATGGAAAGATCGATATGCCCGCCCCGGATCATGGCAAAGCTGGTGGCGCTATCGAAATAGCTGGTGCGATCAAGCTCGGTGATGGTTTGCTTGCCGGCATTGATCAGATCGGCATCTTCTTCGCCCTCAAAAGGAAAAGGCCCCATGCCCAGCATGCCATTTTCCGATTGCAGGGTCACATCATAGCCTTCGGGAATATAATTGGCGACCAAAGTGGGGATTCCGATGCCCAGATTGACATAAAATCCATCTTCCAGTTCTTGGGCGGCCCGTTCGGCCATTTGTTCGCGGGTCCAGGGCATATCAGCTCTCCAGTGTCATAAAAATTCCGGTGATCGGCAGGCAGAGATCATCAGGCGGCGCGGGGGCGGGTGGTGCGCTGCTCGATCCGCTTTTCAAACTGGCCTTTGACCAGCCTTTGCACAAAAATGCCCGGCGTGTGAATCTGATCGGCGGGAAGTGCCCCGGGGGCCAGAATTTCTTCCACATCGGCAATGGTGGTTTTGCCGGCCATCGCCATCATCGGATTGAAATTGCGCGCTGTTTTTCGATAGATGAGATTGCCTTGGCTATCCGCCTTCCATGCCTTGATCAGCGAAAGATCGGCTACAAGGCCGGTTTCAAGGATATAGGTTTCGCCATTGAAATCCTTGTGTTCCTTGCCTTCGGCCACAAGGGTGCCAAGCCCGGTTTTGGTGTAGAATCCGGGGATGCCCGCGCCGCCCGCGCGAATGCGTTCGGCCAAAGTGCCTTGCGGGTTGAATTCCAGCTCCAGTTCCTTGTTCAGATATTGGCGCTCAAACTCCTTGTTTTCCCCCACATAGGAACTGATCATTTTTTTGATCTGCCGGGTGGCGAGCAGGATGCCCAGGCCAAAATCATCGATCCCGCAATTATTGGAAATGACGGTGAGATCTTTGGTGCCATGTTCGCGAATGGCGAGGATCAGATTTTCCGGAATGCCACAGAGGCCAAAACCGCCCGCCATGATGGTCATGCCGTCAAATAACAGGCCATCAAGGGCCTCGGCGGCGCTTTCATATCGTTTCTGAGCCATGGCGGTGCCTTTCCCTTTTTACATGTTCGATCATTTATGCTCTATGCTGCGATGCATCGAAGGTCAAGGCATGGTCGCGGCACGGGGATTGGGTATGGACATGCGGGGCTATTTTGCGATTGGTATCGAACGCCCTTCCAAAGTCGGCAATATCGGGAATCTGATCCGCACTGCCCATGGCTTTGGGGCGGCTTATGTCTTTTCCATATTAGCGCGGCTCGAGCCGGGGGAGCACGCCCATCAAAGCCATGCCGATACCGCCCGCAGCGCCCGATCTGTGCCATATTTTGAATATACAGCCCTTGATCAGCTTGCCTTGCCCAAGGGGTGCCAGCTTGTGGGGGTTGAAATCACCGATGAGGCCATTGATCTTCCGTCCTTTCATCATCCCCTTAATGCCGCTTATATTATGGGAGGCGAACGGATGAGCCTGTCGGCGGAAACCTGCGCCCGATGCGATCATCTGATCAGGATTCCCACACGATTCTCCCTCAATGTGGCGACTGCGGGGGCGATCGTGATGTATGATCGGCTGCTGGCGCGCGGACGCTATGCCCCCCGGCCCTTGCGTGCAGGGGGGCCGGTGGAGCC
The DNA here is from genome assembly GCF_029946565.1 of Iodidimonas sp. MBR-22. Lineage (NCBI taxonomy): Bacteria > Pseudomonadati > Pseudomonadota > Alphaproteobacteria > Iodidimonadales > Iodidimonadaceae > Iodidimonas > Iodidimonas sp. MBR-22. The sequence goes on from NZ_JARKVQ010000001.1 coordinate 239,938, forward strand.
CGAACCCCCGCATGTGCATGGGGGGCCGCGCCTGCGCAAGCCATTGAAACCGTGATGGCGGGCAAGCGGGGCCGGGCTATTTGAATGACCGACGAGACAAGACCGGATTGGAGAGACTTTATATGCTGAAATCTTTGTTCTTTGCCGCCATTCTGTTGGCCGGGCTGGTTTTCATGAACCCGGCCAAAGCACAAGACAAGATCGATCTGATTGGCGGCTTCAATGATTGGGATGCCTTCACCCTCAAAAAGCCGGGGGGGGAATTGATGTGCTATATGGTATCGGTTCCCAAATCATGGAAAGCCAGCAAGGATGATGTGAGCCGGGGCGAGATTTATATTACCATCACCCACCGGCCCAAGGCGGATGTGCGCGATCAGGTGAATGCCGTGGTGGGCTACCCCTTTAAAAACGGGTCCGAGGCGAAAGCCGTGGTCGATGGCAAATCCCGCTTTACCCTGTTCACCCAGGGGGATGGGGCCTGGCTTTATACATCAAAAGATGATCAATCCATGGTCGCAGCCATGCGCCGGGGCAATAGTCTGGTTGTTGAAGGCACCTCAGCGCGGGGAACGGTGACCACGGATCGTTATTCCTTATCGGGCTTTACCGCCGCCCATAATGCCATCAGCCGCGCCTGCAATCAGTGAAGCTCTCGCCTTTTACCGCTGAAAGTGCTAGGGCACGGGCCAGTTTATATGAGCCATTTTCAGAAATGGCAGATTTCAAGAGTTGATGAAGATGACGCAAATGCATTCCGATGGCGACCATATCGGCGCCCCCATGGCGAGTCTGGGGCCGATGGTGCCGGTGGTTTCCCCCCGTGCTGCCGATACGGATCCCCGTCAGGATATTCTGGGCCTCTCGCGTGAGGATCTGCGGACGGCCCTGCTGGCCATCGGCGTGCCGGATCGACAGGCGAATATGCGCGCGAAGCAAATCTGGCAATGGGTTTATCATCGCGGCGTCACCGATTTCGAGGCCATGAGCAATGTGGCGAAAGATGTGCGCGTCCGCTTGACCGAGCATTTTCGCATTTCCCGGCCCGAGATTGTGGATGCCCAATATTCCAGCGATGGCACCCGCAAATATCTGCTGCGCTTTGGCGATGGCACCGAGGCAGAAGCGGTTTATATCCCCGATGAGGATCGCGGCACCCTGTGCATTTCAAGTCAGGTGGGCTGCACCCTCAATTGCCGCTTTTGCCATACCGGCACGATGAAGCTGGTGCGCAATCTCACGCCCGGTGAAATTGTGGCGCAAATGATGGTGGCCCGCGATGATCTGGGGGAATGGCCTGCCAGCACCGATCATCGCCGGGTCACCAATATCGTGATGATGGGCATGGGCGAGCCGCTTTATAATTTCGATCATGTGAAAAAAGCCCTCCAGATTGTGATGGATAAGGAAGGTATTCAGCTTTCGCGCCGCCGCATCACCCTCTCCACCGCCGGTGTGGTGCCGATGATGCTGCGCTGTGGTGAGGAAATCGGGGTCAATCTCGCGGTTTCGCTCCATGCCGTGAATAATGAAACGCGCGATGAAATCGTGCCGCTCAATCGCAAATACCGGCTTGAACAGTTGATGGAAGCCTGTGCCGCCTATCCCGGCACCCATAATGCCCGGCGCATCACTTTTGAATATGTGATGCTGAAGGGGATCAATGATTCCGATGCCGATGCGCGGGATCTGGTGCGCCTGCTCACCCGCTATAAATTGCCCGCCAAGGTTAATCTGATCCCGTTCAATCCGTGGCCCGGCAGCCCTTATGAATGTTCGGATTGGGATCGCATCGAACGTTTTTCCGATCTGGTGTTCAAGGCAGGCATTTCCGCCCCCATCCGCACCCCCCGGGGCCGCGATATCATGGCCGCCTGCGGGCAGCTTAAATCAACCAGCGAGAAAAAGCGTAAAAGCGAAATTTTACGCGAACAGGCCGCTTTGGCCCAAATCTGATCGGAGAGAGCAATGGCAATGGCGTATCTTCACACCATGGTGCGGGTGGCTGATCTGGATGCCGCCCTCGATTTTTACTGTACAAAGCTGGGGCTTGTGGAGGTTGATCGGAAAGACAGCGAGAAAGGCCGCTTCACGCTGGTGTTTCTGGCGGCTCCGGGCAATGTGGATGAGGCCCGCACCCGCCATGCGCCGCTTTTGGAGCTGACCTGGAATTGGGACCCAGAAACCTATGAGGGCGGCCGCAATTTCGGCCATCTGGCCTTTCGGGTGGATGATATCTATGCCCTGTGCCAGCATTTGCATGATCACGGGGTGGTCATCAATCGGCCCCCACGGGATGGTTATATGGCCTTTATCCGCTCGCCCGATGGCATTTCCATCGAATTATTGCAGCGCGGCGATCCTTTGCCCGCGCGTGAGCCCTGGGCTTCGATGGAAAACATCGGAGTCTGGTAGACGCGGGGGCTGGCAGGGGGTGTCTGGTAGGCAAAGCCCCTTTTCATAGGCGCTCGGATGGCTTAGGACAGCAGCATTCTGTCTCCTGTTCCAGCCGAAGGTCGTTGATCATGTCGCATTCCGCTCCCAAAAAAGTCGTCCTCGCCTATTCCGGCGGTCTTGATACCTCGGTCATTTTGAAATGGCTTGAGGTGACCTATGGCTGCGAAGTGGTCACCTTCACCGCCGATCTGGGGCAGGGGGCCGAGCTTGATGAAGCCCGCAAAAAGGCGGAAATGCTCGGCATCAAGGATATCTATATCGAAGATCTGCGCGAAGAATTCGTGCGCGATTATGTTTATCCCATGATGCGCGCCAATGCCCTTTATGAAGGGCTGTATCTTTTGGGCACATCCATCGCCCGCCCCCTGATCGCCAAGCGCCAGATTGAAATTGCCCGGGAAACCGGTGCCGATGCGGTGTGCCATGGCGCCACCGGGAAGGGCAATGATCAGGTGCGATTCGAACTGTCTTATTATGCGCTGGAACCCGATATCAAGGTGATCGCGCCCTGGCGGGAATGGGATCTCAATTCCCGGACCAAGCTCATCGAATTTGCCGAACGCCATCAGATCCCGGTAGCAAAAGACAAGCGCGGCGAAGCGCCTTTTTCGGTGGATGCCAATCTGTTGCATACCTCATCTGAGGGGAAGGCGCTGGAAGATCCGGCGGTGGCCGCGGAAGAATTCGTGTATTCCCGCACCCAATCGCCGGAAATGGCCCCCGATCAGGCCCAGATCATCGAGATCGGTTTTGAACGCGGCGATGCCATCTCCCTTGATGGCGAGGCTTTGTCGCCTGCCGCATTGCTCACCGCCCTCAATGAATTGGGCCGTATTCACGGTATTGGCCGCCTTGATCTGGTGGAAAATCGCTTTGTGGGGATGAAATCACGCGGCATTTATGAAACGCCGGGCGGCACCATTCTATTGGCTGCCCATCGGGGGATCGAGCAGATCACTCTTGATCGCGGGGCGGCGCATTTGAAAGACGAGTTGATGCCGCGCTATGCCGAATTGATTTATAATGGCCTGTGGTTCACGCCCGAGCGCGAGATGCTGCAAGCCGCCATTGATCACAGCCAGCGCCATGTGGAAGGCCATGTGACCTTGAAGCTCTATAAGGGCGGGGTGCATATCATCGGGCGCAGCTCACCCAAATCGCTCTATAGCCTTGAGCATGTGACTTTCGAGGAAGATGCGGTTTATGATCAGCGCGATGCCGAAGGCTTCATCAAGCTGAATGCCCTGCGCCTGCGCCTTCTGGCCCGCAGAGGCGCTTGAGAGGCGCTTGAGAGGAGATTGAGGGGCGTTTAAAGAATGAGGGGGTCTGCCCCCCCCTCACTCATGGCTCATCATATCTGTTAGAACTTGAAGCGCACACCGGCGTTCAGATGCCATGCATCGAATTCCGAACGAAAGCGGCTGACAACATTGCCGTTTTCTTCAACCCGCAACCAATCGGGGCGGCCGGTGGAATAATAGCGGCCATCAACAAAAAGATCGAAGATCCTATTGAGGGGCATGGTCACGCCGATGATGGCCTGCCAGGCAAATTCGGTATCCGTGGGGCCGCCAAATTGGGTGCGCTGAAAATTGGGGCTGGCTTCCGGGGTGAAATAGACATCCGATTCGACCCCGGCTAAACCGGCCCCTATCCCGATATAGGGGATGAAGCGCCGGGAAATATTGGTGAAATCATACATGACCACGGCCATCCCGGCCAAAGAGCTGTTATCGCCGCTGAAATTCAAGCCCGGTTCATCGGTGATGATGCCATTATCGACACTGTTTTCACGATAAGAGAGATCCAGTTCAAGCCGAAATTGCCCCCAGGGCGTGGCAGGCAGGCGATAGCCGATGCTGCCGCCCACTGAGAAGCCGGGATCAAAGGTTACCCGGGCGGCTTTGAAATCCGCTTGATCAAGGCGCAGGCTGGATTGATTCTGCTGAATGCTCAAGCCCCCATAGGCCGAGACATAAAAGCCGGATTGGTTTTCGCGTTGCTGGGCCTGGGCCGAGGACGATAGCCCCGAAAACACGGCAGGTGTGACAAGCAGTGAAGCAGCAATCAGTGATAAAGAGAAAGATTTAGAAATATTCATAATTGCTCTCCAAATATGCCCCGCATGATGGGATGTCACCTGACAAATCCCCGACGGATTGACCATAACCTGTTGGCGATCATAAAGATATGGCACATCAAGATCACATTTGCTTGACAGATGCAAAGCTGTGCCGATGGCTTCAGGCAGCAAAAAACAGCCGGATACCATCCATGATGAATTGGGTGGCAAAAGCCGCCAGAATGATCCCCAAAACCCGGGAAACCACAGCCGATACCGTGGCGCCCAGCACCGCCATCAATTTCGATGCCGCCAGAAAGGCCAGAAGCGTCAGCAGCAAGGTCAGCCCCAGAGCCCCTAAAATGCTGCCCTGCGCCAGAAGATTGCCTTCATGGCTCGCCATCAGTAAGATGATCGAGGCAATCGCCCCCGGCCCCGCGAGCAGCGGAATGGCGATGGGAAAGACGGAAATATCTTCCAGATGTTCCTGATGGGTGCGCTCGGCGGTTTCTTCGCGCCGTTCGGTGCGCTTTTCAAACACCATTTCAAGGGCGATGAGAAACAGCATGATGCCCCCTGCCACCTTCAGGGCATCGAGGCTGATGCCTAAAGCCGACAGGAAAGGCTCGCCCACGGCGGCAAAAAAGGCGAGGATGACCACCGCAATCACCGTGCCCTTGATTGCCATCAGCTTTTTGTGCCGGGCATCCGATCCCCGGGTGAGACTGGCAAAAACCGGGGCGATGCCGATGGGATCGATCACCACGAAAAAGGTGACGAAAGCGCTTATGAACAATTCCAGCATCGCTATTCTCCGCTTTCTCGGGCGCTTTCTCGGGCGCTTTGTCGTTCGGCGGCGGTGATGCTATTGGCCAGCAGCACGGCAATGGTCATCGGCCCCACCCCGCCGGGCACCGGGGTGATGGCCCCGGCTTTAAGGCTTGCGGCCTCGAAATCCACATCCCCCACCAGCCGGGTTTTATCTTGGCCTTTTTCCGGGGCGGGCAGCCGGTTGATGCCCACATCAATCACCGTGGCCCCGGGCTTGATCCAATCGCCCTGCACCATCTGCGGACGCCCCACGGCGGCCACCAGAATATCGGCGCGGCGGCACAGATCGGGCAGATTGCGGCTGCGGGAATGGGCGATGGTTACCGTGCAGTTTTCGGCCAAAAGCAGATGCGCCATGGGTTTCCCCACGATATTGGATCGGCCCAGCACCAGCGCATCCAATCCGCTGAGATCGCCCAATTCTTCTTTTAAAAGCATCAGGCAGCCAAGGGGGGTGCAGGGCACCAGCCCCCGGCCCCCGGTGGCCAGCAATCCGGCATTCTGGATATGAAAACCATCCACATCTTTTGCTGGATCAATGGCCGCGATCACTGCCGCGCTTTCGATATGCGGGGGCAGGGGTAATTGCACCAGAATGCCATGCACAGCCGGATCGGCATTGAGCCGGGCCACCAGATCGAGCAGGGCCTGTTGAGAGGTTTCGGCGCCCAAACGATGCTCGAAGGATTGCATCCCCACTTCAAGGGTTTGGCGGCCTTTATTGCGCACATAAATCTCGCTGGCGGGATCATCCCCCACCAGCACCACCGCCAGCCCGGGGACGATGCCATGGCTGGCCTTCAGGGCGGCCACCCGATTGGCCACCTGTTGGCGCAGGCCGGCGGCAAATCCCTTGCCATCAATGTGTTTTGCCCTATGGCCGGTTTCTGTGGTCATGGTTTTGCTTTCATCAGATCCATATCCCCTGTTGGTGCAGGGCTTTCGTGATGCGTTCGGCAAGATCGGGGGGGTCGCCGATGATATCGATGGTCTTGATCTGTGTTGTGGTGCCCGCGCTGATCGCGATCTGGGATCGCACCAGCCCTAAATTGCGGGCCAGAAGGGCGATCAGAGCCTTATTGGCCTTGCCCTTTTCAGCCACGGCCGTCACGCTCAAACGCAGGCGTGCCGCCCCCGTTTCATCCAATTCGATTCTGTCGATTCGATTGGCCGAAGCCTTGGGGCTGAGCTTTACCCGCAGCCGCACCCCAAAAGGCTGGCGGCTCACCAGATCAATAGCCGTATAGCAGGGGGACGATGCTGTCATTGAACAAAATCTGCAAGGCCTGCACCAGCAAAAGCAGGATCAGGGGAGAAATATCGATCCCCCCCAGATCGGGAACGATCCTGCGAATGGGGCGAAGCGCCGGTTCGGTGATACGATAAAGAAAATTCATCACCGTGCCAACAAACTGATTATGGGTGTTGATCACATTGAAAGATACCAGCCAGCTCATGATCACCCAGATGATCAGCAGCCATTTATAGATATCGATCACCGAATTTATCAGATATATGAGGGCGCTCATCATCATCCTTTGCAGTGTTCATTCCCATTTGGCCCTAGATGTAGCCGCGCCCGTCATGAGACGCAAGACCGCGCAGGGTTTTGTGCGGGGCTATAATCCCCTGCCATCAGGCCGGATTTTCGGGCCTGATATCCGGGCTTTTGGGGGCTGTGAAATTAACGGGATCTTAAGGCCAGGGCGGCTATTGTGCAGGATGGAATTGTTGTATCCGGCGGCGCGCCATGGGTTTATCATGTCCGCTCTTTATTGGTTGATGTGCCCCGATTTTTTTGAAAGGTAACGATCCCGGGCGATGGCATTTTTTGGTTTTGGCACAGGGGGGGCGTCTCCATTTCAACCGCAGATCACGGCGATTGATCTGTCGGTGCTGCGCTTTCGCCCGCCCATCGATATTGCCCAACTGCAAAATAGCAATCGCGGTCCGGCGGTTATCCCCCCTTGGCAGATTCCGCAGGCCAGCCAGACCCTTGTTTCGCAATTCAATGATGTGCGCAATCTGCGCAGCTTCATCGATGAAAATGCCCCGGGTGTAAAGTCGGTGGGGGTGGGGCCTGATCAGCGGGCCACTTTCGTGGCGTTCGATGCGCTGACAAAGCTTGAAACTCTCGCCCGCTTTGCCGCAGAAAATTCCACGCCCGTCAGTTCGCTTGCGCGCCTTGATGCCCAGTTTCAGCAAAATCTGGCGGAGATTTCCGCTTATATCGCCTCGGCTGAAACCGATAAGCTCACCTTGCTTTCGGGCACGCGCGCCTCAAGTGTGACATCGCCCTTTGAGATGAAATCCAATAGCGAAAGCTTTATCGGCCGCACCATAGCCACCGCGGGCCGCGATCAGCCGATCCCCGGCATTGTGGGCGATGAGGTGTTTACGCTGGCGATCACCCGTTTGGGGGTGCGCACCGATCTTATGATCGATCTGGCACAGATCGATGGCCCGATCACCGTTGATTCTCTGGTTACATTTATTAACGAGCGGATCACATCGGTTCAGGGCACGGATCAAAGCGGCGAACTCATCTTCACAGCTTCGGGTGATCCGGCCCCGAAATTCACATCGCGCTTTGCGGTCAGCACCGATGCCAATCTCGATCATGGCCTGCGCATCAATACCACCCTGTTTGAAGAGGTGCGGTTGATCCCTGCGGTCGCCGAGCCCAGCCTGTTTATCGCCAGCAATAAATCGGCGCTGATCGGCGATGATGTTGTGCGCACCGGCATCACCCGTTTTGATCAATCGGATGGCACATTGGTGCAAAAAAGCACCGCAGATATCGCGGGCGTGGATCGTTTGGCGACCGCGATTGCCAGCGCCGAAGATGACGAGGCAACGGTCGCGGCTTCAACCAGCAGCACGGCGGTGGCGGTGGATGGGGATGGTTTCATCTATACTCTGGGCACCAGCACCGGCGATTTTGGCAATCAGCTCAATCTGGCAGGTGCGGCATCTGATGTGGTGCTCACCAAGATGGATAGCCTGGGCAATGTGGTGTTTTCCCGGCTTTTGGGCAGTTCCACCGGGGCTGAAGCCTTTTCCCTTGCCATCGATAGCCAGAATAATGTGGTGATTGCGGGCAGCACGGCAGACAATATCGCCCCCGGCGCGGTGATTTCTGGGATCGACAGCTTCGTCACCAAGTTCAGTTCAAGGGGCGATGAGCTTTTTACCTTTCAGGTGAACAGCGCCTCGGAAGATCGTGTGCAGGCGATCACCATCGATCAGGATGATAATATCATCGTCAGCGGCTTCAGCCGTGGGGCTTTGGATGTGAATAACCCTTCGGCGGGTGGCCGGGATGCCATGCTGTTGAAGATCGATGGCAGCAGCGGCCAGCGCCTTGATGCGACCCTGATCGGAGATCAAAATGATCAGCAGGGCAATGCCGTGGCGATTGCCGGGGATGGCAATATTCTCCTCGCTTCCAATGAAGGGGGGCGTGTCATCCTGCGCAAGGTGGATGCCAATGATTTCTCTTCGGTTTTGTTCGAGCAGGATTTGGGGGCCATCGACCGCAGCGGCGAGATCAGCGGCCTGAAGGTTTCAGGCAATGACATCTTTCTGGTTGGCAGCACCGATAATGGTAATTTCACCGGCACGGCGGCCACGGTTGCCAATGCCTCATCGGGGGGACGCGAAGGCTTTGTGCTGAAGCTTGCCGATCAGGGTGCATCAGTCAGCGCGGATTTCATCAGCTTTGTCGGCACGCTGGCTTTTGATGAAATCAATGATGTGGCGCTGGGGGGCACCGAGGTTTTCGTGACTGGTACCACGCGGGGGAACCTGGAGCCCAATGGCCGGGTGGGCCCGCGCGATGGCTTTGTGGCGCGGATCGATATGGCCAGCGGGGCCATTACCGAAGTACAGCAATTTGGTGAAATGCTCACCAATGTGGATGCCAGCGGCATTGCCTTTGTCAATAATGGGCCATCGGTGCTTGATCGTTTGGGGCTGCCGATGGGGATGGTGGATCGCTTTGTGACCCGGACCATAGAAGATCAGACCACGGCGCGTCCGGGCGATTTTTTTGAAATTTCGATCAATGGCGGCCGTCGCCAGCGGATCACGCTATCGGAAGGCGATAATCTTCTGGATCTGGCGCGCAAGATCAATCGCCTGTCTTTTCGTGATGAAGTGCAGGCCGATGGCCGCAATAATAAATTGGTGATCCGGGCGACCGGTACCAGTCAGGTGGACGTGTTTGCCGGACCGGCAGAACGCGATCTGCTGGGCAAGATGGGGATCGAGCCGCAACGGCTTTTGGGTACCACAGCCTTGTTCAATCTCGATGATGAAACCTCCGCTGATGCGCGATTGGGTGGGGTTTTCGCCTTCAATCTGCGGGGGCCTTTGGGGCTTTCAAACAAGCAGCAGGCGGCCTTCACCCTGACCCGGATTCAGGAATCGATCGAAACCGCCAAGCGCGCTTTCCGGTCTTTATCCCCCAGTCCGCTCGATGATCTGCTCAATCGGCCCGGCGGTGGCACCGTGCCCACCCGGCTGCAAAACCAGATCAGCAATTATAATGCCGCCTTGCAGCGTTTGCAGGGGGGTGGTATTGGCGGCTTCGGCTTTACCATCTGATCTGTTCAGCCCCGGTTCAGGGGATCATCATCATGATCGCATCCCTTGATCATCAAGGGGTTTAGGAGCGGCTTTGTCGTGGCACGGGGTTTTATATCGGCGGGAATGATGGCTTTGATCATGGCTATCATGATGGTGCACGGGGCGGCCAAAACCCATGCAGGGCAAGAAGATCAGGCTGGGCAGGAAGATATGGAGACGGATCAGGAGGCGGACGCGCTGTGCGTTTCCATTGATCAGATCAGCCGCAGCGACATTATCGATGATCAGACCATTCTTCTGAAGATGCTTAGAGGGGATGACCTTTTAATGCATCTGAAATACAGCTGCCCGCAATTGGCCTTCCATGATTTTTTCAGCTATGAGCCGACCATGGGCCAGCTTTGTGCGGAGATTGATCATATCATGACCCGCGCTGGCTTTTCCTGCGAAATCGGCAGCTTCAGCGCGGCGGCCAGCGATCAGATCAAGGGTTCAGATCAGGGCTTCAAATAAGGGGGGCAATGGTCCTGCCCTACCCCGATAGCGGCGGTTCATCTGAGTCGTTTTTTTGCGTTTTTGCCATATTTTCCCGGACCCGCTGGATATGGAATTTCAAGGCATGAAGATCGGCCTGATAGGTGGCGGGCACGCGCAAATGTTCAACGCTTTTATCCAGTGCAGATAAGCGTTTCAAGGCATCATGACAATCCATGGCCGCCGCCTTGCCCGGGCTTTGCTTGGGGGTGGGATCAGAACAGGCGCGCTCGATCTCATGCAAAAGGCGATAGGGACGGCTGATTTTTGCCCGAATGCGCCAGCCATAAAGGGGCGGGAAAATGCGCAATAAAGGGATCAGCAGGGTTAAAAGCGGCAGGGCCATCACCAGCCAGCGATCAAGCAGGGTCGCCGCCCAGAAAGGCAGCACCCTTTGCAAAAAAGATGGCCCGCGCCGGTGAAAGCGGGCGGCCTCATCATTCAGGGGCAAAGACAGCTTATGGGCCGATGGGAATTGCCCGGCGTCTTCAAAAAGCCCGGCCTGATCATGCACGGATTGGGCGGTCATCAGCAGCAGATCGATTAACGCCGGGTGCAGATCGGCGGTGGTCACCAGCATGGCTGTGGTGGCGATCAGGGCGGTATTGTGTTGGGGGATATTGCGGGCCAGATCCAGCGTGCCCTGGGGTAATTCCAGCGCATCGATATAGGGCAGTCTTCGGGCATAGGCATGGCTGCGCGGCAGGCTGAAAAGCGATATTCCGGGCTGGGCAATCAAAGCCTTGATGCTGGGGCTATGGGCGCTGCCAACCGTGAAAACCCCATCGATCTGCCCCAGAACAAGGGCGGCCAGAGCATCATCGCCGCTCAGTTGATCGGGAGCCTTTTGCTCGGCTCCCGTCTCAAAAGGCAGATCATTCAGGGCATAAAGGGTTTCGGCCAAAGCCCGGCTGCCCGAGCCCAAGGGGCCTTTGGCAATGCGCAGGGCGGTCAGATCGCGAAAATCGGTGATCTGCACATCATCGCGCAAAAACAGCCAGGCCGGTTCATAATAAAGGCTGGCCAGCGCTTCGATCTCATTGGGGCCATTGCCGCCTCCATTGTCACTGGCCATAGGCCTTTGCAGCGAAATCCCGGCTTGTGAAAAGGCGATCATCGCTTCCTTTTCATTCTGGTGAAGACGATTGAGATTATCCACCGATCCCGATGTTTCGACGATCTCGGCCGCGATTCCATGGGCGGCCAAAGCGGTTTGATAGCGCTGGGCGATCTGGAAATATGTGCCGCTTTGCGGCCCGGCCAGAATGATCAGCTGATCGGGCGGCGCGGGTTTGACAAACTGATGGGCGGCGATAAAGGCGACGATCACCATGAACAGGGCAGGCACAGCAAGCTTCAGCCCCTCTCCATCGGGCCAAAGGGCGGCGAGGCGCCGGGGCCATCCTCCTTGTTTCTCTGCCTTCGGGCTGTCTTTATCGGCCTGCTTCATGATAGGACCTGTTTGCGATCGCGCTGATGGGGTCAGGGTCAGGATATAGGAAGATGAAAGGCTTTGCCTCCCTTGTCACGGGCTCTTTCTCATTTTAAAAGCGGCTTTTGGGCCGCGCCTTAAAAAAACCGGAAAATTTGGAAAAAACCTAAAAGCCCAAAGACGTTTGTAAAAGACGCCTGAATGAGAGGATGAGCCGGATGGCAATCATGTCGGATCGCTGGATCAGAGAAAAAAGCCTGAACGAAGCGATGATCGAACCCTTTGAAGATCGTCAGAAGCGGGCCGGAACGATCTCTTATGGGCTCAGTTCCTATGGCTATGATGCGCGTGTGGCCAATGAATTCAAGATTTTTACCAATGTCGATAATGCCCTTGTGGATCCCAAGGAATTTTCCCCGAAAAGCTTTGTGGATCGTACCGTGGATGTGTGCATCATTCCGCCCAATTCCTTTGCTTTGGCGCGGACGGTGGAATATTTCCGGGTGCCCAAAGATGTTCTGGTGATCTGTTTGGGTAAATCGACCTATGCGCGCTGCGGGATCATTGTCAATGTCACCCCGCTGGAACCGGGCTGGGAAGGCCATGTGACTTTGGAATTTTCCAATACAACGCCCTTGCCCGCCAAGATCTATGCCAATGAAGGGGCCTGCCAGTTCCTGTTTTTACAAGGCAATGAACCGTGCGAAATCAGCTATGCCGATCGGGCGGGAAAATATATGGGCCAGCGTGGCGTGACGCTGCCAAAGCTTTAGAGCCGCCCCAATCTGATAAATAAGCCTGAAAAACGAGCCTGAAAAGGATGATGATCATTACATGGATAAGCTGATAATCCGGGGCGGGCGGGCCCTTTCGGGAACGGTTCGGGTCTCGGGTGCCAAAAATGCCGCCTTGCCCCTGATGGCCGCCTGTTTGCTGATCGATGAACCCTTGCGTTTATCCAATCTGCCGCGTTTGGCCGATATTGCCACCATGGGCGATCTGCTCAATCATCATGGGGCGTCTATCACCCTTGAAGGCGCGGTGGGGGCTGAAGCGCTGGATGGCCAGCCATCCGGGCGGAGCCTGTTGCTGACCGCCCGCCGGATCGCCGATAGCACCGCACCTTATGATATCGTGCGCAAGATGCGCGCCTCGATTCTGGTGCTTGGCCCCATTCTCGCCCGCGAAGGCCAGGCCCGGGTCTCATTGCCCGGCGGCTGTGCCATTGGCACCCGGCCCATCGATCTGCATCTGAAGGGGCTGAAGGCTTTGGGGGCCGATGTCGATCTGAGCGAGGGGTACGTCACCGCCCGGGCCCCAAAGGGCGGCCTGATCGGCAATCGCGTGGTGTTTCCCAAAGTTTCGGTGGGGGCCACGGAAAATCTGATGATGGCGGCGTGTTTGGCGCGCGGGGAAACGCTTTTGGAAAATGCCGCGCGCGAGCCCGAAGTGGTGGATCTGGGCCGGTGCCTGCAGGCCATGGGGGCACGGATCGAGGGTTTGGGAACGGACCGCATCGAAATTGCAGGGCAAACCACCCTGCACGGCGCGGATCATCTGTGTATGGCGGATCGGATCGAAGCCGGTTCCTATGCCGTGGCGGCGGCGATCACCGGGGGTGATGTGATGCTCGCCGGGGCTGATCCTGCGGCGATGGAGGCGGTGATCACCATGCTTCGTGAAGCCGGGGTGGGGATCGTGGTCAAAGCCGATGGCCTGCGGGTGTTCCGTGATGGGCCTTTGCAGCCGATCACCCTTGTCACCCAGCCTTATCCCGGCTTTCCCACCGATATGCAGGCGCAGATGATGGCTTTGATGTGTGTGGCATCGGGGGCTTCGGTGATTACCGAGGCGATTTTTGAAAATCGCTTCATGCATGTGCAGGAACTGGCGCGAATGGGGGCTGATATTACCGTCAATGGTGCCACGGCCACTGTACGGGGCGTTGAACGGCTGACCGGTGCGCCGGTGATGGCCACCGATCTGCGGGCCAGCATGGGTCTGGCGCTGGCCGGTCTGGCGGCCAAAGGGGTGACCGAAGTGCATCGGCTTTATCATCTTGATCGCGGCTATGAGCGTATAGAAGAAAAACTTCTGGCTCTGGGCGCGGATGTGGAGCGCGTAGCGGCTTGAGATTTGTGAATTTATTGCCCAAAGTTATGACATGACTGAAAAATTGAAATTGATGGCGCACAGCCCCGAAGATCTCGGCATCATCTCGGCGGCTTTACAAGATAGCGTGTTGCGGGTGGGCGATATGGCCTGGCTGCCGGGCCAGCATCGCTTTGCCGCAGTGGCGAATCGCTATCGCTGGGAAAAAATCGCCGGGCGGGAACAAAAGGCGCGCAAATCCGGTCGTGGCCAGCGGGTACGGGCGGGGCTGCATTTCGATGGCATTTTGAAGGTGCAGGTGAAAAACATTGCACTCGATCAGCCTGATCAGGTGATTGCGCTTTTGGCCATCGAGCTTGAGCCCGGTGCTGATGGTTCGGCGGTGATCAATCTGATTTTCGCGGGCGGCGCTCATATCCGTTTGGATGCGGAATGTGTAGATGCTGTTTTGAGCGATCTGTCCGATGATTGGCCGGCGCTCAGGGTGCCCGATCATAACCTTTCATGAGCGTGGAGCGTGGTTTTGGCGTGGCGTTCCCTTCACAACTCAGAACCGACCAATCTCAATCGATGTGGAGACTGCAATGGCCCAAATTGGCCTCGATCCAGCGGCTAGCCCGAAGCCCGGCCTTGTGATGGCCCTGCCGAAAGGCCGCATCCTGAAGGAAGTGATGCCCCTGGTGCGGGCGGCCGGGATCGAGCCGGAAGCGGCCTTTGATGATGATGATAGCCGCAAGCTGCAATTTGATACCAATATCGAAGGGCTGAGCATCATTCGTGTGCGCGCTTTCGATGTGGCAACATTCGTGGCCTTTGGGGCGGCGCATCTGGGGGTGGCGGGCAATGATGTTTTGATGGAATTTGATTATCCCGAAATCTATGCCCCCCTCGATCTCGATATCGGTCATTGTCGTCTGTCTTTGGCCGAGCCGGACAATATGGCCCGCGATGATGATATGGCCGGCTGGTCGCATATCCGGGTGGCGACCAAATATCCCGGGATCACCCGGCGTTATTTTGCCGCCCGCGGGGTGCAGGCGGAATGTGTGAAGCTGAATGGCGCGATGGAATTGGCCCCGGTTCTGGGCCTGTGTCCCCGGATCGTCGATCTGGTGTCCACTGGCTCCACCCTGCGCGCCAATGGCCTGCGCGAAGTGGCGGTGCTGACCGAGATCACATCGCGATTGATCGTTAATCGGGCAGCTTTCAAAACCCGTCCCGATGTGATGGGCGGCTGGATCACCCGCTTCCGTCAAAGTCTGGAGGATCGTGATGCCGCTTGAACTCGATCTGCAGCAAGCGGATTTTGCCGCTGCCTTTGAAGCCTTTCTGGTCCATGGCCGCGATCAGGAACACTCCGTGCGGGGGGTGGTCGAGGCGATTCTGGCGGATGTGGCGGCCCATGGCGATGCCGCTGTGATCGACTATACCCAGCGCTTTGATCGCTTGTCTCTCACGCCGGAAACCATGCGCTTTGGCGCCGATGAAATCGCCGCCGCACGGGCGGCTTGTGATAGAGAAACCTTAGCCGCTTTAGAAATGGCGGCAGCGCGCATCCGGGCCTTTCATGAAATCCAAAAGCCCAAAGATCATCATCATCGCGATGCCGAGGGGGTGGAGCTTGGCTATCGCTGGACGGCGATCGAGGCGGCGGGGCTTTATGTGCCCGGCGGGCGGGCCAGCTATCCTTCATCGGTTTTAATGAATGCGATCCCCGCCAAGGTGGCCGGGGTGGATCGGCTGGTGATGGTGGTGCCCAGCCCCGATGGGCTGATCAATCCATTGGTTCTGGCGGCGGCGGCTTTGGCCGGGGTGGATGAAATCTATCGCATCGGCGGGGCGCAGGCGGTGGCGGCTTTGGCCTATGGTACGGCGGTGATTGCCCCTGTCGATAAGATCGTCGGCCCCGGCAATGCCTACGTTGCTGAAGCCAAGCGGCAGGTTTTTGGCCGGGTGGGGATCGATACCATCGCCGGGCCATCGGAAATTCTGGTGGTGGCCGATGGGGCGAATGATCCCGCCTTTATCGCTGCTGATCTTTTGAGCCAGGCCGAACATGACAGTGCCGCCCAATCCATTCTGATCACCGATGACAAAGCCTTTGCCGATGCGGTGAAGGCGGCCATCGCGGGGCATCTGGAAACCCTGCCCCGGGCAGCCATCGCCAGCCAAAGCTGGGCCGATCATGGGGCGGTGATCGTGGTGGGCGATCTGATGGCGGATGCCCCCGCTTTGGTCAATCGTCTCGCACCTGAGCATCTGGAACTGGCGGTGGACGATCCCCATGGGATGGCCGGTAAAATCCGCCATGCCGGGGCGATTTTTCTGGGCCGCTATACCCCCGAAGCCATTGGCGATTATGTGGCTGGCCCCAATCATGTTTTGCCCACTTCGCGGGCGGCGCGTTTTTCCAGCGGCTTGTCGGTGCTTGATTTCATGAAGCGCACCACTCTTGTGGGCTGCGATGCCCAAAGCCTTGCCCGGATCGGCCCGGCGGCGGCGCTTTTGGCCCGGGCCGAAGGGCTGGGTGCCCATGAACGATCCGTGCTTATCCGCTTGGAAACCAAGGCGGAAAACCCGGCATGAAGAATGAGGATGGCATGGGCTTTGAGGATGGCGATCCCTTATGCAGGCTGATCGATGTGGCTTTGGATGAAGCCAGCATCGTGCGCTGGAATGCCGATATCGATCATGAACGCCGGGTGGCGATCTTTGATCTTTTGCAGCAAAATTATTTCGATCCGGTTCTGCCCATGCCCGGCGGCTATGAAGGGCCCTACAGGCTTTTGCTGCGTTTGGAGGAAGGCCGGCTTTTATTCGAGCTTTCCGATCAGGATGACCATTTTCTGGAAGCCTTTCGCTTGCCGCTCACCCCTTTCCGCCGGGTGATCAAGGACTATTTCGCCGTTTGCGATTCCTATTTTCAGGCCATCAAAACAGCCAGCCCCGGCCAGATCGAAGCCATTGATATGGGGCGGCGGGGGCTGCACAATGATGGCTCGGCCCTTTTGGCCGAACGTTTGAAGGATAAAGTGCTGGTGGACCAAAACACGGCGCGGCGTCTGTTTACGCTGATCTGTGTTTTGCATATCCGGGGGTGAGCGATGATCGCATCCCCCGCTGATCCGGCACAGCCTCCGCGCCATATCCTGTTTATCTGCAATCGCAATGCCGTGCGCTCGCCCATGGCGCAGGCTTTGGCCGAACGCCATGGCCGCCATCGGATCAGGGTGTCTTCGGCGGGGCTGGATGCGGGCACGCTCGATCCTTTTGCGGTGGCGGTGATGGATGAGGCGGGCTTTGACATCAGCGGCCATCAGCCCCACAGCCTGTTGCCATCGGGCCATCTGGAAAGTTTGGGGGAACATGATGTTCCCGATCTGATCATCAGCCTCACCCCGGAAGCCCATCACCGCACCCTGGGGATGATTGGCAATCGCGCCTGCCTGACCGAATATTGGCCGACCATCGATCCCACTTTGTGCGAAGGCAATCGGGAACAAAGGCTGGATGCCTATCGCGCGGTGCGGGATAAATTGGCGGCCCGGATCAAGGCGCGCTTTGAAATATCCGGCCCCGGGCATCTATAAAAGACCCCTAAAGGCAATCTGGAACCCATCAGCGCAGGTGTTTTCGGGCTGCGGATGTTCGAGACGCTTGCATTTAGCGTCAGTCTCAATCATTTATGGCACGCAATCCCTTATTTTAATGAAAAGAAGTTCGAGCAGTTCATGGCGAAAGAAGAAACACTTGAAATGCGCGGCACGGTCATGGAGCTCCTTCCCAATGCCATGTTCCGCGTAAAACTTGAAAACGGGCATGAAGTGCTCGGTCATACCGCCGGTAAAATGCGCAAAAACCGCATTCGTGTTCTGGCGGGCGATGATGTTCTGGTCGAATTAACGCCTTATGATCTGACCAAGGGTCGCATTACCTATCGTTTCAAATAGGGCGATTGGTTTGGCCGTCCAGCAAAAAACGGTTGGATCGCCCGGCCCCCATGGGAATGAGGGCCGCCCGCGTCTGGTGCTGGCGTCAGCTTCGCCCCGGCGGCTGGAATTGCTGGCCCAGATCGGGGTGATCCCGGATCTGGTGGTGCCCGCCGATCTTGATGAAACCCCCCATCCCGCTGAAAAGCCCCGCCTTTATGCCCGGCGCATGGCTTATGAAAAAGCGCTGAAAATTGCGTCGCACTATCCCGATGATTGGGTTCTGGGGGCCGATAGCGTGGTATCGGTTGGCCGCCGGATCCTGCCAAAAGCCCTTGATGCGGCCACGGCAGCGCAGTGCCTTGCCCTTCTTTCGGGCCGCCGCCACCGGGTGAGAACCGGTGTGGCGCTGTTGGGCCCCGATGGGAAAGCGCGCATTCGGGTGGTTGAAACGGTGGTGGCTTTTAAGTCATTATCCCATGAAGAATGTCAGGCCTATCTCGCCAGCAAAGACTGGCATGGCAAAGCCGGTGGCTATGGCATTCAGGGGCTGGCGGCGGCTTTTGTGCGGCATCTTTCGGGTTCCTACAGCAATGTGGTGGGCCTGCCGCTCTATGAACTGGCCCAGATGCTGCAAGGCCAGGGGGTGAAGGTGATGAAAGGCTGGACATCCGATCATGGCTGATCTGCTCATCGAAGCCAGTGCCGGAGAGATCAGGACCGCGCTGGTGGATGAAACCGGCCCCCTCGAGATCGGCTTTCATCGTGGCCGTGATCTTCATCGTGAAGCGATTGTGCTGGCTCGGGTCAGCGCCCTTGCCCCTGATATCAATAGCGCCTTTGTGGAATTGGAAGGCGGGGTCGAGGGGGGGCCATCCTGCCCGCTTTCGGGGCTATTACCCTGTCATCATGCCCCTTTCGAGCCGGGCAGCGCGCGGCCCAAACGCATTGGCGATGCCGTGCATGTGGGGCAGAAATTCTGTGTTGAATTGATGATGGCCCCCAATGAAAACAGCAAAAGCTGGGTGGTGCGGGCTGATTATGCGCGCAAGGGCCGTTATTTGACCCTCACACCGTTCAGGCCCGGTCTGCGCTTTGATGATGGCTTTGATCTTGAGGACAAAAACCGTCTGGGGGAAGCCCTGACGCCGATTTTGAAGGAAAGCGGGGTTGCGGCCCATGCCCCGGCGCAGGGCATCCATGATGATGTGCTGATGGCCGAAGCTGCGCGTCTTTTAGGGCAGATCCGGGCGATCCGAACCGCTGGCGGCGGGGCGCGGCAGATTCTGGCCGCCGCTTCAGCCTTGAAAATCAGCCTGCGCGATGCCCCCCCCGATCTTGGCAAGATTTATCTTTCGGATCGTGATCTTTTGGCACAGGCGCAATCCTGTCTGAAGCAGTGGCCGGATCTTTTGCCTTTGCTCGATGTGCCGAAAACGGATCTGGGATTATTTGCCGATCATGGGGTGGAGGAAGCCCTCGATGCACTGATCGATGGCCATATCGCCTTGCCATCGGGGGGGATGATCAGCATCGATGAAACGCGGGCGGCCACGGTGATCGATGTGGATTCGGCCAAAGCCACGGCGGGTCAATCGGCGGGCCAATCGGGCGCGGGAAGTGGCCGGGCCTGGGGCCGGGCGGCGTTCGAGGTGAATTGCGAAGCGGCGCGGGTCCTTGCCCGGCTCTTGCGCTTTGGCAGAATCGGCGGCCTTGTGGTGATCGATTTCATCGATATGCAGAAAAAAGATCATAAGGATGCGCTGATCGCGGCTTTCGATGCCGCTTTGGCCGATGATCCTTTGCCCGTGCGCTTGTCGGGGATCAATGCGCATGGGATTCTCACCCTCACCCGCAAGCGCCTTGGCCCTTCGGTGCGCGAAATGCTGCTTCAGGCGCCCGGGCCGCGCTTAAGCCTTTATAGCCTTGCCCATGATCTGTTGCGCCGGGCGGAGCGCACGGCGATCATGGATCCGCGTCCGGGGACTTTGGTCCTGTCTCTGTCTCCGGCCTTGGGCCGATTGTTCGAGGGGCCCGATTGGCTGGCCCGGCTGTCTGAAAGAACCGGCCGGGTGATTGATCTGCGGATGGATGAAAGCGTTCCATCCGATCAGCCCCTTTGTCATATTGGCTAGAGTGACCGCAAGCGAGAGGACAGATCGGATCATGACCGCATCAAAGGCCACAAAAAAGGCTCGCTGCCCCATCTGCAAGACGATTTGTTCCGGCGAACACAAGCCCTTTTGCTCGGATCGCTGCGCCAAAATCGATTTGTCGCGCTGGTTTGGCGAACATTATGTTCTGGCGGGAGTTACCCCCATAAACGGCTTTGATGACGAGGATGGACTTTTTCCATCAACAGCCTCTG
This sequence comes from Iodidimonas sp. MBR-22, assembly GCF_029946565.1. Taxonomy (NCBI): domain Bacteria; kingdom Pseudomonadati; phylum Pseudomonadota; class Alphaproteobacteria; order Iodidimonadales; family Iodidimonadaceae; genus Iodidimonas; species Iodidimonas sp. MBR-22. Next base: position 260,253 of record NZ_JARKVQ010000001.1, read on the forward strand.
GACAGGGGCGATCCGATTGCCTATAAGCGGCCACCAGAAACGCTTTTCGGCTGTGTTTGCGGGGGCTTTGCCTTCATCAACGGTTCGGCGGTTTTTCTCGAGGTTTGTGCCCAGGTAGCTCAGTTGGTAGAGCATGCGACTGAAAATCGCAGTGTCGGTGGTTCGATTCCGCCCCTGGGCACCACTTCTTTTCCCTAGTTTCAAGATCAGCCTGTGATCCGCCCGGTTCAAAAAAAACGGGATAGGAACTTTCGGGAGTTATGTGTGATCTTGATCAGGCCCCATGATGTGCATGCTTTGATGATGACTATGGTTATGGCCATGGCTTTGTTCGGCATTGGGATGGCCGCGAGTTTGTCTGAGGCCCATTCTTCTGAAGACATCGCAGAGATTAAAATCACCACCACAAGGCTGGAAGACCCGGCCGCACGCGCAGCCTGGTCGATGACCCGTCTGGAATACAGCGATCTGCGCAACGCCCCGGCAACGACATTGGATCGCATTCTCACTGATGTGCCGGGCGTGACACTGTTTCGTCGGGCCTCGTCATTGGCGGCGCATCCTACTACCCAGGGTGTAACTTTGCGCGGAATCGGCCCGAATGGTGCCGGGCGCGCGCTGGTCACCCTTGATGGGGTGCCCTTGAATGATCCTTTTGGCGGCTGGGTCACCTGGTCGGCGATTGATCCGGCGCGGATTGGCGCGGTGGAAATCCAGCGTGGCGGTGGTGCCGGGGCCATGGGCAATCAGGCGCTGACCGGTCATATCCAATTGGAAAGCCGGATGCCGGAAGATTTCGATCTGTGGGGTGAAGCCCGTGGCGGCAATTTCGGTACGGTGGATGTTTCTGCCGGATTGGGTGATCGGATCGGCGCCACGGCTTTCTCGCTTTCGGGGCGTTATTTCAATAGCGATGGCTTTAATCTCCGCCCCGAAGATCAGCGCGGGCCGGTGGATGTGCCAGCGGCCCTGGAAACGGGCAGTATCGATGCCCGGGGCGAATGGCAGATTGCGGATAGCACCATCTTGCGCGGGCGTATTGGCTGGTTTCGGGAAGACAGCGTGAATGGCATGGCGCTCTCCACCAATAAAACCGATGCGCTGGATCTTTCGCTGGGGCTGGTGATCGATGGCGGCAGGTTGGGGCCAAGCCTTGAAATCATCGGCTGGTATCATGATCGCGATTTCGCCAATAGCTTTGCCGCTGTATTGGATGAAGCGCGGTCGCTGGAACGTCAGGTGCTCGATCAATTCGATGTGCCGGCTGAAGGGATGGGGGGCAATGCCATTCTGCGCCTGCCCATAGCAGAGGATGGCGTTTTGGAATTCGGCACGGATCTGCGCAGGCTTCAAGGCACGACCAATGAACTGTTTCGCAATCTGGGTGATGGCTTTACCCGGCTCAGACAGGCGGGCGGCGATCAGTGGCTGATCGGGGGCTGGGTGGAATATGCCGGAAGCCTGACCGAGCGGCTGGAAATCAGCAGTGGCGTGCGGCTGGATTACTGGAAAACCTTTGATGGGTTCCTGCAGGAAAGTGATCGGGCCGATGGCACCATCCTGCGCGATGATGCGATCACGGATCGTTCTGATACGCTTGTCAATGGGCGGCTGGGTCTGGCCTATCGGCTGCATGAAAAGCTGCGCCTGCGCTTGTCGGGCTATACCGGTTTTCGCCTGCCCACGATCAATGAATTCTTTCGCCCGTTTCGGGTTGGAAATGATATAACCGAAGCCAATCCCAATCTCACAGCCGAACGGCTTTATGGAACCGAACTGGGTTTGGAGACAAACCTGTCGGATGGCGTGGTCGTTTCGGCCACCTATTTCCGAAATTGGCTGAAAAATGGTGTGGGCAATATAACGCTGGCCGAAGGCCCGGGTGTTTTTCCGCCCGCAGGGTTTGTGCCGGCTGGCGGCAGCCTGCGTCAGCGGCAGAATATCGAACGCATCATCGCCGATGGGATCGAGTTGGAAGCCCGGGCGGCGCTGCCGGGCGATCTGGCGCTGGTGGCGCGCTATCTGTTTACCGATGCCCGGATCACGCAATCGGATGATTTTCCGGCGCTGGCGGGGAATCGTCTGGCCCAAAGCGCCAAGCACAGTGCCGCCCTTGATCTGCGCTGGGAACCGTCTTTGCCCTGGCGTTTGAGCCTGAGCGCACGGACCGAAGGCGATCGCTTTGAAGATGATCTGGGCAGCCGGACACTTTCAGGGTTCTTTACCCTGGATGCGGCTGTTTTTTATGAATTAACCGAGACGACCGAGCTTTTTGTCTCGGCCGAGAATGTTTTCGATAAAGCCATTGCCAGCCAGATCGATGGCGATGGTCTTTTGACCCGCGCCCGTCCGCGTTTGGTTTCGGGTGGTGTCAGAATAGGGTTATGATCATGCAAAAGGCTGATGGTGGAGGGAGAGGAAACATGCGGACGCGCTATCTGATGAGGGGTGTGCTGGGTCTGGTCCTGATGGCACCAGCCCTTTCCATGGCTCAGGAAACCGAGACCGAGGCAACGGTGCGGGCCTATGCTGCGGGATATAAGGCACATTTTACCTGTGCGGCCAGCTTCAATGGGGGCAAGACATTGGCGCAGATCAAGGCCCATGAGCTGACGGGGATCTATCCACTGGTTGCTGATCTTGTGGCGCAATTGCCAGATGCCGAGATCGATGCCGAAAAAAAGCGGGTCAGCGTGCATTATGATCCCGATATGCCGCCCCGGATTTCCCAATGGCGTCCGCATCTGGGATGTGTGCAGCTTCCCGTAGGGGCAGAGGCCTCTGCCGCAGCCTATCTGCCCGCCATCGATCTGCCCGAACCTGATGCCCGCACCGATGATGGGGCCCCTTGGCAGAAAAAAGCGCCGATCAATGGCGAAAGCGGCCATCAGGCACTGGATAAAGTCATGCGGGCGGCCATCGAGGGGGATGCCCGCTATGGGGCCGATGCCCTGACATCGGCTGTGATGGTGGCAACGCCCGAAGCGATCCTGAGCGAACATTATATCGAGGGCTTTACCCCAACGACATCCCAGCGCACCTGGTCGGTGGCCAAATCCATCGCCGCCAGCGTGCTGGGTGCCGCCGTTCAGCAGGGCATGCTGGAAGTGAAAGCCCCTGCAACCATCCCGGAATGGAGCCATCCCGCCGATCCGCGCCGGGCGATCACGCTGGAAAATCTTTTGCACATGGCCAGCGGGCTGGATAGCAATCAGGCGGGCAACCGCACCGATCGCCTGTATATGGGCGGTGGGGCCATCACCGATACGGCCACGGAATATGCCCTTGAAGCGCCCCCCGGAAAACGGTGGAAATATGCCAATAATGATACCCTGCTTTCGGTCCGGGCCCTGCGCGGCGCGATGGGTGATGATGCGGCTTTCCTGCGTTTTCCCTTTGAAACACTGCTCTATAAAATCGGCATGACCCACACGTCGCTTGAAACCGATTGGCGGGGTGATTTCGTCCTTTCCAGTCAGGTCTGGACCACGGCTCGCGATCTGGCGCGGCTGGGCGTGCTTTATCTCAATGATGGGGTTTGGGATGGGGAACGGATTTTGCCCGAGGGCTGGGCAAAATATGTTGCAACACCCGCCCCCGGCCAGCCGCCCCTTGATCGCGGTGGCAGCGGGGTCAGCCCGGGCTATGGGGCGCAATGGTGGCTTTATAATGAACGCTTTCCCGATATTCCAAACGATAGCTTCGCGGCTTTGGGGAATCGCGGCCAGTATCTGGTGGTGATCCCTTCGCGCAATCTGGTGATCATTCGGCGCGGCTATGATCCGGCCCGTGGGGATCGTTTCAAGCTCGATGTTTTTATTCGCGATGTGCTGGCGGCCATAAAGGAATGAACGGGCCATCCCCTTGCCGAGCCATGGAAATTCCGGGATTGATGGATCAGGCTTGCCATCAGGGGGTTCGTTGCCCATGCTGAGTACTATGTTCGGCATGAAGGAGCGCTTATGCGCGAGTATCTGGTTTTGGGCGGGTTTCTGCTTTTATGCTTCATCGCAGCCAGCTCGGGGGCCTTTTTTCGCCCCGGTGATTGGTATAAAGCCTTGGAAAAGCCGCGCTGGCGGCCCCCTGATTGGCTGTTTCCGCCGGTGTGGAGCATTTTATATCTGATGATCGCCTTTTCCGGCTGGCTGGTCTGGAAACAGGCGGGCTTTGCCGGAGCGGGGGCATTGGCGCTGTCGGTTTATGGCCTGCAGCTTGTGCTCAATGGCTTGTGGTCGGCGGTTTTTTTCGGCCTTCACCGCATTGGCTTGGCCTTGATCGAGCTGTTTTGCCTGTGGCTTTCGGTTTTGCTGATGATCGCCCTGTTTTATCCCCTTAGTCCGCTGGCGGCCTGGCTGCTCGTTCCTTATGCACTCTGGGGCAGCTTTGCGATGGCTTTGAATGCGCGCATCTGGTGGCTCAATCGCGGCTGAGCCTGATCGGCAGGCAAAGCCGCGATGACAGCGAGCTTCGGGTGACGGTTTCAGGCGGCGGCCACCCCCCGGGCAAGGGCACATTCAGACCAGATTGCCCCTAAGCTTTCCATCAGATAGCGGATATCTTCATCGCTATGCACGGGTGATGGGGTAATGCGCAGCCTTTCGGTTCCCTTGGGCACTGTGGGATAATTGATCGGCTGCACATAGATGCCATAATCCTGCAACAGCCGGTCGCTGATCATTTTGCATTTCACGGGGTTGCCCACCATCACCGGCACGATATGGCTGTCGTTTTTCAGATGCGGCACCCCCATGATATCAAGCTGGCGGCGCACGGCCGCAACCCTGTTCTGGTGGCGCTCGCGTTCGCTGTTGCTTTGTTTCAAATGCTGGATGCTCGCCCGGGCGGCGGCAGCGCAGGCGGGGGGCAGGGCGGTGGTGAAAATGAAGCCCGATGCAAAGCTGCGAACGAAATCGCATAATTCGGTGGATGCGGCGATATAGCCCCCCACCACGCCAAAAGCCTTGCCCAAAGTCCCCTCGATCAAAGTGATCCGATCCATCAGGCCTTCGCGTTCGGCAATGCCACCGCCGCGCGGGCCATAAAGCCCCACCGCATGCACTTCATCCAGATAGGTCATGGCCCCGTATTTTTCGGCGACATCGCAAATTCTGGCGATGGGGGCGATATCGCCATCCATGGAATATACGGATTCAAACGCCACGATCTTGGGCCGCTTGGGGTCGATCTGCGCCAAGCAGCGTTCCAGATCCTGGGGATCATTATGCTTGAAAATGATCTTTTCGGCGCGGCTGTGGCGAATGCCTTCGATCATCGAGGCATGATTGCCCGCATCCGAGAGCACCACACAGCCGGGCAGACGCGAGGCCAAAGTGGTGATGGCCGCCCAATTCGACACATAGCCCGAGGTAAAGAGCAGGGCTGCGGGCTTATGATGCAGATCGGCCAGTTCCTGTTCCAGCATCACATGATCATGGGTGGTGCCGGAAATATTGCGGGTGCCGCCTGCACCGGCGCCGCAGCGATCAATGGCTTCGTGCATGGCGCTGAGCACGGCGGGGTGCTGACCCATGCCCAGATAATCATTCGAGCACCACACGGTAACTTCTTTGGTCCCATCCGGGCGATGATGGCGGGCGCGGGGAAAATCCCCCTGTCTGCGTTCAAGCTCGGCAAAATGGCGGTAATTGCCTTCATCGGCGAGGCTTTGCAGCTCGGCACGGAAAAATTCATCGTAATTCATCATGGTCTCCCGGATGGACTTGGTGCCAAAGGGCCTTCAGGTCCATGGCTGTTTCTGTTGGCATCGCCAGCAACAGCTTTAGGAGCTGTAAAATCGGATGCGATGGAGCGGAGTGGATAACTATCGGTTTTCGTTTTGGACGATGGGGCCTCACGCTGTTCCCACCAGCGCCATAAGGCGGTCAGCGGTATAGGCAGAATGAGAAACCAGTGTTCGATGATGGCCAGGGCGGCCATGGCGGAAAGGGCGGTGGCGCTCATCAGGGCAAAAGAACCCGCAGGGGCAGCCACGGCTTTATCGATCAAAATCCATAAAATCGCCAGAGCCAGAAGCTGCGAAATCGGGAAAAACGGGTTCATGTCTTTGGTTTTGAGAAAACTTTTAAGATAAAACAGATGCGCGGGCACCCAATGGGCGCTGACATTGCGCACCCCCAGCATCACATTGATGCGGGCGCTTTGATGCATGAAAGTGATCAGGACGAACAGATGAAAGGCCAGTTGATTGGGCTGATCCCATGTCAGCCAGAACAGCGCCAGCCCGGTGATCAGGATTGAGAGTTCATGATAAAGGCTCACCCCCAAAGCATGGCCCCAATGGCGCGGACCCCGGCAGCCCGGGGTGCACAGCACCCGCCTTGGTCCGGTGATATAGCCCAGATAAAAGCTTAATTCCTGCCAGGCCCAGGCGATCAGGCCGCAGCCAAAGGCAATATAGGTGGATGCAACCGATGTGCTGCCCGCACTATATCCAACCCCATAAAGGGCCAAAGCAAACAGAACGGTGCCGCCCGCCATCGCAGCCGGAAAACTGTGCGGGTTCCGGCGATTGAGAAACAGCACAAGCCCGGTGCTGAACCACCAAAGGAACAGAGCGTAAAAAATCAATGCTGCGGGATGGGTCAGCACGTGTTTGTCCTCACCAAGCCGGGGCCATCAGCACATTTTGCGGCAGATCATGGCGTTTCACTGGTAAACAATAAAGCCGGGCGAAGGTGCCCGCCGTTAAAAGCCCCAATCCCATGCGTTTCACAAAAGAAAATACGCCGCCCTTTTCCCGGGCATCCTGCATCTGATCGGCATAGCGACGCAGGCGTTCGAGCCCTGCGCTGAAAGCCGGATGATCAAGATCAAGGCTCAAGGGAAAAACCTGCTGGGAAATGGCATTGGTAATGCGGAAAACCTGCATGTCATAATCGCGGGGGCTAAGGCCCAAAGCCTTGTGAAACAAGGGGCGATTATGATCGCGCACATACATCGTGGCATAAACCGCGAGGCAGAAAAAACGAATCCACAAGCGATTATGGCCTTTCAAAAGCTTTGGATTGGCGCGCATAACCAAAGCCAAAGCCTCGCCATGGCTGTATTCATCCTGACACCATTCATGGAACCATTTGAAAATCGGATGGATGCGTAATTCCGGGTGACGCTCTAATTGCCGATAGATGGTGATATAGCGGGCATAGCCGATTTTTTCTGAAAGATAGGTGGCATAGAAAATGAACTTCGGCTTGAAATAGGTATATTTCTTGGCCTTGGTCAAAAAGCCCAGATCAACGCCGATGCCAAAATCGCGCAAGGTATCATTGATGAATCCGGCATGGCGGGCTTCATCCCGGCTCATATAGCGAAACAGATCCCGCACATCGGGATTTTTCGCGCGTTTCTTGATTTCCGCATAAAGCACACAGCCGGAAAATTCCGATGTGACCGAACTGACCAGAAAATCGATGAATTCCCGGCGCAGGCCATCGGGCATGGCATCGATATCGACCTGATCGAATTCGGCGCTGCGCTTGAAATGATCCTTGTTGGGATCTTTGCGAAAGCGATCCATCAACTGATCCCATTCCCGGCGCACCGGGCTCACATCAAGCTGATCCATCACCTCGAAATCGGTGGTGTAAAAGCGCGGGCTGAGCATGGTGCTTTCCTGCGCCATGCGGGTGGTTTCATTGGGGGTGTTCTGGCCGCTCATGGCTTCCTCCTCGGGGAAAAACTCACCTCATAAAGGCCGGTAATTTCAAAAATGGCGGTAAAGCACGCCCATTGCCGGGCCAGCCAGCCTGCGCGCTGCACATGAGCCTGTCGGCGCAATAAAAAACGGCTGTTATGGGCGGCCTCGATGGGATCGCCCGCAACCTGCACCACATCACCGGGATTGATCTCGATCCCGCCCCCTAAAAGCACATGGGCATGGAGGCTGTCATGGCTGCGTTCCACCGCGATCCGGCAGGGGACAGAAAGATTTCTGGCGCTGTTTTTCTTCATTGTGCGGTCCTATTTGGAAGCGATCCAGCCGATGGCATCAAAACTGCAAAGGCCCCGGCATTGGTGGGTCCAAAGGCATTGAGATCGACAAGCCGCCCGGTTTCGGGGTCTTGCAGGGATAAACGTCCATTGGCCCAAAGGCTCAGGCGGAAAGGCGTTTGGGCGCTGATGCCATGGGCCATCCGCTCTTGTGCCAGGCTGCGCATCATGGCGCGGGTAAAGCCATGGCCACCGGCTTCGAGCCGGGCGATTTCCTGCCCTGTGGCGGCATCGGTCACGATCACCGCGCCGCTTTCATGATCGGCGAAATAAAGGCTGCGGCTGCTGATCAGTTCGGCTTCCGGCGGGGCGATATGATAGCTGCCGGTCCACCGGCTCAGGGCTGCGGTCAGGATGGTCAGCCCGATCAGCCCCGCTGCCGCCAGCAGAAAAACCCGGGGGAAATGCTCGATTCTCTCTGTGGTGCCGTGCTGATGGGTGGCCATGATGTCTCTCCTTCATTCCGCCGCAGCAAAGCCGCGCAGCCGATCACGGGCCTTAGCCCCGGATTTTTCGGCCTTGCGGCTTTGGGTGGCCTTTTGGCTTTCACTGGTGGGGGCGCTTTGCTCTTGCTGGTGAAAATCGGCCAAAGCCCGGGCCAGAATCCGCGTGGCCTGATCCCCATCCGATAAACCACGCAGCATGGGTTCGGGCCGATTGATCCGCCATGGCCGCACATGGGGCCACAGCAGGAAAAAGGCCGGACGGTTTTTTCCTTCGAGGCTCAGCACAAGATCGGTGCTGTGATCGGAATGGGTGCGCTTGGCCGCGGATTGAATCACAGTGAAGGGGATATTGATGCTTTTCGATAGTGCAATTCCGCAGCGCATCACCACCCGGCGATTGGTGATGGTATAGGCGGTGGTGCGGGCCGTGCCCCAGGCAAAAGCCCATAAGATGCCGCCGCCGATTACAGCCGGGATCAGCAAAAGGGCGGATAGCCGCATGGTGTCAGCCCAGGGGCTTTGGTCGGCAATGCCGCTGATCAGTTGCCACAGGATCAAAATCCCGAAATAGCCGAGAACCAATCGGATATGAAAGGCATGGCGGGCCAATGCCTTGGTCTGAGGGGCCCCCTGCCACAGAATATGTTCATCGGCGGGGGGCTTTTCCGGCAGGCCATAAACCGGCTCGAAATGATCGTCTTCGCTCATATCAATGGCTCCATCCGGTCGGGTGTCGCATAAAGCAGGCCGCCACCGTAAAAACCGCAGATCTTGTCTTCTTCAAGCAAGGTCACCTGATCGCGGGAAGCGGTGCGCGGCACAGCCTGGAATTGATCGGCGCGCAAGGCCCGCACATAAACCCCGGGCTGAACCGGATTGATGCCTGAAAGCCGGGCGAAATAGCCCTTCGGGCCACGGATGCGGGCGAAATTGATGGGGAGCAGCAGGCTGCCACCTCCATCCGTGGTTTCGATCTCAAGATAGCGGGCGAGATATTCCGAACAATCCACCCAAAGATCGCTGATCACCCCGGCCTCCTTGCCATCGGCGCCATAAACGGTCATCCCCCGGGGATCATTATCCTCGGCTGCGGGATAAAAGCTTGTAGCCAGCCGCAAAGGCAGGATCTTTGGCATGCCATCGATGGTGAGATCAGGATGATCATGGCGTTCCGCATAAGAAGCCGGACCCACGCCATCGACCATGGGATCGCCGGTGGGATCATAAGGTGATCCTTCAAAGGCATAGCGTTTTTCAAGCTTGTGGCTGCGGCTATCCCGAAGACCACTGAAGGTTTCGCGTACCGGGCCATGGGCCAGCTTGAAGCTTTTGGGTTTTTCGGGCACCCAAATCAGGCCGTGATCTTCAAGCGCGCCATTATCGCGCTCCAAAGGATAGCCTTCCCGGCGGTCTTCGCGGCGCAGATAAAAAATCAGCCCCGCAAAAAATAGCCAGAATGCATATAATACCATTTGCGCTACATCGAGCGAGCTGGTGATGGCACCGGGTTCCATATCGTCCTCCTTGGCTTCGGGTCAGCCGGGAAAATCCCCAAGTCCGAATTTCGTTTGATCTGTTTCGTGGGCTTTCAGGCTGTGGCGAACCAGCGGCCCGATAGCGATGAGCGTTGCAAAAATCAGTATGATTTCAATGTGATAAACAGCCATATAGCCTGTGGCCGGGCTGTTGAGCGCTGCCCCCAAAGCGCCGCTTTCGGCCCAATGGCCAATCACATCGCGGGCGAGGCCGCCAAAGCTGATGGCAAGGCCGGTGGCGGTGGCCTGCACCGCACCAAAAGCCCCCAGCGCCAGCCCGCTTTGCCCGTCTTTCGCCAAAGCCATGGCCGCCGTCAGGCTGCCAACGCCAAAAAGGCCGCCGCCCAAGCCGATCAGCGTGGTGCCGGCCTGAAATAAAAGCACCGATTGAAAGGGTTGGGATAAAATTACCAATGGAAAGGCAACCAGCCCGATGATCGCCCCGAATGCGGCGATCCGGCAGGCATCATCCCCCTGATCAAGGGCGCGGGCGGCAAGGAAGAAGCCCACCAAAGTGCCCCCCGCCAAAAGGGCGGTGAGGCTGGTGGTGGCGCTGACCGAAAGGCCCAGAATTTCACCGCCATAGGGTTCGAGCAGAATATCCTGCATGGCGAAAGCCGCCGCCCCCAGCCCGATGGCAGTCAGCAAACGGGTCGGGCGGTTTTCCCGCACGAATTCTTTCCATGCAGCCTGAAAAGGAATGCGGGGCTGATCAAAAGCGGTGCGGCTCGGATCGCGGGCTTCCTGCTTCCACAAAGCCGCCAGATTGAGCAGGATGGTGATCACCGCCGCACCCTGCACCACTTGAATGAGGCGCAATTGGCTGAAATCTTCGAGCAAGGCCCCGATGATCAGGGCGCTGGCCACCATGCCGAGCAACAGCATCACATAAAGCAGGGCCACTACCCGGGGGCGGCTGGCCTCCGGTGCCAGATCGGTGGCAAGGGCAAGGCCGGTGGTTTGGGTGATATGAAGGCCCGCGCCCACCAGCAAAAAGGCCAAAGCCGCCCCCACCTGACCGATGAGGATCGGGCCATGGGTATCGCCTGATAAAATGAGCAAAGCAAAGGGCATGATCGCAAAGCCGCCAAATTGCAGCAAGCTGCCCATCCAGATATAGGGCACCCGCTTCCAGCCCAGAAAAGAGCGGTGATGATCCGAACGATGGCCGATCAAAGCCCGCAAGGGGGCAAAAACAAGGGGCAAAGCGATCATGATCGCCACAAGGCTTGCGGGCACGCCCAATTCAACGATCATCACCCGGTTCAATGTGGCATTCAGCAGCACAAAAGCCATGCCGACACTGATTTGGAACAGCGCCAATCGCAGCAGCCGGGGCAGGGGCAAATCCGCCGTTGCCGCATCGGCAAAAGGCAGAAATTGCGTGCCGATCCGGGTCCAGCCCTGCACTATGGAAAAGCGCTGCCTGCTCATCGGCGGGTCACCTCCAGCGCCTGGCTGATGTAAAAACCGCTTTTGATCCGCCGGGTGCGATGCGGTCCGTGATCTGCCAGACGGGCGTCTGTCAGAATGCGGTCGATCAGCATCCGTTCGGCCACCGGCTCGATGGCCGGGGCGCGATCGCCCCGGGGAAACAACCGGCCCATCAGATGCATCATCGCCAAAAGCCGGGTGCGCGGCGCAAAACTGAACAAAACGGGGCCTTTAGAAACAGCCGCCAGCGCGGCCAGCGCCGCCAGCAGATCATCGATCTGATAATGAATGAGCGAATCCATCGCCACCACATAATCAAAGGGCCGGGCTTCATCCTGTGGGCTGGTGATCAGGCGACGATCGAGCATATCGCCCGAAAGAAAGCGGATGCTGCCGCTTTGGGGATGGGTGGCCATATCCTCGCTAAGATTTTGGGCCATGCGCTCTTTGGCAATGCCGATCAGGGTGGGTGAAAGATCGATGGCGGTGACATGGGCGCCCCGGCACGCGGCTTCCAAAGCCAAAGCTCCGGTGCCGCAGCCGGCATCCAGCACGCGGCATCCGCTCAGATCAGCGGGCATCCAATCGAGCAGGGTGCGGCGCATCTCATCGCGTCCGGCCCTGACCGTTTGGCGAATGGCGCTGACCGGGGCATCAGAGGTGATCCGTGCCCAGGCATCGGCGGCGGTGCGATCAAAATAATCCAAAAGCAGGCCACGCCGGGCGATATAGCTGTTGCTGGCCATCATTCAAATCCCAACAGATCGAAAATATCCCGATCCTTTACCGGGGTCACTTCTAGGGGCGAGACCCCAGCCCATAAAACCGAGGCAAGGCGCATATATTCCTTTTGCACGGCGGCCAGTTCGGGGCTGTCTTCCATTTCAAACAGGGTTGATTTCTGCAAACGGCTGCGGCGGATCACATCAAGGGATGGAAAGCGCGCCATGGTTTTCAGGCCCACCCGTTCATTGAATTTGTCGATCTGATCGGTTTCATCGCTGCGATTGGCGATGCAGCCGCCCAAACGTACATCATAATTTTTGGCTTTGGCCCGAATGGCCCCCAGAATGCGGTTCATCGCAAAGATCGAATCGAAATCATTGGCGGTGATGATCAGCGCCCGATCCGCATGTTGCAGGGGGGCGGCAAAGCCGCCGCACACCACATCGCCCAGCACATCAAAGATCACCACATCGGTATCTTCGAGCAGATGATGCTCTTTCAAAAGCTTGACCGTTTGCCCCACCACATAGCCGCCGCAGCCGGTGCCCGCCGGGGGGCCGCCCGCCTCGACGCACATCACGCCGTTATAGCCTTCATACACAAAATCCTCGACGCGCAGTTCCTCGGCATGGAAATCCACCTGTTCAAGGGCATCAATCACCGTGGGCACCAGTTTTTTGGTCAGGGTATAGGTGCTGTCATGCTTGGGATCGCAGCCAATCTGCAAAACCCGTTTGCCCAGCTTTGAAAAGGCCACCGAAAGATTGGACGAGGTGGTGCTTTTGCCGATTCCGCCCTTGCCATAGATGGCAAAAACCTTGGCTCCCTCGATTTTCATCGATGGATCGAGCTTGACCTGAACGCTGCCTTCGCCATCAGGGCGGGCGGATCGTGTCAATGTTGCGGTGGTCATGCGGCTACTCCTGCGCCAATACCTTCCAGCCGATCCTCCAGATCCTCGCCTGCTCTTTGCAGATCAGCGAGGGTGGCGGCATCAGGGGTCCAGTATTTGCGCTCATGGGCTTCAAGGAGGCGGTTGGCCATTTTGGCCGAAGCCGCCGGATTCAGTTTGGCCAGGCGATTGCGCATGGCGTCGTCGAGCAAAAAGGTCTGGGTCAATTGTTGATAGACCCAGGGCTGCACCTTGCCCGTGGTGGCAGACCAGCCAACCGTATTGGTGAGCGCCGCCTCGATCTGGCGAACGCCTTCATAGCCATGATCGAGCATGCTTTCATACCACACCGGATTGAGCACCCGGGTGCGGGTTTCAAGGCTCACCTGCTCATCAAGGCTGCGGACCTTGCCGGTGGCCTGGGTTTGATCGCCGATATAAACCGGCACCGGTTGAGCGCGGTTGCGGTTGGCGGCCCGGCTGATCCCGCCCAAAGTATCGAAATAATGATCGATGGTGGTAACACCCAATTCCACGGAATCCAGATTTTGATAGGTGAGATCCACATCTTTCAGCATCGCGCCGAGCAGGGCCGATTGCGGGGCCGCTTCCCCTTTGCGGTTATAGGCAAAGCATTTGCGCCGGGTATAGGTTTCCGCCAGTTCGTCTTCATCATCCCAGCAGCCGCTATCCAGCATCAGATTGACATTCGCCCCATAAGCCCCATCGGCATTGCTGAACACCCGCAAAGCCGCGGTTTCAAGATCGCAGCCATGGGCAGCCTGATAGGCAAGGCTGTGAGCCCGGATGGGATTATCCTCAGGGGCTTCATCGGCCGAAGCCGCAAGCCAGGTGGCTTCGGCCAGAATGCGGGTTTGCAAGGGCAGAAGATCGCGGAAAATGCCGGATAAGGTAACCACCACATCGATCCGTGGACGCCCCAATTCCGACAAGGGCACGAGGGCGGCCCCACACAGCCGGCCATAGCTATCAAACCGTGGCCGCGCCCCTAAAAGCGCCAAAACCTGCGCGATCGGCCCGCCTTCGGATTTCAGATTATCCGTGCCCCATAAAACCATCGCCACAGATCGGGGCGCGGCCCCATGATCTTCGCGATGACGCTGGATCAGCAGATCGGCCTGTTTTTGCCCATCGATCATGGCAAAGGCGCTGGGAATGCGGAAGGGATCAAAGCCATGGATATTGCGCCCGGTGGGCAGAATATCCGATGTGCGCAAAAGATCGCCCCCCGCCACCGGCTTCACAAAGCCGCCATCAAGGGCATGGACCAGCGCGGGCAATTCATGATCATCACACAGCATGGCATTGGCATGATGCAGCCGGGTGAGAAGCGCCTGCCATTCGGGATCACGGGCCTGTTGCTCGCTGGCAAAGCTGTAGAGGCGATCAGGACCGGCCCCATCCACAAGGGCATCGAGCAGATCATCGGCCAGCGCGGTGCCTTGGGCTGTTTTGGACATGGCCGCCAGCAGATCGCGCCGTTCGGCCCGTTCATGGGGCACCCCAATTTGATGCAGGCCATGGGGGATGAGGGTATATTCCAGTTCATGGATGCTGGCCTTGATCCCGGCAATCGCCCGTTCTTTGTCATCAAAGGGGGTATCGGGGGTGATCAGATCGAGCTCCATTGCCTGGATCTGGATCAATTCGGCCAACGCATCGCGCTCGGGCTGGCGCGTTCCATCAAGGCTGCGCCAGCGATCAAGGGTTTCTTTCAATTCGCTCAAACCGCGATACAGCCCCGCCTCGGTAATGCCCGGGCTGAGATAGCTGATCAGGGTGGCTGCCGAGCGGCGCTTGGCAATCGCCCCTTCCGAAGGATTATTGGCGGCATAAAGATAAAAATTGGGCAGGCTGCCGATCAGCCGATCCGGCCAGCAGGCAGCGGTCATCCCGGTTTGTTTGCCGGGCATGAATTCCAAAGCCCCATGGGTGCCGAAATGCAAAACCGCATGGGCTTTGAAATCGTCGCGCAGATAGCGATAAAAGGCGCTGAAGGCATGAGTGGGCGACAGGCCTTTTTCAAAGAGCAGGCGCATGGGATCGCCTTCATAGCCAAAGGCAGGCTGCACCCCCACAAAGACATTGCCAAAATGCGCCCCCAGCACAAAAATCGATTGCCCATCGCTTTGGGCGCGGCCCGGTGCGGGGCCCCATTGGGCTTCGATTTCAGCCAGATAGGGTTCGCGGCGCACATGATCATCGGCACTGATTTTCACCGCCACATTGGCTTCGGCCCCATGGCGGGCGGCATTGCCGATCAGAATCTGATCGCGCAGGGCATCCACATCGGCGGGCAATTCCACCTTGTAACCTGCGGCATCAAGGGCCTTCAGGCTGTTATAAAGAGATTGAAACACCGATAGAAAAGCCGCTGTGCCGGTGCTGCCCGAATTGGGCGGAAAATTAAACAGCACGATGGCCAGATGGCGCTCGGCCCGTTCACTGCGTTTCAGGGCCACCAGATGGGCCACGCGATCCGCCAGCCTGTCGATGCGATCTGGCTGGGCGATCATGTGGCGATCCCCAGCGCTTGGGTTTTGCGCCTTGCCGCCCTGGCTCAGGCGATGGCCCCGGCCACCGATCACCATCGGTCCGGTGGCCCCATCCAATTCGGGGATCGCCACCATCATCGTGGCTTCCATCGGGGTGAGGCCGCTTTCGCCCTGTTCCCATTGCTCAAGGGATTGAAATTCAACCGCATGAGCGGCCAGATAGGGCACATCCAGCCGGGCCAGTATATCCGCTGCGGCTGTGCTGTCATTATAGGCCGGGCCGCCAACAAGGGAAAAACCGGTCAGGGATAACAGGCTGTCGATGGTCGCCACGCCCTTGTCCATGAAAAAGCGCTCGATCGCCGGGCGACAATCCAACCCGCTGGCAAAAGCCGGGATCACCCGCAAACCCCGGCTTTCAAGGGCGGTGATCACGGCATCATAATGCGCGCAATCGCCCGAAAGCACATAGGATCGCATCACGATCAGCCCCACCGTGCCCATTGTGGTTTGGGATTTCTGTTCGGATTTCGCCGCAAAAGCGGGCAGGTCGTTCAAATCTTCGCTCATCCGATGGCCATGCAGGCCCTGATCGCCCTTTGCGGCTTTTGCCATCCGGGGATGATAAAGCCCCACATCGGGATAGCAGACCGGCTCTTTCGGGCTGTAGCTTTGGCCCAAAGCGGCGCGGCCTTCGGTGGCATAGCGGCCGATCAGATAACCGGCCATATGGGTGATATTGTCTTCGGAGCCCGCCAGCCAATATTGCATGGTCAGGAAATAAGAGCGCAGATCCTGAGCCGTGCCGGGGATGAAGCGCAGAATTTTGGGCAAGCGGCGCAGCATGGCCATTTGCCCGGCGCCCGAACTCGATTGGGATTTGCCACCCTTGCCCCGCAGCTTTTTCAAAAGCGCCAAAGGCCCCTTGCCCGAGCCATCCATGTTCAAACGGCCAAGGCGGGTGAGCTTGATGATCTCGCCCGATGACATGATGCCGATCATCGCATCGCAATGGGGGCGGCGGGCCTGCAAAGCCGGCAGGATGGCCTCGCTTTGATCTTCCAGAAACAGCATCGTGACGAGGATGATATCGCCTTCGGCCACGGCGGCTTTGCAGCGTTCCAGCGCTGCCGGGCTGTGGGCCCAATCCACGGCGGCATGAAGGCTGAGAGAAAAACCGGGACAGATCGTTTGCAGCCGCGCCGCCGCCCGCTCCGCCGAGGCAGACAGGTGGCTATCAAGGGTGATGATGACCATGCGGACAGACCGCTTGGCCTTATCGTCCGAAATGCGCTTTGGCATCGTATAATACATCCAGGTTGATCATTGTCAGGCCGCGATCCCGGGCAAAAATCTCGGTATTGCGGCGGGCTTTGCCACGCACGAAAAACGGAATTTTGCGCAGTTCGCGGGCGGCTTCATCATTCCAGCCCAGGTCTTGGGGGGTGTGCTCCTTGCTGTCGTCGGTCTCGTTCCGCCGGGCCCCTTCGCCCGCCAGATGCGATGGAGCGGCATCATCGGAAAATTCAAAATCATCGCGGAACATGCCCAAAAGATGTTCCTCAAGGCCCATCATCAGCGGATGCACCCAGCTATCAAACAGAACATTGGCGCCTTCAAAACCCATTTGCGGGGAATAGCGCGCCGGGAAATCCTGCACATGCACCGGTGCCGAAATCACCGCACAGGGCAGGCCCAAACGCTTGGCGATATGGCGTTCCATCTGGGTGCCTAAAATCAGTTCGGGGCGGGCTTCGATGATCGCGGCTTCGACCGCCAGATAATCGTCGCTGATCAAAGGCTCGATCCCCAGTTCCTCGGCCATGGCGCGCACATCGCGGGCAAATTCGCGGGAATAGGTGCCGAGGCCAGCAACGGTGAAGCCCAGTTCTTTAGAGGCAATGCGCGCGGCTGCCACGGCATGGGTGGCATCGCCGAAAATAAAGACCCGCTTGCCGGTCAGATAATTGGAATCGATGGAAGCCGAATACCATGGCAGGCGCGAACGGTCGTCCGCCAAAAGCGCCGACGCATCAACCCCGGCCAAAGCCGCCACTTCGCGGATGAAATCACAGGTCGCCCCCACCCCGATGGGAATGCATTTGGTGAAAGGCTGGCCAAAGCTGCGCTTGAGCCATTGGGCCGTGTTATCGGCGATTTCGGGATAAAGAACGACATTGAAATCCGCTTCCCCCAAACGGGCGAGATCGGCAGGCGTGGCATCAAGGGGGGCGGTGACGGAAATCTCGATCCCCATGGATGTTAAAAGCCCGCGAATTTCCGCCAGATCATCGCGATGGCGAAAGCCCAAAGCCGTGGGGCCAAGAATATTGCAGCGTGGTGCCCGATCCGCTTTTGCCGGCGCATCGGCCGCATCGCTTTTTGCCGGGGCCGCCAGAGTGCGGACAAGCTGATAGAATGTTTCCGCAGCGCCCCAGTTTTCCTTGCGCTGATAGGATGGCAATTCCAAAGGAATGATGGGCACCGGCAGATTCAAGGCCCGGCCCAGACCCGCCGGATCATCCTGAATCAATTCAGCGGTGCAGGATGATCCCACCAAAATCGCCTGCGGCTGAAAGCGTTCATAGGCCTGCTTTAAGGCGGTGGTAAACAGATTGGCGGTATCGCTGCCCAGATCGCGGGCCTGGAAGGTGGTATAGGTCACCGGCGGGCGGGTTTTATTGCGCTCGATCATCGTGAATAAAAGATCGGCATAGGTATCGCCCTGCGGCGCATGAAGCACATAATGCACCCCGCGCATGGCGGTGGCGATGCGCATGGCGCCCACATGGGGCGGGGCTTCATATGTCCAGATGGTAAGATCCATATCAGGCCACCAATCTTGTGCGGCGATCAAGGGGCCGGGCAAATAATTCGGCCAGATCACCGGCCTGCTCGAAACCCTGAATCGGGGTGAAAACCAGCTCGATGGACCATTTCGTGGTCATGCCATGGGCCTCCAAAGGATTGGCAAGCCCCAGCCCGCACACCACGATATCGGGTTGCGCCGCAAGGCAGCGATCAAGCTGTTTATCGACATCCTGACCTTCGCTGAGCATCGCATCTTCGGGGAGCAGATCGAGATCGGGCGCCATCAGCCTTTGATTGATGAAGGGGCTGCCCACTTCGATCAGGCGCATCCCCAATTCCCGCGATAAACACCGGGCAAGGGGAATTTCAAGCTGCGAATCGGGGAAGAAAAACAGGCTTTTGCCTTCCAGCATGGGCCGATAATGATCCAGCGCCCGTTCGGCCCGGGCCCGCTTTGGGGCGATCAGGGCTTCAAGGGTTTTGGGGGCCACGCCCATGGCCTCACCCGCCGCCTGCAGCCACAGGCTGGTACCTTCGGCCCCCAGCGGAAAGGGGGCGGGGATGAGCTGTGCGCCTCGTTCGGTCAGGGCTTTGGCGGTATCGGTCAGAAAGGGCTGGGCCAAAAGAACATGGGTATCGGGGCCAATCGGCGGCAGGGCATGGGCCCGGCGGGGGGGGAAGAAATGCACATCCCCAAATCCGGCTTCATCGGCCAAACGGCTGATCTGATCTTCCACCACATCCGCCAATGTTCCGGCAATCAGCAAGGATGGAGCCGCGCCTTTCGGGGCATCGGGCAGCACCGGCACCATCGAGGCCAGACAGGCATCTTCGCCCTGTGTGAAGGTGGTTTCAATCCCCGAACCGGAATAATTGAGGATGCGGACATCGGGGGAAAAGCGCCCGGAAAGCCGATGGGCAGCGCGGGACAGATCGAGCTTGATCACCTCGGACGGGCAGGAGCCCACAAGGAACAGCAGCTTGATATCCGGCCGCCGGGCCAGAAGCTGATCCACCACCCGATCCAGCTCTTCATTGGCATCAGACAGCCCGGCCAGATCGCGTTCATTGATGATGGCGGTGGCAAAGCGCGGTTCGGCAAAGATCATCACCCCGGCCGCCGATTGCATGAGATGGGCGCAGGTGCGTGATCCCACGATCAGGAAAAAGGCATCCTGAATTTTGCGATGCAGCCAGATGATCCCGGTCAGCCCGCAAAAAACCTCGCGCTGGCCGCGTTCCTTCAAAATCGGACGGTCCAAATGGGGGCGGGGGATGGTCGTGCTCATGATACCGGCTCCCCATCGAAATCTGTGGGCGCGGTATGGGGCGCGGTATGGGATGGCCGGGCGGCATGATCAAGCCGGGCCCGGCGCAGCTTATATAAGAATTGCGCAGCATTCACGGCATAGGCGGCATAGGCGGCCAAAGCGATCAGCATCTGATCGCGGGGCGATAAAAAGCCGAACAACAAGCCCGCCAGATAAAGGCTGTGCAGGGCGATCACCCCCATTGAGACGACATCTTCCCAGAAAAAGGCGGGGGCAAAGAGATATTGCCCGAACACATCATGCTCCCATAAAGAGCCGGTGATCATGATGGCGTAAAGAAATCCGGTTTTGACGAGAATCGAAAGGGTTGCCGCCCCATAGCCATTGGATGTGGCCAGATAATGCACCACCAGTGACAGGCTGATCAAAAACACCAAAGCCTGAGCGATGGCCAGAATGCCCTGGATCCGGGTCCAGCGCGAGGCATCGCGCCGCAGCCTTTCCTGCGCCGTATAAAGGGCGGGGCGTTTCTTGGTGCTGGCAAAGGTCCGGGTCACAGCATCGTCCTCGCATTCATATGCCTGCTAAAAGGGCCGATCTCGATTGGCCGCAGGCTTTGGCTCACAGGAAACAGACTAACCGCGACTCTCCAGAACTGTCAATCTAGATTTACGTCAGAAAATCATTACAATGATGCGGAAATAAGCTGGACTTATTATTGTGCGCCTGCACAAAACAGTAAAAATAATTGCGATCAATCCTGATTAACTTACTGTTATTGTTGGAATGTCTGATTTAATTAGATTATTGACGCTTTTCTGTGTAAACTTTTGGCTTCATATCAGAGCGGGAATTTACCATGCCAAATATGTTCCGAGGGGAAGACAGCTTTAGTAATCATATGACGACATCCTTATCGGATGCGCAGGAAAGGACGTCTTCAAAACCGCAAAATTCCGCAGAGTCTCGCCGCGATATGGCCTCTTCAGCAGCATCGGATATGCCGATCAGCAAGGCACGGTTCGGCGAATGGGCGTCTGCCATCGAAAGCGATATCATTCCGCGTTTGTTGATGGCCTGCCGCAGCGAGGATCAAAGCAAAGCCAATGAGTCGTATGATGTTTGGCTTCCCGATCCCAAGGATATCGAAAGGTTGACCCGTATCATTCTGGCCGGGGATATCGATGCCGCCGAAATGATGCTGGATCGCATGCGTGATAATGGGGCCCGAATCGAGACCTTGTGTTTGGGGATTTTTGCCCCCTGTGCGCGCCGACTGGGTGAATTATGGGAAGATGATGATGCGGATTTTGCGCAGGTGACCATGGCGATGGGCTCATTGACCTATTTATTGCGCAGTCTTTTGCATGGCCATCCGGATGCGCCATCGGGAATGACCCGGACGCGCCGGGCACTGATGATCACCGCGCCCAATGAGCAGCATATTTTCGGTTCGACGATGGTGTGCGAATTATTTCGGATCGCAGGTTGGTATGTCAGGAATGCCTTGGGATGGAGCCGTCAGGAACTGGTCGATCAGGTGGCCAATGACCATTTCATCGTTGCGGGTTTTTCCGCCAGTGGCGATCAAGAGCTTGAATGGATAAAAAAAACGATTAGATCATTACGGCGTCATTCTTCCAATGGATCACTTTATATCATGGTGGGGGGTGCGCTTTTTCTTGAAAAACCAGCCATGGTCAAATATGTGGGGGCGGATGCCATGGCGAGCAATGGAAAGCAGGCAACCTTGCTTGCCGAAACGATGGTCCGGCCTCGGTTGGCGCAATAGCGTCTTTAGTCGATTGATCGTGCCGGGTTTGTGTGGCGTGCGTTGAAAGGCAAAGGCTGCACAAGTCCGTTCTCCTGTGCAAAATGCTGGTGTGCAGAATTTTGGGCAATATGTTGGAAAGATTGCACTCGTGAAACACTTCAATGCTGTCAAGGAAACGATTGGTGATTTGAAAGCGGATGTCGCTGGCATGGTGATTGCCGCCTCCGCTGATATTGCTTTGATCGTTGATCGTGATGGCGCCGTTCTGGATCTGTCTTATGGCGAGGGTGATTTTCGCATCGAAGGATCGGATCGGTGGCGCGGGCGCTTTTTGCGGGATCTGGTGACCTCTGAATCCTTAGGCAAGGTGGAAAGGATGCTGGCGGGGGCTGCGGCCAATGAACGGCCGCGCTGGCGCCAGATCAATCATCATGCCAAACCCGGTGATATTCCGGTGCAATATCTGGCTCTGCCCCTGACCACCACCGGGCATTATGTGGTGATTGGCCGCGAAATGGGGACAATGGCGCTGTTGCAGCAAAAGCTGATCATGGCCCAGCAAACCATGGAACGCGATTATGAGCGGTTCCGCCATGCGGAAACCCGCTATCGTCTGCTGTTCCAGATTTCGGGCGAGGCTATTTTGGTGGTCAGCGCCCGCACGGGCAAAATTGTTGAGGCCAATGCCGCCGCCAGCCGTATTCTGGGCCATCAAAAAGGCGATCTGGTGGGCCAAAATTTCTTCAGTGGTTTTGATGAAAAAAGCACCGATGATATCCACAGCCTGCTCGAACAGGTGCGCACGGGCGGCACCTGTGAAGATATCAGCGTCAAGCGCAGCGACAATGCCCACAGCTTTTTCATGTCTGCCAATCTTTTCACCCATCACAAGGATGGCTTGTTCTATCTTTTGCGGCTGAAGCCGGTTGAAGACAATGAAAGCGCATCGATGGTGCCCCGGGCGAAAGCGCGCATCATCGAGGTGATGGAAAAATCCCCGGATGCCTTTGTGATGACCGATCAGCAGGGCATCATTCAGGCGGCCAATCGATCCTTTTTGTCATTAGTGCAATTGGTTGCCGAACAGCAGGTTCTGGGGCAATCCCTTGATCAATGGCTGTGGCGGCCCGGTGTTGGTTTGAATGTGCTGTTGGGCACCTTGCGCGAAGAACAAACGGTGCGGTTGTTTTCCACCAGCATTCGCGGCGAGATGAATGCCGTGACCAAGGTCGAGATTTCAGCCGCTGCGGCCACAAGGGGCGATGAGACCAGCTATGGCTTTGTGATTCGCGATGTCGAGCGGCGGTTCAAGGAAATCGGTGGTTTTGAGAAGAATGCGGGCGGTTCCAACGAAGGCATGACCGAACTCGTGGGCCGTGTCGCCTTGAAAGATATCGTACGCGAAACCACCGATGTGATCGAGCGGATGTGCATCGAAGCGGCCCTTGAAATGACCCATGATAATCGCGCCTCGGCGGCAGAAATGCTGGGGCTGAGCCGACAAAGCCTTTATGTCAAAATGCGCCGCTATGGCGTGGGTGAATTCAACAGTCAGGATCGCGATTAAAGGAAGGGCGGCTTTGGCCGCTTTTTTTGTTTTTCATGATCCCGTTTTCGCCCGACTTTTCCCGCCTACATCTGTCAATCCAAGTTGACAAATAAAACCGTCAATCATATCGTGAATGCATGTCACGATTTGTCCCATCAGCGGCGCTTGAACTCCTGAAGCCAATCACATGGTTTGCTCCGATGTGGGCTTATATGTGCGGCATCATTTCATCGGGCGTGGCGCTGTCTGGCCATTGGCTGATCATCGGTCTGGGGGTTTTGCTGGCGGGGCCGATGGTTTGTGGCACCAGTCAGGCGGTGAATGATTGGTTTGATCGTCATGTGGATCAGATCAATCAGCCCGAACGCCCCATTCCTTCGGGGCGCATCCCCGGCTCATGGGGGCTGATCATCGCTGTGATCTGGACCATTTTATCCGTTATTCTGGCTACTTTTCTGGGGCTTTGGGGCTTTTTGGCGGCGCTGTTTGGCTTGGCTTTGGCCTGGGCCTATAGCGCCCCGCCTTTTCGTTTGAAGCGCAATGGCTGGTGGGGCAATGCGGCGGTGGGCCTGTGTTATGAAGGGCTGCCATGGTTCACCGGGGCAGCGATCATGGCGGCGGCTTTGCCCGGAGAACGGGTTTTGCTTTTTGCCGGGCTTTATAGCCTGGGCGCCCATGGCATCATGACATTGAATGATTTCAAATCGGTGGAAGGCGATCTGAAGATGGGGATCGCCTCTTTGCCAGCCCAGATGGGTGTGGATCGGGCGGCGCGCTTTGCCTGCATCGTGATGCTGATCCCCCAGCTTGTGGTGGCCGCCCTTTTGTGGTTTTGGCAAATGCCCATCTATGCCGCCACCTTGGGGGTCTTTATTCTGGTTCAATTGGTTTTGATGCGGCGCCTGTTACAAGCCCCCCGCCTGCGTGCGCCCTGGTATAATGCCACCGGCACCAGCCTTTATGTGGGGGGGATGTTGCTGGCGGCGTTTGCTTTGCGGGCTTCATCCATTGCGGGAGAGGGGCTGTGAGCAAGATCGGGCGCACAATGAGCTGGCCGGGGATCATCCGCTTGGGGCTGGTGCAGGCGGCTTTGGGGGCGATTGTTGTGCTCACCACATCAACCATCAATCGGGTGATGGTGGTGGAATTGGGCCTTTTGGCGATTTTGCCCGGCTTTCTGGTGGGGCTGCATTATGCGATCCAGATTTCGCGGCCGCGCATGGGCTATGGAGCCGATGCCGGCAGGCGTTGCACCCCGTGGATCATCGGGGGCATGGCGGTTCTGGCTTTGGGCGGGGTGCTGGCGGCCCTGTCGGTGGCGCTGATGGCCCAATATCTGGTGCCGGGGATCATGCTGTCGGTTTTGGCCTTTATCATGATCGGGTTGGGCGTAGGGGCCAGCGGCACCACGCTTTTGACCCTGATGGCCAAACAGGTGGCCCCAGCCCGGCGCGCCGGGGCGGCAACCCTTGTGTGGGTGATGATGATCATGGGCTTTATCCTAACCGCCACCATCGCGGGGGCCTATCTTGAGCCTTTCTCGCTGCTGCGCCTGATCATCGTGACCAGCATTGTTTCCGGGCTAGCCTTCGGGCTGGCGGTGCTGGCGATCATGGGGCTGGAAAAGACCCCGGATCACGAGGCCATGACGGCTGCCGAGCACAGCCCGAACCAAACCGGTGCGCAGACAGAATTTCGCACGGCTTTGATCGAGATTTGGGGCGAGCCGAAAGCCCGGCTTTTTACCCTGTTCGTGTTTCTTTCTATGCTGGCCTATAGCGCTCAGGATCTCATTCTCGAGCCCTTTGCCGGGATGATTTTTGGCTATAGCCCGGGCCAATCCACGCAATTGGCGGGGCTTCAGCATAGCGGGGTTTTGCTGGGCATGGCACTGGTGGGGGTGGCGGGCAGCTTTGCCGTCATCCGCCGCTGGCTGCCCACGAGCGTTTTCATGATGGCGGGCTGTGTGCTTTCGGCTCTGGCGCTTTTGGGATTGGTGATGGCGGCCATGATCGGGCCGGACTGGCCATTGGTTCCTACGGTTTTCTTTTTGGGCTTTGCCAATGGGCTTTTTGCGGTGGCGGCCATTGGCACGATGATGGCCCTGGCCAGCGAAGGCCGGGCCGAGCGGGAAGGCACGCGCATGGGTCTGTGGGGCGCAGCGCAGGCCATTGCCTTTGGGCTTGGGGGGTTTATCGGCACGGCGGGGGTCGATCTGATGCGGTTTTTCTTTGCCGATCCGGCTTTATCCTATGCGGTGGTTTTTGCCGCCGAAGCTTTTTTGTTCCTCTTGGCCGCAGGCCTTGCCCTGCGGGTTAAAGCTATGATGGCCGCCAAAGGGGCGAAGGAAAGTGTCTCACGCTCAATGCCTGCCATGCCGGCAAAAGCGCCGTCGGTTCCCCTGTTTTCAATGGAAGGGTCTCAGCCATGACCGAGTTGTTCGACATCTGTGTGGTGGGGGGCGGCCCCGCCGGGGCCACCGCTGCCGATGAATTGGCGCGGGCAGGCTTTCGCACGCTTTTGCTGGATCGGGGCGGACGGATCAAGCCCTGCGGTGGGGCCATTCCCCCTCGGTTGATAGCAGATTTCAATATCCCCGATCATCTGCTGGTAGCGAAAGCCCGCTCTGCGCGGATCATTTCCCCCAGCCATCGCCATGTGGATATGCCGGTGGAAAAGGGCTTTGTGGCTATGGTTGATCGCGATCAATTCGATGATTGGTTGCGGAAGCGGGCAGCGCAAAATGGTGCTGAATTGCGGATTGGGCGCTTTAAAACTCTGGAGCGCGATGCCGATGGGATGGCCCGGCTGATCTATCAGGGCCCGGATGGCAGCGCCCATTCGATCCGGGCGCGGCGGGTGATCGGGGCAGATGGGGCCAATTCGGCGGTGGCGCGGGAAGCCATGCCGGAATTGGGGCGGCCCCAATGCGTTTTTGCCTATCATGAAGTGATCAGGCTGCCCGAAAAAGCGGTGGCGGGCTATCGTGATGATCGCTGCGATATTCATTATCGGGGGGATTTATCGCCAGATTTTTATAGCTGGATTTTTCCCCATGGGGAAACGGCCAGCATTGGCACCGGTTCGGCGGTGAAGGGCTTTTCCCTGCGCCAAACCGTAAGCCGCCTGCGCGATGAAACCGGGCTTGCAGGGGCTGAAACCCTGCGCTGTGAAGGCGCGCCTTTACCGCTGAAGCCCTTGAAACGCTGGGATAATGGCCGCGATGTGATATTGGCGGGGGATGCGGCGGGGGTGGTGGCCCCGGCCTCTGGCGAAGGCATTTATTATGCCATGATCTGTGGCCAGATGGTGGCAAGTGCGGTGGTGCAAAGCCTGCTAACCGATGATGCTCGATCCCTGGCGCAGGCGCGCAAGGCCTTCATGGCGGCCCATGGCCGGGTTTTCTGGGTTTTGGGGGTGATGCAATCTTTTTGGTATTCATCGGATAAGCGCCGCGAACGCTTTACCACCATGTGCGGGGATCGCGATGTGCAAAGGCTGACATGGGAAGCCTATATGAACAAAAAGCTGGTGCGGGCTCATCCGGCAGCGCATCTGCGCATTTTCATGAAAGATATGGCGCATCTTCTGGGGCTGGTTTCACCGGGGCGCGTCCCTTGAAAAGAGGGCGGGCGGCGGCGCATCGAGGGCGGATGATGGGATGAAAGAGCTGGTCTTGTCGGGCGATCTCATCCTTATTGCCCTTGTCTTTATGCTGGTTGAAAGCTTAGGCCTGTTCTGGTGGTGGCGGCGGAAGAAGCGTGGGCTGAATCCTTCGCAGATCATCCGCCTGATGCTGCCCGGTGCCGCGCTTTTTCTGGCGCTTCATGCGGCCCTCGGGCTGCAATCATGGTCTTTGGTTTTACTGTGGATATCGCTCGCCCTGGTGTTTCATCTTTATGATCTCAAAAGCCGATGGACCGGGGTGTGAGGTGCCATGATATGACCATGACCCCAGCCCCGATCCATGCAGGCGATCAGCGTTCAGGACCCGGTTGCGGTTTTGAGATAGGCAATCAGATCGGCGCGATCCTCTTCTTTGCGCAGGCCCGGAAAGGCCATGCGATTGCCGGGAATATAGGTTCGGGGATTTTCCAGATAAGCCGAAATGGTGTCTTCGCTCCACACGATCCCCGCCTCTTGCATCGCTTTGGAATAGGCAAAGCCTTCAACTGTGCCCGATGTGCGGCCAAAAACCCCATAAAGGCTGGGGCCGATCTTGCGGCCTTCGGGTTCCAGTACATGGCAAACCTGGCAGCGGGCAAACAGCTTTTCACCCTTTGCCGCATCCTGTGCCGCAGCCGGGCGGCTGGCGATGAAAGCCAGGGCGATCAGAATGAAGGACAGAAAAGCCATCCTGCGCATCAGGGGCAGGCTGATTGTGGAAAAGTTTTTGGCAGTCGTTGTTTTAACGGGCATTTTATGGGACGGCGTGGAATACATAAAGGCGGCTCCCCAATGGATTGGTTGACGGTTTTGTTCATTGCACCCATGCAGCAGGCCAGTGTCAACGGTATGGGCCTGTTGTTCTACGACCCTTGGGCGGCTTTGGATCATCTGGCCAAAAAAACCGGAGGCGCGCCCATAACCTCTCCATTTATAGCCCCCCTGCACCGGATCGGAGGATCATAACCATGGCACAGCCTTATCCCTTTTCAGCCTTGGTTGGTCAGGATGCGATGATCATGGGCCTTGTTCTGGTCGCTGTCGATCCCCGGATCGGGGGCGTTTTGATCATGGGGGATCGGGGCACCGGAAAATCAACGGCGGTGCGGGCGATGGCCGGGCTTTTGCCAAAGATCGAAGTGGTGGTGGGCTGTCCCTATGGCTGCGCCCCCGATCCATCGCTGGGGCCATGCGCTGATGGCTGCCCGCGTCAGGCCAAATCCGCAGCCGTTAAAAGCCGGATGGTTCCGGTGCCGGTGGTGGATTTGCCCTTGGGGGTGACCGAAGATCGGGTGGTGGGGGCCCTTGATATCGAACGGGCGCTGACCAGTGGCGAGAAAAAATTTGAACCGGGCCTGCTCGCCCGCGCCAATCGCGGCTTTCTCTATATCGATGAGGTCAATCTTTTAGAAGATCACATCATCGATCTGTTGCTCGATGCCGCCGCCTCGGGGGAAAATCTGGTGGAACGCGAAGGGCTGAGTATTCGTCATCCGGCGCGTTTTGTGCTCATTGGTTCGGGCAATCCCGAAGAAGGGGATTTAAGGCCACAGATGCTGGATCGATTTGGTTTGGCGGTGGATGTGGTCACCCCGCGCGATATTCCCACCCGGGTCGAGGTGGTGCGTCGCCGCGATGCTTATGAGCATGATCCCGAAGCCTTCATCAAGCGCTATCGCCCACGCGATGGCATTTTGCGCAAGAAAATCCTCGCCGCCCAAAGCCGCCTGCCCCAGATCACCGTGCCCGATGAGATGCTGGCGCTGGCGGCGGGCCTGTGTGTGGATCTGGGAACCGATGGCCTGCGGGGTGAACTGACCCTGATCCGGGTGGCCCGGGCTTTGGCGGCGTTTGAAGGCGATGATGTGGTGGGCCCTGATCATCTGCGGCGGATGGCACCGGCGGCGCTTGGCCACCGCCTGCGCCGCGATCCTTTGGATGATGCCGGTTCCGCCGCCCGGGTGGAGCGGGTGATTGCTGACCGCTTCGATGCCTTATGACCGCGCTGGGGGATGATGGGCCAGAGGGGATAGATCATCGCTGGCCGGATGCGATGACGGTGGCGGCTTTGCTGCTGATCGATCCGGTGGGCCTTGGCGGGGTGCATCTGCGCGCCCATCCCGGCCCGGTGCGGGATGCATGGCTGGCTGCCTTGCAGGGAATGGCGGCGGATGCGGGGATCATCATCAGGCCCTGTCCGGGCCAGATCAGTCAGGAAGCGCTGGCCGGGGGCTTGGATTTGATCGCCACCTTGAAAAGCGGCAAGCCGGTCCACAGCCCCGGTCTTTTGGCGCAAGCGGATGGCGGCCTTGTGCTGTTGCGGATGGCGGATCGGCTGCTGCCTTCGGTGGCGGGCCAAATCGCCGCCGCGATTGATCGTCTTGATGCACGCTTTGGGCTGGTGGCTATTGATGAACATGAAGAGGATGAAGAGCCCGCCCCTCTGGTGCTGAGGGATCGCTTGGGCATTCATCTGTATTTGGATGATCTGAGCCATCGTCAGATTGGCGGCGCCCCGTTTCATCAGGAAGAGATCAGCGCCGCCCGCGCCCGACTTCAGGATGTAGCGGCGGCAGATGGCCTGATCCGTGATCTGTGTGAAACGGCGCAGGCCTTGGGGATTGCTTCGGTGCGGGCGGAAATTCTGGCTTTGCGGGTGGCCCTGGCCGCCGCCGCTTTGGATGGCCGCACCGCCAGCAATGATGAGGATGCAGCCCTTGCCGTGCGGCTGGTTTTATTGCCCCGGGCCACGCGCTTTCCGGCACCGGAAGATCGCCCCGCGCCGGAAGATCGACAAGAGAGCGACCCGCCAGAGGATGACCCCGCGCCGCCACCCGATGGGGATCAAGCCCCCAGTGAGGCCCCCAGTGAGGCCCCCAGTGAACCCCCCACCGAGCCTCTTGGCGATGGCCGGGCCGAAGATCGCCTGCTTGATGCGGTGATGGCGCATCTGCCGCCCGATCTTTTGGCGGGCTTGCAAAAGGGGGCAGGTGATAAAGCCGCCAGCCGATCCCGGGGCGGGCAGCGGGCGGCGATGGCGAAAACTATGTCTGTGCGCCGGGGTCGCCCGGTGGGGGTGCGCCCCGGCCTGCCCCGCGATGGCGCGCGTCTCGATCTTCTGGCCAGCCTGCGGGCCGCTGCACCCTGGCAGGCCCTGCGGCGCCAGGCCCTGCATAATCAGGCGGATCATGGGGGCGGGCCGGGGCATCGGGTGCTGATCCGGCCTGATGATCTGCGCGTCATCCGCTATAAACAGCGCAGCGAAACCGCCACGATTTTTCTTGTGGATGCGTCCGGCTCGGCGGCGATGGAGCGGCTGGCCGAGGCCAAGGGCGCGGTGGAGCTGTTGCTCGCCGATTGTTATATCCGCCGCGATCAGGTGGCGGTGATCGCCTTTCGCGGCACGGCTGCCGATATCATCCTGCCGCCGACTCGCTCTTTGGCCCGGGCCCGGCGATCCCTGGCGGGTCTGCCGGGGGGTGGGGGCACTCCCTTGGCTTTGGGGCTGGAAGCCCTCTTGCAATTGGCGGGGCAGGTGCAAAAGGCCGGGCAGCGGCCGCTTCTGGTGGTGCTCACCGATGGCCGGGGGAATATTGATCGTGAGGGTTTGCCCGGGCGGGATCAGGCCAAAGCGGATGCCATGCTGGCAGCCCGGGCTTTGCGGCATTTTGGGGCGGCAGCCATATTGGTGGATACGGCTCGGCGCGCGGGCCTTGCAGCGCAGGAACTGGCGGCGGCCATGGGCGCGGATTATGTGTTTTTACCCCGCGCCGATGCAACATCGCTGTCTGATGTGGTGCAATATCATAATCGAAAGGGGGGCTGAAATGGTCTCGCCCTTTTTGCATTATCCTGATTTTTCCATCGAGGGGAAAAACTGGCCCCATCGCCGCCTTAGCCGTTTCGTCGATGTGGGCGGTTTTCGCTGGCATGTGCAGATCGCCGGGCCGCTGGAAAAGGGCTCGGATGCGGAAGCGTCGCCCTCGCCGGTGTTTTTGCTGCTGCACGGCACCGGCGCTTCGGGGCACAGCTTTGCCGATAGTTTTGAAGCTTTGGCGCAGGATGCGGTGGTGATCATCCCCGATCTGCCCGGCCATGGCTTTACCCGCAGCCCCCATGGTTTCAAGATGACTTTACCCATGATTGCGAAGGCCTTGGCGGATTTGCTGGGGCATCTCGATCAGGTGCCAACACGGATCATCGGCCATTCGGCAGGGGCGGCGATTGCCTGCCAGATGGTTTTGGATCAGCTTGCAAATCCGGACCGAATCATCGCCATCAATGGGGCTTTGCGGCCTTATCAAAGCCGCTCTTTGCCGGTTTTTTCCCAATTTGCCCGGCTCACTGCGCGCTTTTTGGCGGAAAATCCGGTGATGCCTTCGCTTTTATCATGGCGCGGGCGATCCAAACGGGTGGTGGAGCAGTTGATTCTTGAAACCGGCTCGCGCATTTCTGCTGCAGGCCTTGCCCATTATCGTGCGCTCTTTTCCTGCTCGGGGCATGTGGCGGGGGCTTTATCGATGATGGCCCATTGGGATCTGGAGAGCCTGGAAAAGCAGCTTGCGCATTTATCCTGCCCGCTGATCCTTATCATCGGGGATGGGGATCGCGCCATTCCGCCCGATTATCAGGCCAAGCTGGCCATGATGGTGCCGCGCGCCCATTTGGTGCATCTGCCCGGATTGGGGCATCTGGCCCATGAGGAAGATCCCGATCAGATTATCGCCCTGATTGTGAACGAGGATGAAGCTGCGGGGAATTGAATTTACATTTTCATCTGTCAGTCTATCATGACAGATATGGGTTTATGAAGCCGCGCTATGAGAAGGGATGAAAGAAGGCATGCAGATACCCGTCGATCATCCCGAACGCTTCAATCTCAATGATGAAGTTCATGCCCGCCCGCCGGAACCCTTGCCCACGCCGTGCCGGGTGTCTTATCTGGCGCTTTATACCGATTGGCATCTTGCGCCGTCCGATCTTGAACCGGTGACAGAACTGGCCCGGCGTTTTCAGGCCGTGGAGCCACGCCCTTCGAGCAATCATTATAGTGCCGATTTCGGGCGGTTTCGCCTGCGCTGGGAACGCCATACCGAATATACCCGCTATACCTTTATCGCGCCGGGGGTGGGCGAAGATCTGTTTGCCGAACCGGCGATCCAACTGGTGCCTGAAGATTGGCTGCAATCCCTGCCGGGGTCGGTTCTGGTGGCCAAACATGCAACCCTCGTGCGGCCTGAAGGCGCGCCATCCGATCCCGACCTTATCGCCGCCCGGTTTTTTGGCGGCAATGTGCTTTTGGGCTCGGATGTGGGGGCAGGCGCGGGCACGGCGTTCAAGGATTTTCGCATTCATGGGGATCGGTTCAGCCGCCTTTTGATGATTAACCGAACCATGTCGGATCGTCAGGCGGGGCGGATGATGCAGCGCTTGTTTGAAATCGATAGCTACCGCCTGCTGGCCCTTCTCGCTTTGCCCACGGCGCAAAAGCTCGGCCCGATCCTGACGGAAAAGGAACATGATCTGGTCAGCATCATTTCCGCCATGGCCGAAGCCGGACCAAAGGATGAGAGCAGCCTTCTTGATCGGCTCACCCGCTTGCAGGTGGAATTGGAACGGCGGATTTCCCTTAATAGCTATCGCTTTGATGCGGCGCGGGCCTATTATCAGCTTGTGAACCGGCGGATCGAGGAATTGCGCGAACAGCGCTATCCGGGCATCCAGAATCTGCGGGAATTTACCGAACGCCGCCTGCAACCGGCAATGAATACCTGCGAAACCATGGCCCGGCGGCAGCAATCCTTATCGGAACGGGTGGCGCGCACCACCCAGCTTTTATCGACTCGGGTGGATATTGATCGCCAGCAGCAAAATCAAAGCCTTTTGAAAACCATGAGCCGGCGCGCCCGCATTCAATTGCGGATGCAGCAAACGGTGGAAGGTCTCTCGGTTGCGGCCATCACCTATTATATCGTGGGGCTTGTGAGCTATCTTGCCAAGGGATTGGAACCCTTCGGTGCGGCGATCGATCCCTCCGTGGTCACGGCCGCCTCGATCCCCTTTGTCTTGATTTTTTTGCTGATCGGGGTGGGGCGATTGCGTCGTCATCTTTTCAAGGACGATACAGCAGGAGATCATCATGGATGATGGCCGGGCCATGGCGCCCTTTTCTTCGGAACCATTGGCTGGGCCGGGTTCTGACGCACCCCATGCCGTGGTGATCGGCAGCGGCTTTGGCGGCCTGGCGGCGGCGGTGCGTTTGGGCGCGCGGGGCTATCGCGTGACGATTGTGGAAAAATGCGATGGGCCGGGCGGCCGGGCGACGGTTTTTCGGCAGGATGGCTTTGTGTTCGATGCCGGACCCACCATCGTCACCGCGCCCTTTCTTTTCGAGGAATTATGGGCTCTATGCGGCAAAAAGCTCTCCGACGATGTGGATCTGCGGCCCATATCGCCTTTTTATCGTATTCGTTTCGATGATGGAATGGTCTTTGATTATACAGGCGATCGTGAAGCCATGCGGGCAGAGATCGGGCGCTTTTCGCCCGAGGATGTTGCGGGCTATGATCGCTTCATGGCCTATAGCCAGCAGGTTTTTGAAATCGGTTTCGAGCAGCTTGGCGATGTGCCCTTCAGCCGGTTTCGCGATATGCTGAAAGTGGGCCCCGATCTGATCCGGCTGGGGGGTTATCGCAGCGTTTATCAGGCGGTCTCGCGCTTTATCAAGGATCCGCGCCTGCGGGTGGTTTTAAGCTTTCATCCCCTTTTGGTGGGGGGCAATCCCTTTACCACCACATCGGTTTATAATCTGATCGGCTTTTTGGAACATCATTGGGGCGTGCATTTTGCCATGGGTGGCACGGGCCGTTTGGTGGATGGCCTTGTGGGTTTGATCAAGGGTCAGGGCAATCACATCCGCTATGGCGCAGGGGTTGAAGAAATCCTTCTCGATGGCCGCCGGGCCTGTGGTGTGCGTTTGCAGGGTGGCGAGACCATCCGGGCCGATATCGTGGTTTCAAACGCCTGTTCTGCCAGCACCTATCGCACCTTGCTGCCCGCTTATGCCCGCCGCCGCTGGACCAATCGCAAGATTGATCGGGCGCGCTATTCCATGAGCCTGTTCGTTTGGTATTTCGGAACTAAAAAGCGCTATGAAGATGTGCCCCATCATCAGATTCTTTTAGGGCCGCGCTATCGCGGGCTTTTACGCGATATTTTCAAAAGCCATCATCTGGCCAAGGATTTCAGCCTTTATCTCCATCGCCCCACGGCCACCGATCCCAGCCTGGCCCCGGCGGGCTGCGATGCGTTTTATGTGCTGTCGCCGGTGCCCCATCTGGATGGCCCCACCGATTGGCGGAGCATGGCCGAGCCTTATCGTCGATCCATCGAACAGGCTTTGGAGCGCACGGTCCTGCCCGGCCTGTCGGATCAGGTCATCAGTTCGCGTTTGATGACCCCCCTTGATTTTCGTGATCAACTTTCTTCGCTCAAGGGGGCGGCATTCGGGCTGGAACCGGTTCTGACCCAAAGCGCGTGGTTTCGCCCTCATAACCGGTCGGAAGATATTGAAAATCTGTTTCTGGTGGGGGCGGGCACCCATCCCGGGGCCGGTTTGCCCGGGGTTTTGACAACCGCGAAAATCCTCGACAAGGTGGTGCCCGATGCGCAGACCTTCGCTTGATCCCGGCCATGCCAGTCCTGCCGATCATGCCCGCTGCCGGGCCTTGCTGCGGCGGGGGTCCCATTCTTTTCATGCCGCAACAACCCTTTTGCCCTTAGCCGTGCGCCAGCCGGTCACGGTTTTATATGCCTTTTGCCGCCTGGCCGATGACGGCATCGATCATGCCGTGCATGGCGGCGCGGCCCTTGCCCGGCTGCATGATCGCCTCGATCATGCCTATGCCGGTCGTCCTTTGCCCCATCCGGTGGATCGCGCTTTTGCGGATCTGGTGGCCCATCATAATTTGCCAAGGGGTCTTTTTGAGCTGCTGTTTGAAGGGTTTTTGTGGGATGTGGCGGGCCGATCCTATGATGATCTTGATGATGTGTGTGCCTATGGGGTGCGGGTGGCTGGCACGGTCGGGGCTTTGATGGCCCTGTTGATGGGGGTGCGTTCCGCCGATCAGATCGCCCGTGCCTGCGATCTGGGCGTGGCCATGCAATATAGCAATATTGCCCGCGATGTGGGCGAGGATGCCATTGCCGGGCGGCTTTATCTGCCCCGCCTTTGGCTGGCAGAAGCGGGGATCGATGCGGAAGGCTGGCTGGCCAGCCCGGTGATGGATGATCGCATCAAAGGGGTGATCCGCCGCTTGCTCGATGAAGCGGCGCGGCTTTATGCCCGGGCCGATGGCGGCATTGCGCTTTTGCCCCGGGAATGCCGCACCAGCATTTATGCGGCGCGCTATATCTATGCCGATCTGGGCCGCCGGATAGCCGCCAATGGCTATGATTCGATCACGGTGCGGGCGGTGGTGCCGCCGGGGCGTAAATTGGCCCTGATCGGGCGCAGTATGTTGGCCAATCTGGGATTGAGGCCGCGATCATCTGATGGGGAAAATGCCCCATTACCGGCCGCTTATGCGCCGATGCTGGCCAGCCTCAAGGGATATGAGACCGGTGAATTTGGCACGGATGGCGGACCGGATCGTTTGGGCTGGGTTCTGGCCCTGATGGAGCGTCAGGCCCTGCGGACCCGCCAATTTTAAGGATGGGGAGCGATCATGGATGGCCAATGGTTGTTTCTGGCAGAGATGATCCTGACCTTTGTGCTGGTGCTGGGCTTTGGGTTTCGCGAATTATGGCTTTTGCGCAAGGATCGTTTGGCCAAAGAAAAGCCGCCGGAAACCGGGCCTGAAAATCCACAGGAAACCTCATCCCCACCATTGCCCGCGCGGCATTCTAAAGGGCAGCATGGCCCGCACGATGGGTGATCGAAACCGGTCGAGATCAAGGCTTTCATGAACGGCAATCGCCCGCTGGCCAAAAAGCGGCACATCAAGGATCGAGCGCGTGTAGAAAGGCGAATCCTCAAGGGTGCGCAGGCAGGTGGCCGCAGCCCCCCGATCACTGCGGGTGAGCCGCCGCATCCGCCAGCCGCTGGTGGGGAGCCGGGTCAAAGGCGGTGGGGTAAAAGCTTTCATGCTGCCATTTTCATGATAGCGCAGGGCGAGCGCGTGGCGGCTGCCATCGCGGCGCAAAAGATCATAGAAAACAATGCTTTCCTGATCAAGCCGGGCGCGCGACCATTGCCATTGGCGAAAGGCCCGCTCCAAAGGTTCCGCGCCCCGGTTCATGTCGCAATAGCCATGGCCGGTCCAGTGCATCCGGGGTTCGTCCATTTCGATCTTCACCCGCATATGGGGGTTGAGCGGTCGCCATTGATGGCGGCCATGGGGGTCAAGATCATGAAAAGGCCCAAAGGATGCGGGCAGGGGAATGGTGATCCGGCCCCGGATGGGCCGCCGCCATGGGGTGCTGGTTTCATGAAGATCGGCGATCAGGGCCGTGGGGGTGAAACGCAGGCTGCTTTGATCGATGCGCAGGCATTGGGGGCTGGTTTCCAGCCGGTCGGCGCGGCGTTCGGTCATCGCCCAATAGCGTTTTTTGCCATCATAAAGGGCAATGTTAAAGGCGCAGTGATTTTCCGGTCGCTGCCAGCCAGCCCACGCATAATAGGGCGAGAACACACTGCCGATAAAAACGATGAGGGTAAGGCCATAGCGCCCATCTTCGCTCAAGGCATCGCAATAATACCACAGATAGCCGCCATCCTTCAGGGGCTGGTCAAATCCCGGCCCTCGTGATCCCTGATCAGCGCTTTGGCCGCCATCAGCCCCGAAAGGGCGGCCATCGGCACCCCCGGCCCCGGATGCACGCTCCCCCCCGCCAGATACAGCCCCGGACAGGCCGTTTTCACCCCCGGCCTTTGGAACGAGGCCCGCCAGCCATGAGACACCGGGCCATAAAGCGCCCCGCCGGTGGCCGGATAAAGGGCCGCAAAATCCTGCGGGCTGGTGGTTTCCACCCAATGGGGATTGCTGAGTTCCAGCCCACAGGCTTCCAATCGGCGACGCATCCGCTCTTCGCATCCTTTGATCTCCTCCTCATCATAGGTTTTCTGATCGCCATTGGCCGGGGCATTGATCAGACAGAACAGCCGCTCTGTGCCGTTCACAGGGCCTCGTCCCGTGGGCTGGTCATCGCTCAGGCTGCGATCTTGTGCGCACAGATAAACCGTTGGATCATGGGGCACGGCTTTCTGGCGGAAAAGCTGATCAAATTCGCGGCCATAATCATCGGAAAAACAAACCATATGATGATGGAGGGGACCTCCCTTGATCCGCCCCAGCATCGACCATGTGAGCGCCGATAAAGATCGCTCGGCGCGGGCTTTGGCCTGTGAAAGCTTTGGCAGAGCCTTTTTCATTTCGTTTCCGAAATAACCTGATTGCAGGGCTGTTTTATCGCCATTGAACAAGATCATATCCGCCATCATGCTCTGCTGCGATCCTTGATGGTTGATGAGAATTTCATAGCCCCCCCCGCCTTTGGATTTCGGCCCCCTTGGGCGGATGGCCGTGACCTCATGGCGCGGGCAGAAGAGGGCCCCTGCCTTGATGGCCAGTTCGCCAAGGACACGGGCCAGCGCCGCCATGCCGCCCTTGATCTGCCATACGCCTTTTTGTTCGGCATGGGCGACCAGCATCAGGGTGGCCGGGGCGGCATAGGGCGACGATCCGCAATAGGTGGCATAGCGGCCAAAAAGCTGTTGCAGCCGGGGATCGCGAAATTGCCGCGCCAGGCTTTCCCCATAGCGGGCAAAGGGCGAGATCGCCAGCAGATCGGTCATGCCCTTGGCCCCGCCTTGTAACCCTGCCCCTATAAGCCCGGATAAGCTTGGTTTGGGTTGGCGCATGAAGCTGTGATCCAGGGTTTCAAAGCAGCGTTTCGATTGGGCGGCAAAGGCTTGATAGGCGCGGGCATCGGCGGCCCCCGCAAAATCGCCGATGGCAGCGCAGGTGCGTTCGGGGTCGGCATGAAGATCGAGCCGCGCCCCGCCCGACCAGAAATGCCGGGCCAGAACAGAAGCCGGCTTGAGGCCAAGATGATCATCAAGAGATAAGCCCGCATGGGCAAAAATTTCATCGAACACCGCCCGCAGGGTAAAGACCGTGGGGCCGCTATCGATGGGCCGCCCGCCGCCATCTAGGCTGCGGATCTTGCCCCCCGGCACGGGCTGGCGTTCCAGAATGGTGACCGCATAGCCCCGGGAGGCGAGCACTAAGGCCGCGCTCAAGCCGCCAATCCCGGCGCCGATAATGATCACTGATGCGGCCATGGATGCTCCTGATCCGTGTTTTTCGCCTGATGCGGTTCTTATGTCTATACTAATTGACAATAATATGTGACTATAAAATCTGACAGTGAAGCATGACCAGTCCATTGCGCAGGAGAGGCCGGATGGATCCGATGCACCAAATCGAAGCAACCTTAATGCGGGCTCTGGATCGCGGAGAAGGCCCGGGGGCCCCACCGCGTTTGGGTGCGGCCATGCGCCATGCGGTTTTTCCCGGCGGGGCGCGCATTCGCCCCCGCTTGTGCCTTTCGGTGGCCCGGGCGTGCAGCCCGGCACCAAAGCCCGATCATCAGGATGCGTCCATCATGTTCGGGGCCGCCAGCGCGATCGAGCTGTTGCATTGTGCGTCTTTGGTTCATGATGATCTCCCCTGTTTTGATGATGCGGCCATGCGCCGGGGCAAGCCATCGGTGCATGTGGCCTTTGATGAGCGCCTGGCGGTTTTGGCCGGGGATGCGCTGATCGTGATGGCCTTCGAGATTTTAGCGGTTGAGGCCGCAGCCCGGCCCGAACGCTTATCAGCGCTTTTGAGCATTTTGGCCCGATCGGTTGGGATGCCTTTGGGTATTGCCGCAGGTCAGGCGTGGGAATGTGAGCCCCATGCCGATCTTTCGGCCTATCAGCAGGCAAAAACCGGGGCCTTGTTTGCGGCGGCCAGTCTGGCTGGGGCGGTGGCTGTGGGCTTTGAGGCCGATCCGGGGTGGCGCGATTTTGGCGAGCGTTTGGGCGAGGCTTTTCAGGTGGCCGATGATATTCGCGATGTGGCGGGTTCCGCCGAGCAGGAAGGCAAGCCGGTGGGCCGCGATGATGCTTTGGGTCGGCCCAATGCCGCCTTGGCCCTTGGCCTGCCGCGCGCGGTTGAAAGGCTGGAACATCTGATTGCCAGCGCCATCGATCAGATCCCCCTTTGCCCGGGCCGGGCCGTTTTATGTGCTGAAATCCGGGCTGTTACCCGCAGCTTCCTGCCGCAAATGATCTGGGAAGCAGCCCACTGAACCCGTGGCTTCATCGCCTGCGCAATCGGCTTTTAGCCAGTCGCCGCTTTCGTTTTCAGGCCGCGCGCTTTCCCCTCACCCGGGCGGTTGCCCGCAAAAGGGCGGCGGCGCTTTTCGATCTGTGCGCGGGCTTTGTTTATTCCCAGATTCTGGCGGCTTTGGTCGCCCTTGATCTGTTTGAGCAATTGGCGGATGGCCCGGTGCCGCTGCAGGCGCTGGCCCGTGCCAATGGGCTTGAGATCGAAGCCGCCCGGCGGCTTTTGGATGCCGGGGTTGCCCTTGATCTGATTGATCGGGTTGAGGGTGAGTCTTATGCTTTGGGGGCGCTGGGGGCGAGCCTTGTGGGGGATCGGGGCCTGCTGGCGATGATCGCCCATCATGATATGCTGTATCGCGATCTGGCCGATCCCGTGGCCCTGTTTCGCAATCCACAGCACCGCACCGAACTGGGCGCATTCTGGGCCTATGCCCAAAAGGGCGGGGGTGCGAATCACCCAAAGCCGGATGCAAAATCGGTTGCCCGCTACAGCGCCTTGATGGCCGCATCCCAGGATATGATCGCTGAACAGGTGCTGGCCGCTTATCCCGTGCACAGGCATCAGGTGATTCTTGATGTGGGTGGGGGCGAGGGGGTGTTTTTGGCGCATGTCGCCCAAAAAGCCCGGGATGCCCGCTTGATTCTTTTTGATTTGCCCGATGTGGCGGCGCGGGCGGGCGATGCCCGATCCGATCTGGTGGCCGCCCAAAGGCTGTCTTGTGTGGGCGGTGATTTTACCCGCGATCCCTTGCCAAAGGGGGCTGATCTCATCTGTTTCGTGCGCATTTTGCATGATCATGAAGATGCGATCGTAGAGCGGCTTTTGGCCGCCGCTTATGAAGCCCTGCCCCCGGGGGGGCGCCTTTTACTGGCCGAGCCAATGGCCGATACAAAGGGCGCGCGGGCCATGGGCGATGCCTATTTCGGGATTTATCTGCTGGCCATGGGGCAAGGCAAGCCGCGCCGGGCGGATCGCCTGAAAGCGATGCTGGCCACCGCCGGATTTAGCCAAATCGCCGAGAAAAAAACCGCTCAGCCCATGATCACCCGGCTTTTGCTGGCCCGGAAATAATCCTCATCGCCGGGTTTTCTTGAAATATGACATCTCCATGCGTCATATAAAGTTGACAAATCAAACTGTCACTTTAAACTTACACACAGAAAGCCGATTCCCTGATCAGGCCCGAGCAGACAAGGGCATCACAGCAGGAACAGGCTGAAGGAGCGAAAACAAGATGGAGAGCATGGCAATCGTTCTGGAAAAACCAAAGCAGCTGGGCTTGCGGGCCCTGCCATTGGTTGATCCCAATGATGCCGATCTTGTGGTTGAAACCCGCTATAGCGGCATCAGCACCGGCACCGAACGGCTTTTGTGGAGCGGCGACATGCCCGATTTTCCCGGCATGGGCTATCCTCTGGTGCCGGGTTATGAGTCGGTCGGCCATGTTCTGGAGGCCGGATCGGCCACCGGATATAAGACGGGCGATGCGGTTTTCGTTCCCGGGGCCAATTGCTTTGGCGATGTCAGGGGCCTGTTTGGGGGGACCGCTTCGCATCTGGTGGTTGCCGCTGATCGCTGTATTTCCTTAAGCAAAGATCGGGTGGGTGTTGATCTGGGGGAACAGGGCATTTTAATGGCTCTGGCCGCCACCGCCTATCACGCTATCTTCCCCAAACAGCCAATCGAACCGCTGCCCGATCTGATCATCGGGCATGGGGTTTTGGGCCGCCTGATCGCCCGGCTGGCGGTGCAGGCCGGCGGCCATCCCATGGTGTGGGAATTGGATGCGGGCCGCCGCGGGGGTGGAGTGGGTTATCAGGTGGTGCATCCCGATGATGACCCGAAAACCGATTATCACAGTATTTGCGATGTCAGCGGCGATAGCGCCATTCTGGATCGTTTAATTGCCCGGCTCGCTCCGGGCGGCATCATCAATCTGGCCGGTTTCTATGCCCGGCCTTTGTCTTTTTCCTTCCCCCCCGCCTTCATGCGCGAAGCCCGTTTGCGGATCGCGGCGCAATGGACGCCTGATGATCTGGCGGCGGTCATGACCCTGATTTCATCACGGGCTTTATCCCTTGATGATCTGATCACCCATCGGGCCGACATTCGTCAGGCCGATGATGCTTATCGGACCGCGTTCGGCGATCCGGCATGCCTTAAAATGATATTGGATTGGAGGTCCATCAGATGAGCCCGCTCGATAGTTTTCACGAGTCAGAGCCGCCGGTGGGAAACCGTTCGGATAAAAAAACCCAGGTCATTGCCATTTATGGCAAGGGTGGGATCGGCAAGAGTTTTACCCTTGCCAATCTGTCTTATATGATGGCGCAGCAGGGCAAACGGGTTTTGCTGATTGGCTGCGATCCCAAAAGCGATACCACGTCGCTGCTCTTTGGCGGACGAAGCTGCCCCACCATCATTGAAACATCGTCAAAGAAAAAGCTGGCTGGCGAAGATGTGGCCATCGGCGATGTGTGCTTCATGCGCGATGGGGTTTTTGCTATGGAATTGGGCGGCCCCGAAGTGGGGCGCGGCTGTGGCGGACGCGGCATCATTCATGGCTTCGAGCTTTTGGAAAAGCTGGGATTTCATGAATGGGATTTCGATTATGTGCTGCTCGATTTTCTGGGGGATGTGGTGTGCGGCGGCTTTGGCCTGCCGATCGCCCGTGATCTGTGCCAGAAGGTGATCGTGGTGGCCTCCAATGATCTGCAATCCCTTTATGTGGCCAATAATGTGTGCTCGGCGGTGGATTATTTCCGCAATCTGGGCGGCAATGTGGGGGTCGCGGGGTTGGTCATCAACAAGGATGATGGCACCGGCGAAGCGCAGGCTTTTGCCGATCAGGTCGGCATTCCGGTTCTGGCCGCGATTCCTCAGGATGAGGATATCCGTCGCAAATCCGCCAATTACCAGATCGTCGGCATGCCCGGCAGTCCTTGGGCTTCGCTGTTCGAGGATCTGGCCGCGCAGACGGCATCGGCGCCGCCGCTTCGCCCCACGCCTTTGGATCAGGATGGTCTTCTTGATCTGTTTTCCGCCGATAGCGTTGGCCGCGATGTGGTGCTGAAGCCCGCAACCCTTGCCGATATGTGTGGCGGTGAAGTGAAAATCAAACCCTCGCTGGAGGTGATTTATGAAAAAGTCTGATCCGGCAGGCCCGGGCGGACTGGCTCAGATCGATCCGCCCCCGGCTAAGTCTGAAGACCCGGCAGCCGAGGCATCGTGCCATAATGGTGCTGAAAAAATGCGGGCGAAGGCAAAGGCGGCGGGCAACAGCGCCGTGCTTGAGCGCTATGCTGCCGATTATCCGGCAGGCCCCCATGATA
This sequence comes from Iodidimonas sp. MBR-22, assembly GCF_029946565.1. NCBI lineage: Bacteria > Pseudomonadati > Pseudomonadota > Alphaproteobacteria > Iodidimonadales > Iodidimonadaceae > Iodidimonas > Iodidimonas sp. MBR-22. The sequence goes on from NZ_JARKVQ010000001.1 coordinate 302,610, forward strand.
AGCCCCAAAGCATGTGTCCGGCATTCGGCAGCCTGCGGGTGGGATTGCGGATGCGGCGCACGGCCACGGTTTTATCCGGCTCGGCCTGCTGCGTGTACGGCCTCACCTTCACATCGCATTTTTACGGGGCCCGGCGCACCGTGGGTTATGTGCCGTTCAATTCGGAAACGCTGGTCACTGGCAAGCTTTTTGAAGATATCAAGGATGCCGTCCACGATCTCGCCGATCCGGCGCTTTATGATACCATCATCGTTACCAATTTATGTGTGCCCACGGCTTCGGGCGTGCCTTTGCGCCTGCTGCCCAAATCGATCAATGGCGTGCGGGTGGTGGGGATTGATGTGCCCGGTTTTGGGGTGCCCACCCATGCCGAAGCCAAGGATGTGCTGGCCGGGGCCATGCTGGCTTATGCCCGCGCCGAAATTATGAGCGGGCCGGTACAGGCTCCGGAAAGTCGCCGCGAAGATCTGCCCACCATCACCTTACTGGGCGAAATGTTCCCCGTTGATCCCATGAGTATCAATCAATTGCTCGAACCCATGGGGCTGGCCGCCGGACCGGTGGTGCCAACGCGGGAATGGCGGGAATTATACAGCGCCCTTGATTGCGCGGCGGTGGCCGCCATTCATCCTTTTTACACGGCTTCGGTGCGCGAGTTTGAAGCCGCTGGCCGCCCGGTGTTCGGCTCGGCTCCGGTGGGTGTGGATGGCACGGCCGCCTGGCTTGAAGCGGCTGCGGGCCTTTGTGGGATTGCACCGGATAAACTGGCCGAGGCGCAAAACAAGGCCTTGCCCGCGATCCGTGCGGCTTTGGCCGATCATCCCATCAAGGGCCGGATCACCCTTTCGGGCTATGAGGGATCGGAATTGCTGGTTGCCCGCCTGCTGATCGAAAGCGGGGCCGATGTGCGCTATGTGGGCACTGCCTGCCCGCGCACGCCCTGGTCGGATGATGATCGCGATTGGCTGTTGGCAAAGGGTGTTGAGATTGGCTATCGCGCTTCATTGGAGCAGGATCTGGCGGCCATGGAGGCTTTTGAACCGGATCTCGCCATCGGCACGACCCCGGTGGTGCAAAAAGCCAAAGAGCGCGGCATTCCCGCCCTTTATTTCACCAATCTCATCTCGGCCCGGCCATTGATGGGCCCGGCGGGGGCGGGATCGCTGGCGCAGGTGGTGATGGGCGCCATGGGGAATAAGGATCGCTTCGATGTGATGGAGCGGTTTTTTGAAGGTGTGGGCACCGGCTATGCCGCAGGCATCTGGGAAGATACCCCCCGCCTGCCCGCCAAAGCCGCGCCATCCAAAGCAAAGCCGGCCGAACGGACCACCGGCAGCATCATTGATGCGGAGGTGGGCTGATGCTTGTTCTCGATCATGATCGCGCGGGCGGCTATTGGGGCTCGGTTTATGTTTTTTCTGCGATCAAGGGATTGCAGGTGATCATCGATGGACCGGTGGGCTGTGAAAATCTGCCCGTCACATCGGTTTTGCATTATACCGATGCCCTGCCGCCCCATGAATTGCCCATCGTTGTCACCGGTTTGGGCGAAGATGAGCTTGGCCAGCATGGCACCGAAGATGCGATGCGCCGGGCTCATAAAACCCTTGATCCCGATCAGCCCGCGGTGGTGGTGACCGGCTCGATCGCCGAGATGATCGGCGGCGGGGTCACCCCCCAAGGCACCAATATCCAAAGATTCTTGCCGCGCACCATCGATGAGGATCAGTGGCAAAGCGCGGATCGCGCGATGAACTGGCTGTGGACCCAATATGGCGCCAAGGGCGGCAAGATGCCCAAGCCCAAAAAACGCGCCGAGGGGGAGACGCCCAAAGTCAATATCATCGGCCCGATCTATGGCAGCTTCAATATGCCATCGGATCTGGCGGAAATCCGCCGCCTTGTTGAAGGCATCGGGGCCGAGGTTTCGATGGTGTTCCCGCTGGGTTCGCATCTGTCGGATGTGAAGCGGCTGGTGGATGCGGATGTCAATATCTGCCTATATCGCGAATTTGGCCGCCTGCTGTGTGAATCCCTTGAAAAGCCCTATTTGCAGGCGCCCATCGGCCTGCACAGCACCAGCAAATTCCTGCGGACTTTGGGGGAATTGCTCGGCCTTGATCCCGAACCCTTCATCACCCGTGAAAAGAACACAACCTTAAAGCCGATCTGGGATTTGTGGCGGTCGGTGACCCAGGATTTTTTTGCTACCGCCAATTTCGGCATTGTTGCCACCGATACCTATAGCCGGGGCGTGCGCAATTTTCTGGAAGAGGAAATGGGCCTGCCCTGCTGTTTCAGTTTTTCAAGGGTGGCCGGCCAAAAGCCCGATAATGCCGCCGTGCGCGAAGCGATTGCCCGCACCGCTCCGGTGATGGTGTTCGGCAGCTATAATGAACGCATGTATATCGCCGAACGGGGCGGACGGTCGGCCTATATTCCGGCATCTTTTCCCGGCGGGATCATCCGGCGGCACACCGGCACGCCTTTCATGGGATATTCCGGTGCCTGCTATCTGGTGCAGGAAGTGTGCAACGCATTGTTTGATGTGCTGTTTCATATTCTGCCTTTGGCCAAGGATATGGATGGCGGCACCCCAACCCCGGCCAAGCTGCGGAAAAATGTGGATTGGGAGCAGGAAGCCCGCGCCCTGCTCGATAGCCTGGTGGCGGAACATTCCGTGCTGACCCGCATATCGGCGGCCCGCCGTTTGCGCGATGTGGCCGAAAGGCTGTGTCGGGAACAGGGTGATGCGCAGGTGACGGTCGAGACCGTTTTGAGTGCGAAAACACAGATGTCCGGCGCTTTTTAAGCATTGGACCACCGGTGCGGCATGGGCCCGCCGGAAACAGGACGAGGGAGAGTGATATGGTTGATCTGGCACAAACAGGACCGGCGGTAAGCGATGACCGACGCCGTGATGTTCTGGCCATGCGGCTCACCCTTTATGCCACCTTCTGGATATTTCTTTTGGCAGTTTTGCTTGCGCGGGTGGTTTCACCCTTTACCGCGCGGGCGCAGGAACACGGCCCCCGCCGCACGGTTTTCCGTGAGGCGCGGGAGAAGGCGCATGCGTGCATACCTTATGCTTTCATGTCGTGGTAGGGGCGCTTTTTCGGGCAATGGGATGATCGGCGCCCCGATACTCGACCCCCATCCCTTTGTCACCCGTGCGGATGTCCGCACAAGGCTGCGGCCTTAAAAAGGAGAGAAACGAATGAGTACAACACCAGGAGGCGGCTCCCTTTCGGGGCTGTCTGAAGATGAGGCGAAGGAATTTCATCGCATCTTCATGCAAAGCTTCATCCTGTTCACCGTGATTGCCATTGTTGCGCATGTTCTTGTGTGGATGTGGCGTCCGTGGCTGCCCGGCGAAGGCGGATATAGTTCGCTTATCGAAGGCGCTCAGCTTGCCTTAACCGCATTGCCGATTTTCGGCTGATCACAAGGAGGACGCATCATGTGGCGCGTTTGGCTTTTATTCGATCCAAGACGGTCTTTGATCGCTTTGTTCGTGTTTTTATTCGTGCTGGCGATTTTGATTCATTTCATCTTGCTCAGCACCGATCGGTTCAATTGGATCGAAGGTCCGGCAGCTTCGGCCATGCAGGTGGCGCGTATGGCGGGCTTTGCCTGATCAGAGGATCGCAGGATCTGATCCGATATCCGGCCCCAAAAGGGCTGCAGAAAACGTCAACGGGCGGCACGGTGTGGCACAAATGTGCCCCCCGGCCCGTTGCCACCCCATGAAACGGTATAAGCGAGCGTAATTGCACGATTGCTTTGACAGATCGGAGATAGCAACCATGGCTTTGCTCAGTTTCGAGAGAAAATATCGCGTACGTGGTGGAACGTTGGTTGGCGGCGATCTGTTCGACTTTTGGTTCGGACCGTTTTATGTCGGCTTTTTTGGCATCACCACCCTCTTTTTTACGGCTTTGGGAACCGCCCTCATCGTTTATGGGGCGGCTTTGGGGCCAACCTGGAATCTGTGGCAGATCAGTATCGCGCCACCGGATCTGGAATATGGCTTAGGCCTCGCCCCACTCAAGGAAGGCGGGCTGTGGCAGGTCATCACCATTTGCGCCATCGGGTCCTTTGTTTCATGGGCTTTGCGCGAAGTGGAAATCTGCCGAAAACTGGGGATCGGCTATCATGTGCCCATCGCCTTTGGCTTTGCCATTTTCGCTTATGTGACTTTGGTGGTTTTCAGGCCGCTTTTGCTGGGTGCCTGGGGGCATGGTTTTCCCTATGGCATTATTTCGCATCTCGATTGGGTGTCCAATGTGGGCTACCAATATCTGCATTTCCACTATAATCCCGCCCATATGATCGCCGTCAGCTTCTTTTTCGCCACGACATTCGCTCTGGCGCTGCACGGCTCCCTGATCTTGTCGTCCACCAATCCGCGCAAAGGCGAACCGGTGAAAACGGCAGAGCATGAAAACACCTTTTTCCGGGATGTCATGGGATACTCCATCGGGCCGCTGGGCATTCATCGCCTTGGCCTGTTTCTGGCGCTGAGTGCGGGATTCTGGAGCGCCGTTTGCATTGTCATCAGTGGTCCTTTCTGGACACGCGGATGGCCGGAATTCTGGGATTGGTGGCTGAAGCTGCCGGTATGGTCCTGAGGGGGCGATGATGGCTGATTATCAAAATATCTTCACACAGGTTCAGATCAGAGGCCCGGTTTATCCCGGTGTTCCCCTGGGTGCGGGAAATGAACCGCGTGTAGGCAAGGGTGGCTTCGTTTATTGGCTGGGTGCCCTTGGTGATGCGCAGATCGGGCCGATCTATCTCGGTTGGCTTGGTCTGATGTCTTTGGTTTGCGGATTTGTCGCTTTCGAGATCATCGGGCTCAATATGTGGGCTTCGGTGGGATGGGATCCGGTGGAATTCGTCCGGCAATTACCCTGGTTGGCCTTAGAGGCCCCATCGCCTGAACATGGCATTGGCATTCCGCCCCTCAATGAAGGGGGATGGTGGCTGATTGCCGGGTTCTTCCTCACCGCATCGATCATTTTATGGTGGGTGCGCACCTATCGCCGGGCGGTTCAGCTGGGCATGGGCACCCATGTAGCCTGGGCCTTTGGCGCGGCAATCTGGCTTTATCTGGTGCTGGGCTTCATTCGGCCTTTATTGATGGGCAGCTGGTCGGAAGCCGTGCCCTTCGGGATTTTCCCGCATCTGGATTGGACGGCGGCTTTTTCCCTGCGTTATGGCAATTTGTTCTATAATCCCTTCCATATGCTGTCGATCGTCTTTCTATATGGCTCGACCCTTCTCTTTGCCATGCATGCAGCCACCATTCTGGCGGTCAGCCGCTTTGGCGGTGAGCGTGAAATCGAACAGATCGTTGATCGCGGCACGGCATCGGAACGCGCGGGCCTTTTCTGGCGCTGGACCATGGGCTTTAATGCCAGCATGGAATCGATCCATCGCTGGGCCTGGTGGTTTGCGGTTTTATGCACTCTCACCGGCGGAATCGGGATTTTGCTCACCGGAACGGCCGTGGATAACTGGTATCTTTGGGCGGTGAAACATGGGCTGGCCCCAACCTATCCCGAAGTTTACACCCCCGCCGTCGATCCCGCCGCCACAGGAGGCCAGTGATGTCATTCATAGACAAGAGAAATCCTGTGTCGGGCCGGTGGGCACGCACAACGGGGCTGATCACGATGCTGATCGTGCCCTTAGGGCTTGCCGCCTGCGATGATCCCGTGGATGTGCCCCCCCTTGATAGCCAGCAGATCGGCTATCGGGGCACGGGGATGGAGCAGGTGAGCAATCCAAGGCTCGATGCGCTTTTGGTGAAGCTCAATGAGGTGCCGCCGCCGATCTATGATCCGGTGCCCGCCGATGGGCCGATGGCGACCGAGATTTATCAGAATGTTCAGGTGCTGGGGGATCTGACCGCCGATCAGTTTGATCGGTTGATGGCCCATATCACCGAATGGGTGGCCCCACCCGAACAGGGCTGCAACTATTGCCATAATCCCGAAAATCTGGCGGACGACAGTGTTTATACCAAGGTCGTTGCCCGGTCGATGATTTCCATGACCCGCCAGATCAATAGCGATTGGGGCGATCATGTGAGCCAGACCGGGGTCACCTGCTATAGCTGCCATCGTGGCGAGCCGGTGCCCGCCAATATCTGGTTTGCCGCCCCACCACCCACAACGAAGATGGTGGGCTGGGATGGTGGCCAGAATCATCCGGTAGCCGCGATCAATTACAGCTCCTTGCCTGCCGATCCCTTCAGCGCTTATCTGCTTGATGATGAGGCGATCCGCATTGCGGCCCCCAAGGCTTTGCCCGGAGCCCATGATGCCCCGATCCAGCAGACCGAGAAAACCTATGCCCTGATGATCCATATGAGCCAGAGCCTGGGGGTGAATTGCACCTTCTGCCATAATAGCCGCAGCTTTGGCGATTGGACGCAAAGCCCGCCCCAGCGGACCACTGCCTGGCATGGCATCCAGATGACCCGGATGCTTAATCAGGATCATCTGAAGCCGCTCACAGACGTTTTTCCCGAAAATCGGCTGGGGCCTTTGGGTGATGTGGCGAAGGTCAATTGCAGCACCTGCCATCAGGGCGTGAACAAGCCGCTTTTGGGGGCGCCGATGTTGCGCGATCATCCTGAATTATGGGGGGATGCCGATTTCAGCCAGAAGGCTGCGGGCACGGCAGCCCTCAATTTTGAGCAGCCCTGAGTTTTGAGTGGCTTTGAGTTTTGAGTGGCCTTGAGTTTTGAACAATCTCGTAATTTGAACAGAATGGGGCGGGGTAAGGGGGCTTGATCACTGATCAGGCCCCCTTTTCAGTTGCGGCTGATCCTTTCCATTCATTGAGCCCATTCATTGAGCCCATTTATTGAGCACTGAGGCCGCCATCGATCAGCAATTCGCTGGCATTGATGAATTTGGCTTCATCGCTGGCCAGAAACAGGGCAGCATAGGCCACATCCATGGGTTCACCCACCCGGCCCATGGGATTTCCCCTGGCCAGTTTTTCCAATAAAACATCGCGCGGCATGCCGGGAATCACATCATCCAGAATCGCCGTATCGATGAAAGCGGGATGCAGAGAATTGCAGCGGACCGGATAGCGATTGCGTGCACAATGAAGGCCTACCGATTTTGTGAGGTGCCGCACCGCCGCCTTTGATGAGCAATAAGAGGCCATATTGCCATCCGCCAGAATTCCGGCAATCGACGAGATATTGATGATCGAAGCGCTTTTGCTTTGGCGCAAGGCCGGCAGGGCGGCGCGGCAGCCAAAGAAAACACTGTCGAGATCCACCTCATGCATGCGCCGCCAATCCTTGGTGGAGGTGTTTTCCACCGATCCCATCCCCCCGATTCCGGCATTGTTCACGAGAATGTCAAGTCCACCAAAATGGGCGCAACCTTCGCTGATCACGCTGTCCCAGCGGGCTTCATCTGTCACGTCCTGATGCAGAAATAAAGCTTTATCGCCAATCTCTTGGGCAACGCTTTGGGCGCTTTTTTCATTGATATCGGTGGCGATGACCTTCGCCCCTTCACGGGCAAAAAGCAGGGCCATGGCGCGACCAAGCCCTGATCCTGCACCGGTTATCAACGCAACTTTGCCGGAAAGTCGTCCTGTCGTATTCTCGCTCATGGACTCTGCCTTTGTCATGGGAATGAATAGGATCTGCTCAGAATGGATTGAGACAAAAGCACAGCCCAAGAACCAGAACAAAGCATCCTTCTTGCCGTTTTTGGCAGGTGTTGCAATCTGACAACTACTTCTCATCCGCAGTATAGAGCCACTTGACGGACGCATGGCAGTCCATCAATCTCGGTCCAGAAAAGAAATAACGACCATGGTGCAAGCGGTTTAAAAACAAAATTGCATGTGGTTTTGGGTCATTTTGGGAGAGGTTATGTTTTACGCAAAATCCGTATTGCGGGCGACGACAGCACTTGCAACGTCTGCTTGCCTTTTGGGGTCTGCTTCCGCCTGGGCCCAAACCCAGCAGGAAGAACCGGCTGAAATCAGCCTTGAAGAAATCGTCGTCACCGGCAGCTATATCCGCCGGTCTTCCGGGGTGAGCCAATCCTCGCCGATTTCGGTGATCGGCAGTGCGGATATCGACAAGATCGGCGCCACCAATATTGCCAATATCGTCCAGACCCTGACGATCAACACGGGATCGCAAAACAACCCGGACGCCTTTACCCAGAATTTTTCCACCGGAACCAGCAATATCAATCTGCGCGGCCTTGGGGTGTCATCCACTCTCGTGCTGCTCAATGGCCGTCGGCAGGTGGTGAGCGGGGCCACCACCGATGATGGGGTGGGCTTCGTGGATACCTCGTCGCTGGTGCCGATGATCGCCATCGAACGGATGGAAATCCTGAAGGATGGGGCGGCGACGCTTTATGGCTCGGATGCGGTGGCGGGTGTGGTCAATTTCATCACCCGGGATCGCTTTGAAGGCTTTGAAATCAGGGCCGATTATCAGGGCGTGGTGGATACCGGCACGCAAACCGATCTGAAGATCGAAGGCATGGGCGGCGTGCAGTTTGATCGTGGCTATGCCGTGGCCGCTGTCAGCTTTATGGATCGCACATCGCTGACCACCGGCGAAAAGCGCCTGTCGGAATTTGGCGGGCCGGATGTCAGCTCTATCGGCCAGCCGGGCACATTTATCCTCACCGCGCCGCCGCCTAATCCGCTGTTTGGTGCTATTTTCAATGGCCTTGTGGGCGCGGGGCAAACGCCGGCTTTCGCCGATCCGGGCTGTGCCGCCAATCCTAATTCCCTGCCGCCCGCTGCCGTTCCGGCTTTTGGGATTCCGGCCGGGGTGGTTGGCTTCTGTCGTCTTGATTTTGGTGATTTCTTTAATCTGGTGCCCGAAGAAACCCGCCTGCAGGGTTTTGCCAAGGTGGGTTACAGCATCACCGATGATCTGGAATTTTTCTCCGAGTTTTCATTTGCCCGCAATCGCGCCAAGCGGGGCAACACCCCCACCTTCCCGGTTCTGATTCCGCAAACCATTCCGGGCTTTTCCGGGGGTTTTGCGCCGGGCACTTTTGGCGATCCCAATAATCCCCGGGCCATTGCGCCTAATCCTTTCAATCCTTTCGGGGTGGATGCCATCTCCCTCGTTCGGCCTTTGGGTCAGGGCGAGCCGGTTGATAGCACCCATGATTCCGATACCTTCCGGGCCGTTGTTGGGCTGGATTGGGCGATCAATGATACCTGGCGGTTGCAAACCGATCTGGTGGCCGCGCAAAATGATTTCACGGTCTCGGCTCAGGACACATTGGCCACAGAATTCTTCTTTGCATTGAATGGCCTGGGTGGGGAAAACTGTAATCCGCTGACCGGCGTGCCGGGGGTTGGCAATTGCCAGTTCTTCAATCCCTTTGCTTCGTCCTTCACCTCACCTGAAGGTGCCACAGTGATCAATCCGGCCACCGGGCTGCCGGTGCCCGTAGCCAATAGCGACGAGATTTTCGATTTCATTCTTGGCCGTAATCTGATCGATATCGATTCCGATCTTCTGGTGGTCGATGCGGTGCTCTCGGGCGATCTGGGCGATACGATTACCCTGCCGGGGGGCAAGATCGGCCTTGCCGTTGGGGCGCAGTTCCGGAATGAAGAATTTTCCGTTAATGCCGATACCAATTCCAATAATGGCAATTTCCTGTTCGTGAGCGGGGCGGGTACCCGGGTCAATGATTGGGAGGCGGATCGCGATGTGGTTGCGGTTTTTGCCGAAATCAATCTGCCGGTCACCAACTGGTTTGAAATCAGCTCTTCGGTTCGTTATGAAGATATTGATGATGTGGGGGATACCGTCGATCCCAAGGTGGGCGTGCTGATCACCCCCACCCCGGATCTGAGATTGCGGGGCACCTATTCCACCTCTTTCCGCTCGCCATCCTTGTTCCAGCAGAATACCGAAGGTTTCGTGGCCTTGGCGCAGCTGACCGATCCGCTGCTCGGCAATACCGCCTTCATTGCCGAATTCACGACCGGCAATCAGAATCTGAAGCCTGAAACATCGCGTCAGTTCAATCTGGGCGGCACATGGGAGCCATCCTTCCTTGAGGGGCTTTCGGTGGATGTGGATTACTGGAATTTCAAATTCCGCGATGCCATCGTCAAGGAAAATGCTCAGGCGCTTCTGGATGCGGCAGGGGCGATCGAAAATCCGCTGCAGCGTGCAGGCGCCCTTCTTAGCCCGCCTTTCGTCCGTCCCTTGGGGGCCGCCTTGCCGCTCCTCTCGCAGGTGAACACGCAATTCGTGAATGCACCCAGCATCGAAACCGATGGGGTGGATCTTAATCTGCGCTATGTGATGGATAGCGATTATGGGGTGTTCTCGCCCTTTTTCGAAGGCACCTATATCTTCAATTATGATGTCTTTGATCCCACATTGGGGATCGAGATCCGGGGTGTTGGCAATCGTAATTTCCGCAATGTGGGCGATCCCACGCCGCGCCTGCGCTTTAATACCGGGATCAATTGGGCCATGGGCGCGCACAGCTTTTTTGCCGTCGGCCGCTATATCCATGATTATAATGATGATCAGCTCAGCCCCACCGCCACTTTTGTGGGCGAGGAAAATGGCAGGGTATCGAGCCAGTTCACGGTCGATCTGCAATATAGCGTGCAATTGGGCGAATATCTCGATTTCGCCGAGAATGTGGGGGTTACGGTTGGCGCCATCAATGTCACCGGGGAAGATCCGCCCTCGGTCAACACCAATGGCGGCTTTGACAGCAAGGTCCATGATCCGCGTGGCCGGGTGCTTTATGTGCGGCTGCTGACCAAATTCTGATGCACGGGGGGCCTGATGCGCCCCCCTTTCCCTGCCTTCAGTTCATTTAATTTTGTCATAAACCCGCCAGGGGGACCTCATGAAAAAGATCAATGCTTTAAAATTTGGAACGGCTTTGGCCTCTTTGTCCTTTGCCACCCTGATGGCCGTGCCTTCCTTAGCGCAGCAATCGGTGGCGGACGATGCCGGCCTTGAAGAAATCACCGTTACCGGCAGCTATATCCGCTCGCCGCGCCAATCCGAACGGCCCTCACCCATCTCGATCATCGGTCAGGATGATTTGCGGGAAATCGGGGCGGCCGATATCGCCGATCTCACCAATACCCTCACCATCAATAATGGGGCGCAGAATAATCCCGATGCCTTTACCCAGAATCTGACCACGGGCACGGAATCGATCAATCTGCGCGGCCTTGGCCTTGCCTCCACCCTTGTGCTGTTGAATGGCAAGCGGCAGGTGAGTTCGGCCGCGCCCACCGATGAGGGAATTTTGTTCGTCGATACCGCCTCCCTGATCCCGATGATCGCCTTGGAACGCACGGAAATTTTCAAGGATGGGGCGGCGGCCATCTATGGCTCGGATGCGGTGGCCGGTGTTGTCAATTTCATCACCCGCAGCAAATTTGAAGGCCTGGAACTGAAAGGCGAATGGCAGGGCAATACCAATAATAGCCAAAACGACCTGAAGGTTGAAGGCATCATCGGCGGCGGGAATGATCGCACCCATATGGTGGTGGCGGCCAGCTATCTCGATCGCACATCACTGACCACGCGGGAGCGTGATCTTCGCCCCGAAGCCTTCCGTGGCGTAAATGGCCAAAGCGTATCGGGCATTACCAGCACACCGGGCAATTTCATCTTACTCTCGCCGCCCATTCCGCAATTGAACCCATCCAATCCCGATCTGCCTGCGTTGGCGGCTTTGTTCGGGGCCTTGGGCCAGGGCAATGTGATCGTTCCCGATCCGCAATGCGCTGAAGCCGCGCAATTTGATGACGATGTGAAATTTGCGCCTCTGCAGGATCCCTTTCTGGGCACAGGCGTGAATATTGCTCTGCCCAATGGCACCGGCGGATTCAATGGCACTTGCCAATTTGATTTCGCCCGTGATTTCAATCATGTGCCTGAAGAAACGCGGTTACAGGGCTATGCCAGCCTCACCCATGAATTCAGCAAGGCAGCGGAATTTTATGGTGAATTCACCTATGCCCGCAATCGCGCCACACGCCAGACCTCGAATTTCCCGATCATTGATCCCCTGTTCATCGCCCCCACCAATCCGTTCAATCCCTTTACCGGTGCGGCGCTCTTCTTTGTTGGCCGCAGCCCCGGCTCAGGGCAGGTGGATGATTTCTTCACCAATGATCCCAATCCCAATACATTTGCCCATAACACCTATCGCATCAATGCCGGGATGCGGGGGGATATTTCGGAAAACTGGTATTATGATGTCAGCTATACCCGGGGCATCAATGATTATCGCCTGAACAGTTCCGATGGGCTTGATTTGCAAACCAATCTGGCGCTGAACGGCTTGGGCGGGCAGAATTGTAATCCCGCTACCGGTACGCCGGGCGTTGGCAATTGCTTCTTCTATAATCCCTTCGGCTCGGGCTTTCTGGCTGATCCCAGTGCAACCGTTCCGGTGCCCGGTGTTTTGGATGCTCAGGGCAATCAGGTTTTCGTACCAGTCCGCAATAGCAGCGATGTTCTGGATTTTATCACCGGTGATATCAATCTCGAAGGGGATAGCGATCTCACGGTTCTGGATGGTGTGATTGCGGGCAAGGCCTTTGATCTGCCCGCTGGCCCCTTGGGTGTGGCCTTTGGTTTCCAATATCGTGAGGATCGGCTGGCGCAGGATTTTGATGACAATACCAATCGTGGCAATTTCCTCTTTGTCACTGCGGCAATTGAAGATTTTGACCGAAGCCGGGATGTTTACGCGCTTTTTGCGGAAACCCAGATCCCGGTGACCAAAAATCTGGAAATTTCCGCAGCCGTGCGCTTTGAAGATTATGGCGGCAGCATTGGCGATTCCGTCGATCCGCGGGTCGCGGTTCTTTATACCCCCACTGATTGGCTTTCGGTGCGCGGCTCTTTCAGCACTGCCTTTCGGGCCCCTTCGATCTTCCAGCAATTCGGCAATCAAACCAGCCTCAATTCAGTGGAAGATCCCCGCACCGGCGGGCAGCCGTTCATTGCCATCAATACTGTGGGGAATGAAGAACTGGCGCCCGAAGAATCAACCAATTTCAATGTCGGCTTCACGGCCACACCGATTGCCGGTTTGGAATTGAATGTTGATTTCTGGCAGTTTGATTTCGATGACATCATCGTTCGTCAGCAGCCCGAAGAAGTGGCCCGCCGGGCGTTGATCGAGAGCGATCCCAATTTTGATCCCACGCTTTTGGGTCGGGATGTGGTGCTTGGGCCAACCGGCGGCCTCGCCTTTATTCGCACGCAGTTCATCAATGCGGCGGGGATTAAAACCAATGGCGTCGATGCTTCGGTCAATTACAGCTATGATACCAATATCGGCACCTTCCGTGCCGGGATTGAAGGCACCTATGTCAATAAATACCGGGCGCCCGTGGGCGTGGGCGAAGCCATCATCGATGCGGCGGGCTCGCGCAATTCGCAGAATTTTGCTGCTCCCATCCCGGAATTGCGCTTCAATGCCACCCTTGGTTATCGCAATGGCGGCCATAATTTTGTGACCTTCGTGCGCTACACGGATAGCCTGAGGGATGATCAGAATTGCGGCGGCGGCGATAGCCCGGCGGATTTTTCAAGCCCCAATCCTGAAACACTTTTGTGCGATGGCGGGCTGCAATTTTCCAAGATCAAAAGCCACACCACGGTTGATACCCAATATGGCTATAGCTTTGGTGAATATGGTCCGCTGAAAGGCGCAAGTATCGCGGTGGGGGCGATCAATCTCTTTAATAATGCTCCGCCTTTCGTCAATACCGATGGTGGCTTTGAAAGCCGCACCCATGATCCCCGTGGGCGCATGGCCTATGTTCGGCTGATTTCCAGCTTCTGATCTGGGCCAATGCCTTGCGGCAAAGGGGGGGCCTGATGCGCCCCCCCTTTTTTATGGCAAAAGGTTTTTTCCCAGCGGTTTAAAAAGCAAAACGCCCGGCCATGGATGACCGGGCGTTGGAGCCGTGTGATTTTATGCGATCAGCAAAGGCGCAGGCTCACAAAAGGGCGTCGTCGATCCAGCTGGCGATCTGTTGCTTTGGCAGAGCACCCACCTTGGTGGCCTGCGCTTCGCCCTTGTGAAACAGGATCATCGTGGGGATACCGCGCACGCCAAAGCGGGTGGGTGTTTCGGGATTGTCATCAATATTGATCTTGGCGATCACCAGATCATCGCGCTCGCCGGAAATTTCTTCCAAAGCCGGGGCGATCATCTTGCAAGGGCCACACCATTCGGCCCAAAAATCCACCAGAACCGGCTTATCGGATTTCAAAACATCATTTTCAAAGCTTGCGTCACTGATTTTAATCGTCGCCATCATGCACTCCATTCTCTTGGCTGAAAGCCGCATGGGCGGCATTCATGAGGATGAAGGCCGGATGCGTCTGCTTGGCCTGAAAGTAGGGAGGCCCATGCCCCCGGTCAAGATGCCAGAACGACATCAAGCGATGTTGAATGAAAATCGCCGCCTTAGCCCGCAAGCTTTTGGCGATCGAGAAGATCGTCGGGCAGATCCATCAAGCGCGGCCCATCTGTCCATAAAAGGGCGCAGCGGATGGGTTTATCCCGATAAATGCGGCGCAGGGCATCGCGATAGGCCCGCATTTGCCGCAGATAGGCGGGGCTGGTGTCCTCGACCTTGAGGGGGGGCGGACGGTTGGTTTTATAATCGATGATGAACACCCCCTGATCCGAGACTGCCAACCGGTCGATCTGGCCGGAAATCGCCCGATCCCCCACCAATCCGGCCAAAGACACTTCGGCCAGACTGCCCGGAGCAAACAGGGCGGAAAAATCTTCAGCATCCAAAATAGCCGCGATCTCGGCCCACCATTGATCAATGGTTTTAGGGTCGAGGGCATAAGCGGGTTGCGCCAAAAAGCGCCGCGCCGCCGCTTCGCGATTTTCGAGGGCAATTTCGGGCAGAAGCTCCAGCAATTTATGGATCAAAAGCCCGCGCTGCCAGCGATGGGATTGCCCGGCTTCAAGGGGGCTTAAAGCTGCGGGCTCTTCATCTGTGGGGCGCGAGGGGCTGAGCGGGCGCGACGGGATCGGTTCGGCCATCGGCGGCTGATCAAGCCATGCGGGCCGGTCGATCGGGCCATCGGGTTCCAGCGCCTGTTCCTCGGCTTTGGGCGGGCAGGTCTGCTGGCCGGAAAAGCGCAGGATGGTGCGCTCGTCCTCGGGATTGGTAATGTGTTCAACATCCTTTAGCCGCTCCATCCCACTTTTGATCCGTTCATACCAGCTTTGAACCGAAGATGTCTTCTGGGTTTCCCATGCGCAGGCATAAAGCCGATCCTCGGCCCGGGTCAGCGCCACATAAAGCAGCCGCCAATATTCCTGTTCGGCGATGGCGGTCAGCGCATCGCGCGCTTGTTTCAAGGGGCCGACTTCAAGGCTTTTGCTATTGCCGCGCCAGATCAACAAAGGCAGATCAGGCCGGCCGCTGGGGGCGGCGGGGGAAAGCTTCAGCAGGCTTTGATCCAAAGGCGGCAGACGATTGCAATCGGGCAGATAAACGATGGGCGCTTGCAGGCCTTTGGCCCCATGCACGGTCATGATGCGCACTTCATCGCGGCCTTTTTGTTCGGGATCGCGCTTGATTTCGGCACCGCCCCGCTCGATCCATTGCAAAAAGCCCTGCAAGGATGGCGGCTGATTGGTTTCATAATCACGGGCAAGGCGCAGCAATTCATCCAAAGGATCGAGCACCTCGGCCCCCATCCGACCGATCAGCGCCCGGCGCATCCCCAAAGGGCCCGCAAGGCGCGCAAAAAATTCATAAGGCGGCATCTGATCGGCCCCGGCGCGGATCGCTTCGATCTGCTTTAAAGCCGGGGCAAAGATCGGGTGATCGGGGGCTTTTTCCCGAAGGCGATCCCACAGGCTTTGCTGGCCGCGATCATGGGCCAGATCAAATAAAGCCGCTTCATCAAGGGCGATCAGGGGGCCCTTTAAAACCGTGGCCAAACACAGATCATCTTCGGGTAGCAAGGCGAGATGCGCCGCCGCCAGCATATCCTTGACCGCGATCTGGTCGGTGATGGTCATGCGATCCGATCCGGCCACCGGCACATGCAATTGCTTGAGTTTCTTGATGAGAAAATCAACGAAGGGCGAGCGGGTTTGCATCAGGATCAGAATATCCCCCGGTCGGATCGCCCGCCCCCGGGCGCTGAGCTGTTCGCCATTATCGAGCAGGGCGCGGATATGCCGGGCGATACGCACCGCCAATCGGGCCTGCACATTGTCATCGGGCTGCTGCTGATCGGGCACATCCCAGGCATCATCCACGATCTTTTCAGATTGCGGCTCGATGGGCCATAGCTCCACAAGGCCGCCATGGCCCGCGCGATGGGCCTGATGGCGGATCGCCCGCTCCTCGAGGCTGATGCCTTGGGTCAGCGCCGGATCATCAAACACCGCATCCACAAGGGATAAAACCGCCTGCACCGAGCGAAAGGATTGATCGAGGGCGATCTGCCCGAAATTTTGATGGGCCGCCTCGGCCTTGTCGTGCACCCGGTCGCGGGCCCCTATGAAGGCGCGGGGATCAGCCCCTTGGAAGCCATAGATCGATTGCTTTAAATCCCCCACCGCAAATAATGTGCGATCCAATGGCGGCTGATCGCTGACGGGTTTCGGTTCATAGGCGGATTGGCCGGAAAAGAAATCATCGGTCAGCGCATTGATCACCGACCATTGTTCGGGATTGGTATCCTGAGCCTCATCCACCAGAACATGGGTGATTTCGGCATCAAGCTTATATAAAATCCATGGGGCGATATCGTCACGCTTTAATAGCTTTTCCGTTGCCGCGATCAGATCATTATAATCCAGAACGCCTTCGCGTGTTTTGGCGGCTTCATAGTTTGACAGGATCGCCGCGCCCACGCGCAAAGCCGCTTCGGCAAATTGGCTCACCTGAATAAGCTTGCGCCTGTCGTCGATGGCGAGGAGCCGCGCCGCTTCGTTCGCGATGAAATCGACCACCTCGGGCCAGGCCGTTTTCACGGCTTTCACTGGATATTTGCTTGTTTTGCGGGGTTCGCCCTTTCCGGTCAGAAAAACACGGCCATAGGCATCCCAACAGGCTGTGCGCTCTGAAGCAGGCGTGGCGAAGATGCTTTCCAGGGCGGGGATGTGCTGTTTATCTTTTACGCCGCCCTTTTCATGCAACAGAGCTAAAAAATGCCTGAGGTCATCGAGGGGCAAGGCATTGTCGCTCAACGCATCGCTCAGAAGGCTTTCGGCCGTTTCCCCCTCATGCACCCCCAGCCGTCGGCGAATGGCGGTGATCAGCCCCTCCATGCCATAAGCCTGCAAAAGATCATGTAAAATCCGGCGTTCATGGATCAGGGTGTTGATCAGGGCGTCAAACCCTTCTTCATTCACCTCGCTGGCGATCCGGCTGATGGCATCGGCCAGTTTCTGATCATTTTTTGCCAGATGGCGGCTATGATTGATGACGTCTTCGCGGGCTTTTGCCAGCAGATCCTTTGCCCCTTGATCTTCGATCAGATCGAAATGGGGCGACAGGCCCGCCTCCAGCGGAAAGCGGCCCAAAAGGGCCTGGCAAAAGGCATGAATGGTCTGGATGCGCAGCCCTTCGCTAAGATCGAGAACATGGGCGAAAAGCTGCCGCGCCCGCTTCAGCATTGCCGCATCGGCGCGTTCGCCGGATTTCAGATTGATCTCGGCCGCGAGCACCTGATCATCGTGCAGTCTGGCCCATGTGCCCAGAGTTTTGCGCAGCCGATTGGCCATTTCGGCGGCTGCGGCCTTGGTGAAGGTGAGGCACAGGATCTGTTCAGGGCGAACTCCGCGCAAAAGCAGGCGCAGCACCCGCGCCGTCAGCACATGGGTTTTCCCCGTGCCTGCCGATGCCATCACCCAAATGCTGGATCGCGGATTGCTGGCCGCGTCCTGCACGGCGGTCAGCCCTTCGCCGGTGGTCAAAAGGGGGCCTTGATGGGGATCGGCGGGGCTGGGCATCGCTCAATCTTCCTTTACGGGTTCATGGCCATTGAAATGCATGGGCAGGTCATCAAGATCGGGCAATCGGGTCCATTCCGCCGTGCGCGCCAGATGATCATAATCGCCATAGCCCGCATAGGCCGGGCGGGGATTGGAAAGATAAGGCGTGTGGGGCTTGGAAAAGCGCGCCAGCAGGGATAAAAATCCGGCCCGGCTGGCGCTGATCTGTTCGTCATGCCCGGCCACATGCTTGATCTCGATGGGATCGCGGGTGCCGCGCAATTGCCAAAAGCTCAAACCGGCAACGGCGCAGGGCGGAAGGCCGGTGAAGGCCCCTTCATTGACCATCCAGCCTTCCAGCGGCAATTGCGGGGCAAAGCCCGCTTCGATCTGGCGCTTCTGGGGGGGCGAGCCGGTTTTATAATCGATGATTTCAATATGCCCGCTCTCCCGCTCGCGATCCAAACGATCCGCCCGTGCCTTCAGGGTAAAAGGCCAGGGCCCTTCTTGGATCGGCCATTCCCCTCTGATTTCGGTGGCAATGGTTTCATGGCTGGATTGGCGTTCTTCCTCGATCTCTAAAAATCGCTTTCCCATGGTTTGAAAACGCGGCCACCAGAAAGCCCAGATGCTCGGGCGTTCGAGCAGGGGGCCAAAGGCGGTTTTGCCGCATTCAATCAGTGCCTTATAAGCCTCTTCCCGGCTCCATGCGGGGATCGCCCGGCGTTTATAATCATCCAAAGCCTGATGCCAGATGGTTCCTTTATGAAGGGCGCCGGGTTCGGCTTCCAGATCCTCAAGGGGGTGCAGCTTTAATATATGCCGGGCATAAAGGGCATAGGGATCGCGCACCCATAGCTCCACCTGCGTAACCGAAAGGCTGCGGGGCCGGGCGCTTAGGGGCGGCATGGGGCGGGGCGCATCGATGGGATCGATTTTATCGGGCTGATCAAGGGCCTGATAAAGCCTGACCATGGGGCTGTTCTTGCCATCAAGATAGGGGGCCAGCGCTTCCAGCCGGGAAAGCCAGCGGCTGGGCACGCTGGGGGTGCCATCCACCTTTCCCGAGCGGGTCAGAATGATATGGGGCGCGCCCATCGCCTGCACCAGATCATGGGCGGATTGGCCGATCCGCTGATCGGGATCGGGCAGGCCGAAATCTTTGCGCATGGCGCGGCTCGCCCAAGGATCATGACCGGGATTGGCAGGCCATGTGCCTTCATTCAGGCCGCCAAGGATCATCAGATCCACATGATGCAGCCGGGCTTCCATCGGCCCCAAAATGGCCAGACGCGGATGCATCCCATAGCGCGGCCGCACCATCTGATCGGTGATCAGGGCATGAAAGAAAGCGGGATAATCCTTGCCCCGCGTGGCGCCCAAACAATCGATGCCTGCCCGGGCTTTTGCCAGATATTGCGCCAGATGCTCCCCCGCCTCGCCCCGCCACAGGCGATCCGCCCCGCTTTGATCATGGGATTGTGCCAGATTTTGCGCCACCTCAAGATGGCATGACAACAGATCGCCCACCGCCAAAGACGGGCTGTGCAGCACGCTTTCCAGCGGCCTTAAAAGCCCGAAAATCATTTTGAGCACACCATGGTCGGCCTCATCCACCCCGGCATCGGCGGCGGCTTTTTCCATGCCATCGATGCTGGCTTCGGGCCGGGGGCCGCGCAGGGCCGAGCCTTCGCGGCTTTCATGGCGATCAAGCCGCCGCGCCAATTGACGAAGGGCCGAAGGCTTCATTCCGGCAGCGGCCAAAGGATGCTTGAGCAGGGCCAGCAGGTTGATCGGTCCGGGATCGGCGGCAAAGCTGAGGGTGAGGCGCAAAAAGCTGCCGCTTAGGCTGCGTTCTGCCGGATCGCCGGCGGAATCATCGATCTGGATATCCCAGCGGGCGAGATGGGCGCGCACCTGCCGGGCCAAAGCCCGATCCGGGGTGACCAGCGCCGCCCGCTTTTCGGGGTGGTTGAGCGCTTCCCGCAGCAAAAGCGCAATCACCCCCGCTTCTTCGCTGAGGCCATCGCAATCGATCCGGTCGAGGCCCTTTTTCGCGGCCTGATGATCGATGCTGATGGCGTTCCAGCGATCCACCTGTTTGGCGGGTAAAAGGGCTGAATTGATCAGCAAAAGCCGGTCGGCACGTCGGGTTTCCAGCGCCTGATCGGCTTTCACCAGGGGCCAGTTTTCCACCTCATGGCGGGAAACCCCCATATGATCGAGCAGGGCTTTCATCAAAAATTGCGGATGGCCGGGATCAAGAGCCTGCCACAGATCATCATCAAGGCTGTGATCAAAGCCCGGCAGGATCACACAGCCCTTGGGCAGGCGGGCCACCAGCGCCAGCAGATCGGCGGTGGCAGGGATCGATCCTGTGCTGCCCGCCGCAATCACCAGACCCTTGGGCGGATGGGTTTGCCATTTTTGGGTGAGGGCGGCCAAAAGCCCATTGCGGCGCTCGGCGGGATCGCATTGGCCCAAATGATCAAGCAGCCGGGGCCATTGATCGGTGATCACCTCAAGAAATTTCAGGGTATTCTGCCAATGATGGGCCAGCTTTTCGGGCACCAGTTCCTTCAGCCGGCTGAAATCGAGACGTTCGGTGTGAACGCTATCGATCAGGCGGGCGAGATCGCGGGCGAGCTTCAAGGCGGCGGCCATCGATCCGGGGCGGCCATGATTTTCGGGGATCTGCAGGCACAGGCGGGTGAGGTAAAACAGGCGATCCGTATCGCTGATGGCCGGGGGCAGATCGATCAGATCGCTGGCAGGCGCGGTGATATCCAGCGCATCTTCATCCACATCACCAATCGCCAACATGCGCGGCAAAAGCATGGGCCGGCCCCCATGATTGCGCAAAAAAGCCTCACGCAGGGTGCGGGCGCTGCGGCGATTGGGCAATAAAATCTGAATGGCCCCCAAAGCGTGGGGCTGATCGCCATATTGATCGAGAAGCGAGCGGGCCAGCGCATCGACAAAGGAATGGGCCGGCCCGATGGTATAAACCGATGGCGCCTTAACGGCTTGATCATGAAGGGATTGATTGTGCGACGAGGCGGGATTTTCGGTCATCATCCTTTGAGCTTAATCAAGAAGTTTGCGCTCCGCCAGCCTCAGGGCCTCGGGGCTGCCCAGATGGGCCCATGGCCCTTCATGCACAAGCCCATAAAGCCGATCCTTCAAGGCCAGTTCGGCCCAGATTTCGCGCAAGGAAAAGAGATCGCCCGGATGATCGGCGGCCAGTTCGGGCTTCAGGATCGAAATTCCGGCAAAAACAAAGGGGCTGATGGTGCGGTCCTCGCGAAACTGCAATCGCCCCATCTGATCCATGATGAAATCCCCCGGCCCCTCATAGCCCAAAGCAAAGCGGCTGGGCACGATCATCAGCAGGGCATCCATCACATCACCATCCCAGCGGCTGGCGAGATAAGCCAGGCTGTTGACCAGACCATCCTGCCAGAAGGCATCGCAATTCAAGGTAAAAACCGGATCAGGCCCTAACAAGGGCGCGGCTTTTTTCAGGCCACCGCCGGTATCGCGCAAAAGATCGCGTTCATCGGAACATAAAATTTCAAGGGTTGAACCGCATTGGGCGAGCCAGTTTTCCATCTGATCGGCATGGGCATGCACATTCACAACCAGTCGTTTCACCCCCGCCCGTTCCAGATGCTGAAGGCTGTAGGCGATGAGCGGCTTCCCTCCCATTTCCACCAGCGCTTTGGGGCGATCATCGCTGAGCGGGCGCATTCTTGTGCCCAGACCGGCGGCAAAAAGCATGGCGCTGTGGGGGATCGGCGCATGGATTTCAGCCTGAATGATTTGGGGCAGGGTGGTGGCGATGCGATCTGTGGTCATAACATCCGATCCCTTGATGGCAGGGTACGCTGGCGCTGATGGGCGGGGATCATCCGATCAAGTTGGGCCTTCAGATCACACAGGGCGGGATGCTCCAGATTGCGCTCCAAAAGACCCCACATGCGCGGCAGATGCTGCAAATAGCGATCCTTGCCATCGCGTTTCCATAAACGGGTGAAAATGCCGATGATCTTGATGGCCCGCTGGGCCCCCAGAAGGGTATAATCATCGATGAAGGCGGCTTCAGGAATGGGCTGGCCTGCGGCTTTGGCCCCCTCCAGATAATGGCGGATCATCCGGCGTTCCAGATCGGGCGAAACATCCCGCCGGGCATCTTGCAAAAGCGAAACCAGATCATAAGCCCGATGGCCGCGCACGGCATCCTGAAAATCAAGGAGGCCGATTTTTTGGAAGCCATCTCTGCTGGGCAGCCACATCAGATTATCGGCATGATAATCGCGCAGAACCAGAACCGGATCATCGGGATCGCAGATTTTGCTCTGGTCCAACAGCTGCGCCCAGATTGTGTTGAGGCGATCCACGTCTTCTACATCTGCGGCCTGTTCATCTGCCCCCATCTGAGGGGAGGCAAAGGCCGGATAATAATAATCGCCAAAAAGCGCTGCTTCCCGCAGCAAAAGCGCCTTGTCATAAAGGGGCAGGGGATGATCGGCCCCCCCGTCGGTGACGGGCAGGCGGGTGGGCGGCTGATGGCTGTGCAGATCGACCAGCAGATCGACTGCCACCCCATAAAGCCCGGATTCCAGCCCAGGATCGCGGGCGATGACCCGGCTAAAGCGATCATCGCCTAAATCTTCGAGCACTAAAAACCCCGCATCCTGATCGGCATGATAAAGGGCCGGGGCCGCATAGCCATAAGATCGCAAGGCCCCGAGCACGGCCATGAAGGGGCGCACATCCTCATGGGGTGGGGGGGCATCCATCAGGATCGCCCGCCGCTCGGGCTGTTCCAATCGCGCATAATGGCGAAAGGATGCATCACCGGGAATGGCAGTGCGCCGGGCTTTGTGCCATCCCGTTTGCCCCAGAAAATCGATCAACTGCTGTTCGCGGGTCATGGGATGTGCCTTAAAAGCCAGGGGGCCAGCCGATCCGCCCAGGGGCTTTGGCCATGCAGATGAAGCAGGCGGCGATGATCGGGCCTGATCTCGATCTTGATGAACAGCGCCGATGAAAGCAGGGCGGGATCGGCGCGTTCGGGCCATTCCATTAAGATGAGATGATCATCAAGGGCATCTTCGATCCCCAGTTCGATCAGATCATCGGGATTTTGCAGGCGGTAAAGATCCACATGCCACAGCGGCGGCGGATTTTTGCCCATAATTTCGGGCGGGTTCTCATAAGCCTGAACCAGCGTGAAGCTGGGGCTCGGCACCTCCAGATCGGGCTGATCGAAAAGGCTACGGATCACCGATCGGGCCAGCACCGTTTTCCCCGCCCCCAAAGGCCCGCTTAAAGCCAGCAGATCGCCAGCTTCCAGAAATCCGGCAAGATCAGCGGCCATGTGGCTCAGATGGGCTTCGCTCTCGCAATGAAGGGATGCGATCAGGGGCGCGGACGGGATCATAAGGGCGTCTAGTCCTTCTCAGGGCACAGAGTGGGGAATGGGGGCGGTGCGGTCCCCGGTTTGAACGCGGGGCAAGAGGCAGGTAACAGTGGTGCCTTTGTTGGGGGTTGAGACAAGATCCACCGTGCCGCAATGCAATTCAATGAAGCTTTGCACCAGCGACAGCCCCAGACCCACGCCCTTGCGATTTTGTACGCCGGAGCCTGTGTTGAATTTTTTGAACACCTTGAGCTGATCGTCCTTGCTGATGCCAGCGCCATTATCGCTGATGATGAATTCGAGTTGATCGTCACCATAAGGCTTGACGATGATCTGCACCCTGCCGCCCGGTGGTGTATATTTTATGGCATTGCCCAATAAATTATAAAGGGCCTGGGTCAGTCGTCTTGGATCGCCTTCCAGATTGCCGCATTGGGGATCGACCTTGCTTTCAAGGCTGATATGGGCTTTTCGTGCCTGCTCGCGGGCGATGGCAATGCAGTTCTCCACCAGATCCACCACCTCTATATGCTTGATATCAAGGGTCATTTCACCGGCTTCGATCACCGCCAGATCCAGAATATCATCGATCAGATCGCGCAGATCACCGGCAGCGGTCAGCACATAGGCCAGATAATCGCGCTGTTTTTCTTTAAGGGGGCCAAACAGCTCGCTCATCAGCATTTCGGTAAAGCCGATGATCGAATTCAGGGGCGTACGCAATTCATAAGACATATTGGCGACGAATTCCGATTTCAGGCGATCTGCGGTTTCCAGTGCTTCATTGCGTTCGCGCAGGGCCTGTTCCATCAGCGAACTATCGGTCACATCGAGATGGGTGGCCAAAGTCTGGCCATCGGGCAGGGGCACAACGGCATAATCGATCACCCGGCCATCGGGCCGGTGCCAGCGCCCGGAATGGCTGCCGCGCTCCTGGATCTGATTCAAAAGCCGACTGCGCAAAGTGGGCCAGCTTTCCTTGTCATGCATCAAGGTGCGGGTGGCGTCCAAAATCTCGCCGAAATGCGGCTGATTATCGAGCATGGCGCGATCCAGCGACCACAGATTGGCATAATTGGGATTATAAAGCTTCAGGCGGCCATCGCTGCCAAACACCGCCACCGCTTCATGCAGATTATCCAGCGTTTCGCTTTGCACGGCGATCAGGGCATTATAATTGCTTTCCAAAGCCAGCCGATCGGTCACATCTTCATAAAGCAATAAAAGCCCGCCCAAAGGATGAGGCTGGCCCACCATCCGCAATGTGCTGCCATCGGGCAGGTGCCATAGCTCTTCGGCAAGGGTCAGGCTGTGGTGCAGCCCAAGCTGTTCGGTTTTCCAGGCCCTGAAATCCACCTGTTCGGGCAGGCGGCGTTTTTCGCGCATGGCTTCCAGAAGGCTCGCATGATCGGGGCGATCCAGCAGCCAATCATCCGACAGCCGAAACAGCCGGGAAAAGGCACTGTTGAAAAATTGCAGCTTTTGATCGGGATCGAAAATCGCCACCGGGCTTGAAAGCGCATTGAGGGTTTCTGCATGGCCTTCGATGACCCGGGCCAGTTCCGCCCGCTTGTCTTCAACATCGGTCACATCGACAGCAAAGCCCGCGATCAGCCCTTGGGTTTTATGATGGCTGATGGATAAAGCCCGGCGCTCGCCCCCGATCACGGCAAAATGGCGCTCAACAACCGGGCCATCGTTTTCCATTGCCCGCCTTGCGCTTTCCCGCGATGATCCGGTCAGGGCATTATCCACCAGATCGATCTGGGCGGCGATCACCGCCGGTTCGGATGGATATTCGACCGAGGCCACATAGGCCTGATTGACCAGCACCAGATCCAGATTGCGATCCCGCAGCCAGATCGGAAAGGGGGCGATATCGATCAGCATCCGCAGCCTTTTAAGGGCGATTTTCTCGGCCATCCGGGCCTGCTCGCTGGCTTCCGCCTCTGCACAGGCCTCGGTATGATCTTCAAGCCAGAACAGGGTTTTATCCTGCTGATCCGGGTCCAGATAATCGCGGGCCCGCACCAGCTTTAAAACCCGGCCATCGCGGCTGTTGAGCATGGCACCGCCCTGATCGGCGGCAAGGCCCGTGCTGGGGCTGTTTAATGCCTGTTCCAAAATCGAGAGGGCATCCGCCGTCAGCCCGCCCGCGCCATCGCGGGGGCAGAGATCGGGCAGGCTTTTCACCTGCTCTGATAGCCCTAAAAGCATCGCCGCATTGCCATCGAGCGTGCAGCCCCCGATCCGATCGCACAATAAGGTGCCAAAGGGAGCAGCCTTGAACACAGCCTCGAAATATGAGGCTTTTTGTTGGGATTGCCGATAAAGATCATGGGCCTGGCTGCGCTTGCGCATGGCCCACACGGCCAGAGCCATCCAGAATAAGGTGGCTATGAACAAGATGATCAAAGGCAGCAGGCTTTGACCGCCATCAACAAAAATCATTGGATGTACGGCGTTGGTTGAAGCCGATAGGGGTGCGGCGATGCTGGTCATGATCCTCGGTCTTGGCGAAAAGGCGCGCGGGCCTGCCTGCGCAATCTAACCAGCCATAGATAGAGATACAAGCAACACCGCATGCTCGCTCGCTCTCTCCCCTCTTCGTCGCCGAGGGTCTCACCTTTTCGTCTCCCCGGGCTTGCCTGTCCCGGCCCTGATCCGGGGTCCACTCTTTCCAATCCTCAGCACTCCAAAGAGTGGAGCCCGGCTCGGGGGCCGAGATGACGGAATTTGGTGGTGGAGCCCCGAAGAGTCTATCATCCGAGGCGATCAGCATTTTGAAAAAATGGTGGAGCCGAGGGGAATCGAACCCCTGACCTCTACAATGCCATTGTAGCGCTCTCCCAACTGAGCTACGGCCCCATTTTGCTGCAACAGGCTTTACCCTGCGCGCGATCCGCTCCGTGCTTGGGGGCAGGAGCGGGGCGGAACTTAGTGGCTAAGCCGGTTGCGATCAAGGGGGAAATCGCTTCCGGGCGATAAAAATCATCGCCCCGGTTTTATGGGGGCTCTTTTGGCCCCCTATGATCGGTCTGTTTGCTTATAGGCCGGCACGCCCCAGAGAGGTTCATGCCGACCTTGCCACAGCAGATAAAGGAAGAACGGCTGGCCGCTCAGTCTTCGTCTTTCAAGGGGCCGACAACAACATCCGAGACATCATCATCGTCATCATCTTCAACGGTGATATCGTCATCATCATCGATCTTGATATCATCATCGTCATCATCATCGAGATCGAGATCATCCGAGTCGTCATCATCGACAACCGGCTTCACAACCTTTTTCGCCGCTTCCGGCTGATGGGTGAGACGTGATTTGAGGATGGGTTCAGGAGCCCATTCATTGCCGCAATCGATGCAAGTGACGGGATCGTCCTTTTGCAGATCGTAAAAGCGCGTACCGCATTTGGGACATGTACGCTTGGTTCCCCATTCGGGTTTGGCCACGAAAATACTCCTTTGGTCCTCGTCAAGGGGGACGGTGCGCCCCTCTCGATGTTCCTGATGCCGATGCGGGTGCAGGCACCATGGATTGCCACGCTCGGTCGCTTCTGTCAAAAGCTAGTGCGTCAGATCGAAAAGAGTGGCCCTAATGTCAACAAAAAAAGTGAATTTGGATAAAATGGAGCAAGTCGCCGTGCATCATATAGAGCCGCATCGGGGCCTTCAATCTGCGCCTGCGGTGCGGATTGAGGGTCGTTGCACCGTTCCCGGCGACAAATCGATTTCCCACCGCGCCCTGATGCTGGGATCTTTGGCCATCGGTCGCACCCGGATCGTCAATCTTTTGGAAGGCGAAGATGTGCGGGCCACGGCCGCGGCCTTGCGCGCCATGGGGGTGGCGATCCACCGCGATAGCAGCGCCAAGGCAGGCGGCGATTGGCTGGTGGATGGCGTGGGCGTGGGGGGATTGAAAAGCCCTGATGATGTGCTGGACATGGGCAATTCCGGCACCTCGACCCGGCTCTTGATGGGGATGCTGGGAAGCCAGCCGGTGCGCGCCATCCTGAGTGGCGATGCTTCTTTGCGGAAAAGGCCGATGGGCCGGGTGATCGATCCCTTAACGCAGATGGGGGCTGAAATCGATGCCGCCGATGGGGGGCGTTTGCCTTTGCTGATCCGGGGCACAGGAACAGCTTTACCCATTGATCATGCGCCCAAGGTGGCATCGGCACAGGTTAAATCGGCGATCATTCTGGCCGCGCTCAATTGTCCGGGCACCAGCACCATCTGCGAGGCGCAGGCCACCCGCGATCATAGCGAGCGGATGCTGAAAGCCATGGGTGCGGGGATCGAGACCGAGGAAAAAGGGGCGGGACGGATCATCCGCATCACCGGCGAGATCGAATTAAAGCCGGTTGATATTACGGTACCGGGGGATATTTCATCGGCCGCTTTTCCACTGGTGGCGGCGGCGATCCATCCGGGATCGGAGCTTTATCTGGAAGGCGTGGGGATCAACCCCTTGCGCGCCGGGATTCTGGATGCGCTGGCCCGGATGGGGGCGCCGGTCAGCATCCAGAATGAACGCATGGAGGGCGGCGAGCCGGTGGCTGATCTTCTGATGCGGGGGCCGGATCATCTCAAGGCGGTGGATCTCGATCCGGCTCTGGCTTCGCTGATGATCGATGAATTTCCGGTGCTGTTTGTGGCGGCGGCGATGGCCGATGGGGTTTCACGCTTCACCGGCCTTCAGGAATTGCGGGTAAAGGAAAGCGACCGAATCGCTGCGATGGCGGCCGTGCTTTCGGCGGCGGGCGTGGGGGTTGAGGAACTGCCCGATGGCCTGATCATCAGCGGCCATGCGGGGCGGGCGCGCCCGGCGGGCGGGGCGCGGGTGCAAACCCATCTTGATCATCGGATCGCCATGGCGGCCCTGGTGCTGGGGTCGGCTTGCACGGCGCCTCTGGCCATTGATGATGCGGCACCGATCACCACCAGCTTTCCGGGCTTTGTGGGCCTGATGAATGGCCTAGGCATGAAGATCACGGAGGTTTCATGATCATCGCCATCGATGGCCCGGCAGCATCGGGCAAGGGCACTTTGGGGCGGCGGCTGGCGCAGTTTTATGGCCTTGCCTATCTCGATACCGGCTCGCTTTATCGCGCTGTGGGGCTGGCGCTGTTGCGTGATAACCCCGCATCCGGGGATAGAATCGATGAACGCCGCGCGGCGGTTCTGGCCCGGCATCTCGATGTGGCCACCCTTCATGATCCGGCTTTGCGCGATGAGGCCACGGGGGCGGCAGCCTCGAAAGTGGCGGCCATTCCCGATGTGCGCACGGCGCTTTTGGCCTTTCAGCGCCAGTTTGCGCAAAAAGGGGCGGTGCTTGATGGTCGGGATATCGGCACGGTGGTGTGCCCCGATGCCGATGTGAAGCTTTATGTGACAGCCAGCGATGCGGTGCGCGCCCAAAGGCGATTCGAAGAATTGCGCCAAAAGGGGGTCGAAACCAGCCTTGGGGCGGTTCTGGCCGATTTGCGAGAACGCGATGCACGGGATCAGGCCCGCGCAACGGCCCCCCTGACCCGGGCTGAAGACGCGGTCTTGCTTGATACCACTGAATTGGATATAGAGGACGCATTCGCGCGTGCCTGCATGGAAATCGAGAGCAGACAACGCATGAAAATGAGCCAGGGCACCATAAAGCGGTGAGGGGCGTGCATCTTTGATGCCACCCTTTATGTTATTTGGGGCCATTGGCTTTCCGGGATGGAGAGAAGACGGGCGATGGTCGCCGGTCAAGGAGCCCCGGAAGAAAGCGGCCAGATGTGATCGGCCAGCATGAAAAGCTCCCTCAAAATCGGTATCGAACCAAACAGATGACAGAAATGCAAATGCCCTCATTGGCGGACTTCGAAGCGCTTTTGAACGAAACGATGTCGGAAGACTCGCAGTTTGAAGGTCAGGTTGTCCGGGGCACCGTAACGGCGATTGAAAGCGATCTTGCCGTGATTGATGTTGGGCTGAAGGCGGAAGGCCGTGTGCCCCTCCGCGAATTCGCAGCCCCCGGCAAGGCGGCGGAAATTTCCGTTGGCGATCAGGTTGAAGTGTTCGTTGAGCGTGTTGAAAACGCCAATGGCGAAGCGGTTCTGAGCCGCGACAAAGCCCGCCGCGAAGAATCCTGGAACCATCTTGAAACGGCTTATGAAAAAGAAACGCATGTGGAAGGCGTTATCTTTGGTCGGGTCAAGGGTGGCTTCACCGTTGATCTGAGCGGCGCTGTGGCCTTTTTGCCCGGCAGCCAGGTTGATATCCGTCCGGTGCGCGATGTCACGCCTCTGATGAATATCCCGCAGCCCTTCCAGATTTTGAAAATGGATCGTCGCCGGGGCAATATCGTTGTCTCCCGCCGGGCCGTTCTGGAAGAAACCCGCGCCGAACAGCGGGCTGAATTGCTCGATCGCCTGAAAGAAGGCGATGTGGTGGATGGCGTGGTCAAGAATGTCACTGAATATGGTGCCTTCGTTGATCTGGGCGGCATCGATGGTCTGTTGCATGTCACCGATATGGCATGGAAGCGGGTCAATCATCCGTCTGATGTTGTCACCATTGGCGAATCGGTGAAGGTGCAGATCATCCGGGTGAATATGGATAGCCAGCGCATCAGCCTTGGCATGAAGCAGCTTGAAGCCGATCCATGGGAAGCCATCGACGCGAAATATCCGCTGGGTGCGAAATTCACCGGAACCGTCACCAATATCACCGATTATGGTGCCTTCGTCGAGCTTGAAGCCGGCGTTGAAGGGCTTGTTCATGTGTCGGAAATGTCATGGGTGAAAAAGAATGTTCATCCGGGCAAGATCGTTTCCACCAGCCAGGAAGTGGAAGTGATGGTGCTTGAGGTCGATCCTGAAAAGCGCCGCATTTCTCTTGGCCTGAAGCAATGCCTTGAAAATCCGTGGGAAGCCTTTGCCGAGAAATTCCCCGCCGATAGCGAAGTGGAAGGCGAGATCAAGAACATCACCGAATTCGGTCTGTTCGTGGGTCTTGAATTCGATGTCGATGGCATGGTGCATATGTCGGATATCGATTGGGAAGGGACCGGCGAAGATGCCATTGCCAAATTCAGCAAGGGCGATCATGTGAAAGCCAAAGTGCTGGATGTGGATGTGGAAAAAGAACGCATCAGCCTTGGCATGAAGCAGCTTTCCGGCGATCCTTTCGCCGATGTTGCCAGCCGCAAAAAAGGCGATGTGGTGACCTGCACGGTGACCGAAGTCAATGATGGCGGGATCGAGGTTTCCATCGCCGATGGTTATACCGCCTTCATTCGTCGCTCCGATCTGGCCCGGGATCGCGGGGATCAGCGTCCTGATCGCTTTGCCGTTGGCGATAAGGTCGATGCCCTTGTCACCAATGTTGATCGGGGTCAGCGCCGCGTGAATCTGTCGATCAAGGCCCTTGAAGTGGCCGAGGAAAAAGCCGCCGTGGCGGAATATGGCTCCACGGATTCCGGTGCCAGCCTTGGGGATATTCTGGGTGCGGCCTTGAAAAAGGCCAAAGAAGACAAAACCGACGCCTGATCCCTTGTGATCAAGCGCCCGGCAAAATAAAGGCCGTTCCGTCATTCTGGCGGGGCGGCCTGATTTGCTTAAAGCGGGATGGGTATTGACAATTCATGGGGCGGGATGCGCGGCTTGGTGCTGCTATGATCTTTTTCATAAAATTTTGCCCCACAAGATTTTCTGCCCTATTATCATCGCCGTGCTATGATGGATGCGGTGCTGGCGCTGGAGCATCCTTGCAAGATTGAGGGGGATCAGGCCCGCTTGGGATATGGTCCATCCTCAGGTTTTCAGAAGGTTCGATGAAAGGATCCTTCCCTTATGATCAAATCCGAACTCATCAATAAGCTGGCAGAGGCCAATCCGAATTTGTTTCATCGCGATGTGGAGCGGATTGTCGGCACGATTTTCGAGGAAATCACCGCCGCCATGAGCCGTGGTGATCGTGTGGAATTGCGGGGCTTTGGGGCTTTTTCGGTCAAATCCCGGCCATCGCGGGTGGGGCGCAATCCCCGCACCGGTGAAGCGGTGGATGTGGAAGAAAAGCATGTGCCCTATTTCAAGGCCGGAAAAGATCTGCGCGAACAGCTCAATGACAAATATGGGGCCTGATGGGCCGCTGTTGATGGGGCCTTTATCTTTCATAAACCCCGATCATAAACAGGGACGCTGATGCCTTCTTTCCTGCGCTGGATCTTTTTTTTGCTGCCAGCGGTGGCGTTGGTCGTTTTTGCGCTTTTCAATCGCCAGCCGGTTCTGGTGAGCCTTCCCGGTTTTGATCTGGCTTTGCGCCTGCCCTTGTTTGCGATGTTTCTGGCCGGGATATTTGTGGGAGCGATTCTGGCCTTCGCCTTATCTTTCCGCCGATCTTTTGTTTTATCGCGCAAGCTGAAAAAGGCCGAACGCCGGGCCGATGCCGCCCAAGCGCGATTGGATGCGCAAAATGAAAATAGAGAGGCCGGGCAGACCAGCCAGAAATTCGAGGCCATTGATCAAGCTCAGGCCCCACGTTCATCGGCCGCATCATCTGCGCGTGCGCCGGCTTTAGGAGTCACGCGACCATCGCCGGGTCAGAATAAGGCATCAGGCACCGGGCGATCTGCTCTCTGAAGGCCGGGGGGCGTTTTATCAGCATCAAAAGGGCTTTGGCCTTAAATCTTTTGTCGGGCAATTCATATGCAACGTTTTTCCAATCCTTTATTCTGTGCCCTTGATACCGGTGATCTGGCCCAGGCCATCCATCTGGCGGATTCCCTTAAGGATGTGGTGGGGGGATTCAAGCTGGGGCTGGAATTTTTCTGTGCCCATGGCCCGCATGGGGTGGAAGAAATCGCCCGCCGGGATATTCCGCTGTTCATTGATCTGAAATTTCACGATATCCCCAATACCGTGGCCGGGGCTGTGCGTTCGGTGATGCGGCTCAATCCGGCCATTCTCACCGTTCATGCCGCAGGGGGCGCGGATATGATGCGTGCGGCTGCCGATGCCGCCGCCGATGAAGCCAGCCGCCTTGGGGTAAAGGTTCCGTGGATCGTTGGGGTTACTGTGCTTACCAGCCTTGATGCGGGTGATCTCGATGTTTTGGGGATCGAGGGAACGACCCATAAGGTGGTGGCTCGCCTTGCCCGTCTGGCGGAAAAATCGGGGCTGGATGGGGTGGTGTGTGCGCCCCATGAAATTTCCACCACCAGATCGGTTGCCGGCCGGCATTTAAAGCTTGTGGTGCCCGGCATCCGCCCCAGGGGATCGGACAGCGATGATCAAAAGCGGGTGATGACGCCGAAAGAAGCCATCGAGAATGGCGCGACTGTGATCATTGTGGGGCGGCCCATCACCCGCGCCAGCGATCCGGTGGGGGCGGCGCGATCCATCGTCAACAGCATCAGCGATTTGTAGGTTGCGGCTGTAACGCCCGGACCTTAGAGGTTCAAGGGATTATCGATCGAAGCGGCAGGCTCGGTGAACCAGTGCGGGCCATCTTCGCCGATCCACAGGCAATCTTCCAGACGCACCCCGAATTCACCGGGGATATAGATACCCGGCTCATCGGAAAAACACATGCCGGGGGCGATGAGGGTGCTTTCCCCCTTCACGAAATTGGGGCTTTCATGGCCATCCAAACCGATCCCATGGCCGGTGCGATGGGGCAGACCGGGGACCGCATAGCCCGGGCCAAAGCCGTGTTTTTCGATGATGGCGCGCGCCGCTTCATCGACCTTTTCACAAGGCACACCGGGCCGGGCGACGGCAAAGGCGGCCAATTGCGCTTCCTTTTTGATCGCCCACACCTGTCTTTGGCGTTTGCTGGGGGTGCCAAAAACGATGGTTCGGGAAATATCGGATTGATAGCCTTCCACCGCACAGCCGCAATCCATTAAAACGATATCGCCATCCGCCAGAATCTGAGGTGCCGATGATCCATGGGGAAAGGCGCTGGCCGGTCCGAACAAAGCCATGGAAAAGAGCGGCGTGCCGCCCATGGCCTTTGTCGCTTCATTCATCATGCGGCTGAAATCGGCAGGCTCCATCCCGGCTTCAAGGCGCGGCACCGTGGCACGATAGGCGGCCAAAGTGATCTCATTGGCGATCTGCATCAGGGCGATTTCGGCAGCCGATTTGATCGCCCGGCAGCCGGTGACCACATTGTGGGCCGGGGCAATGCCGCGCTCCGGCGCGCTGGCTTTGATCCCATCAGCAATGAAATGGCGCACGGTGGCCTCGATCCCTATCGGCCCGTCGGGGGCCTTACGATCCTTCAAAACACCATGCACCAGCCGAAAGGGATTTTCATGCTCATCCCATACCCGCACATCGATGTCTGTCGCCATCTTTTCGCGCAGGCTCGCTTCCTCGAAAGCCGGGCTGATGAGGGCAATATCGCCATCCGCCGGGATCACCGCGCCATGAAAGCGCTCGGATCGCCGCAGATGGAGGCCGGTGAAATAAACAAGGCTTGATCCCGGCTCCAAAACCAAAGCGGATAGCCCGGCATCGCGCATCAGCTTTTGCGCTTTATCGATGCGGGCGGCATAATCCGATGCGCTGATCGGGCGGGCACGGGCGGCCAGATCGGGCAAATCACCCCCATCCCCTTGTGCGCCCGATTGCGCCCATGCGCTTTTGGGGGCGGCAAAGGATCGCGACAAGACCGGGGCAAGGATGGGGGCCATCAAGGCCAAAGCGGAGGCTTTCAGAAAATCACGTTTTTGCATGGCTTTGCTCATCATATGAGAGAATTCTTAGCCCCCACGTTGCGCCGGGTGGGCGGGATATGCAACTCTCCCTTCGCATTTTGGGTAGATCGTTCGTTCAGATCAAAACCGCCTGATGGGGGCGGCCGGATCGAATGACAGGGTTTGAAAGGTTCGGATCATGACCAGAGACAGACAAAAGATCGGCGGGCTATCGGTGGCCCCATCTTTGGCAAAGCTTGTTACGGAAAGGGTTCTGCCCGGCACCGGCCTTGACCCCGATCATTTCTGGTCGTCTTTGGAAAGATTGATTGCCCAGATGTCGCCGCAAAACCGGGCCCTGCTGGCGCGGCGCGATGATTTGCAGCAGCAGATCGATGATTGGCACAAAAGAGCGGCCGATCAGTCCCTTGGCCAGCCGTTTGATAAGGCCGCTTATAAGGCTTTCTTGCGCGATATCGGCTATCTGCAGCCCGATCCCGCGCCGTTCAAGGTCGCCACCAAAGGGGTGGATCTCGAAATTTCAGCCATTTCCGGGCCGCAGCTTGTGGTGCCGGTGATGAATGCGCGCTTTGCGCTCAATGCCGCCAATGCCCGCTGGGGCAGTCTTTATGATGCCCTTTATGGCAGCGATGCCATCCCCGATGATGGCGGTGCGGCGGCGGGATCGGGCTATAATCGGATCAGGGGGGATCGGGTGATCGCCTATGGCCGGGCCCTGCTCGATCAGGTGGCGCCTTTGGATCAAGGATCGCACAAGGATGCGGTGGCCTATGACATCAAAAATGGTCGCCTTCAGGTGGCCTTATCGGATGGCAGGGCAAGCCCGCTGGCTCAGCCACCGCTTTTTGCTGGCTATCGCGGCAAGGCAGCGCGCCCGGAGGCCATTCTTCTGCGCCATCATGGTCTGCATCTGGAAATATTGATAGATCGCGATCATCCCATCGGCCAAACCGATGCCGCAGGCGTGGCCGATATCATCATGGAATCCGCGCTGACCACGATCATGGATTTCGAGGATTCAGTGGCCGCAGTGGATGCCGATGACAAGGTTGCCGCCTATGATAATTGGCTGGGGCTGATGAAAGGTGATCTGGTTGCCCGTTTTGAAAAGGGCGGGGAAACAATGACCCGCGCCATGGCGCAGGATCGCCATTATCATACCCCCGATGGCGGCAGGCTCGATCTGCATGGCCGCAGCCTTTTGCTGGTGCGCAATGTGGGGCATCTGATGACCACCCCGGCGGTTCTTGATGCGCAGGGGCATGAGGTGTTCGAGGGCCTTCTGGATGCCATGATGACGGTGGCCATCGCCCTCCATGATCTGAAGGGCACGGGATCCTTACACAACAGCCGTGCGGGGTCGATCTATATCGTGAAGCCCAAAATGCACGGCCCGGATGAGGTGGCTTTCAGCGATGCCATTTTCAGCTTCGTGGAAAAGGCCTTCGACCTGCCTCAACACACCATCAAAATCGGCATCATGGATGAGGAACGCCGCACCTCGCTCAATCTGGCGGCGTGCATTGCGGCGGTGAAGGATCGGGTGTTTTTCATCAATACCGGCTTTCTGGATCGCACCGGCGATGAAATCCACACATCGATGGAAGCCGGGCCGATGATCCCCAAAGCAGCGATGAAAGACAGCCGGTGGCTCACGGCTTATGAGGATCGCAATGTGGATGTGGGGCTGGCTTGCGGCCTGCCCGGCCATGCCCAGATCGGCAAGGGCATGTGGGCGATGCCCGATCGCATGGCGGATATGCTGGCGGCGAAGATCGGCCATCCCATGGCGGGGGCAAATACCGCCTGGGTGCCATCGCCCACGGCGGCCACCCTTCACGCGCTTCATTATCATCAGGTGGATGTGGCGGAACGCCAGCGCGAACTGGCAACAAGGTCCATGGCGGATCGCGATGATCTGCTGGAGATTCCGATTGCCCACAGGCCCGATTGGAGCGCCGCAGAGATTCAGGCCGAACTGGATAATAATTGCCAGGGCATCCTGGGCTATGTGGTGCGCTGGATCGATCAGGGGATCGGCTGCTCGAAAGTGCCCGATATTCACGATGTGGGGCTGATGGAAGATCGCGCCACTTTGCGCATCGCCAGCCAGCATATCGCCAATTGGCTGCATCATGGGGTCTGCACTCTCGCGCAGGTGAACGAAACCCTGCGCCGGGTGGCCGCCCTTGTGGATCGTCAGAATGCGGGCGATCCGGCTTATCAACCCATGGCCCCCGATTTTGAGGACTCCATCGCCTTTCAAGCCGCCTGTGATCTGATTTTCAAGGGCCGCGCGCAGCCCAATGGCTATACCGAGCCGGTGCTGCACCGGCGGCGGCGAGAATTGAAAGGCTCATGATCGCGGCATGCCCCCGCTAAAGCCCCTATCTGTGCGTTCAGCATAGGTTCAGATGGCCGCCTTTATGCTGTGATCCATGATGCCCGTGATTGCCTATGGGGCAGCAATCGAGGAGAGCGATGATGACCATGTTGCATGCCAGACCGATTGATCCGAAAACCACCCAAGGGCGGCGGCCTTTTCGCCTGCGTGGCTGGGCTTTGGCCTTCATCGCGTCTTTGGCTTTGGGAACATCGGGCCTGATCGCCGCCACCCCTGCCGAGGCCGGGGGCGGTTATTATGGCGGCCATGGCGGTTATGGTGGCCATAGCTATCGCGGCGGTCATGGGGTCCGGGGTGGGCATGGTTATCGCGGTGGCCATCGCTATCGCGGGGGGCGTCATCATGGTCGCGGCCATGGTGCGCGAAATGTTTTCTTGGGCGTTGGCGCTGGCCTTTTGCTGTATCATGTGATCGATAGCGCCAATGAAAATCGGGCCAATGCCGGTTCTGGCGGCAGCTATGGTGCAGATGGTTATTATCAGCCCGGGGATCGGGTTTATGATGTGGCCCAGCCGCCCCGCTATGCTCCGCGCCCCGGTTCGATCCCGGCCAGATCAGGGGCCGCCTCTGCCCAAGGCGATGCACCCATAGCCGAAGCCCCAAGCTGCCTGCAAACCCGGGAATATCAAACCACCATCACCATCGCGGGCGATGAAAAGGAAGCTTATGGCACCGCCTGCCTGATGCCGGATGGCAATTGGAAAATGGGCGCGCCGCAATTGGTCCCTGATTTCGATTGAGGCCGATTCTGAAAGCCCGATCAAAGAATCAGATGCCCTTGATCCAGGATATTTGAGGATTTTTGCTGACGAAAGCCAGCCCGATGGGAGCAAAAGACGTGAAGTGCATGATCAGTTTGTAAAAGTTGTGTGATCATTTTGCACCTTTACGCTACGTAAACTTGATGGCTGGGAACAGCATGGCCCTGATCATTGTGATTGGCATCTTGGCCTATAGTGCAGATCGTACTATATTATGGGAAAGCGTTTAGGGGACAAAAAGTCCTGATCTGTTCTTTGGGGTGTGAAATGTTAGCCGATCCGACTGAACGATTTTTAAGCGATCTTCCCGGGGCCAGAAATCTGCAGGAAGCCTCGATGCTTTTGGGGCATTATAGCCGTTCCCTGCCAACCCCGCGCGCTGCTTTTGATAATGATCTGGGCAATCCGGTTTTCCCCATGGGCAAGGATGGCGAGCCCATAGGCGTGGAATTGGGATGGCCTTCTGATTTCATTCGCCGCTGGGCCGGGGGCGGGCTGGTTCTGGCCTGCCCTTTGGTTGTGCCCTGCCGAAAAATGCGGCGGCCTTTCAGTTGGGGCCTTGATGAAGAAAATCTGGGCCTTCCCGAAGAAGATCTGCCCCGGCCCTTCACCGCCCTGGGGCAGCAAACCTTAAGCCTTTTGCGTCAGGTAGGGGTGCGATCCGGCATCACCGTGCCTGTGCATCAGCCCGGTGGCCGCACCGGATTTGTTTCATGGGTGAGCGATGAATCCCTCCAAACCGTGCGCCAATGGGCCGGGCATCATGCCGGTGAGCTGTTTTTGGTCGCTCATGCCTTTCTCGAGCATGTGGATGCCATGATGGCCCGTGGGGCTGCCAATATCAAAGATGATTGCCCGCTGACCGAGCGGGAGCGCGAATGTTTGACATGGGTGGCCTGCGGGAAAACCGATAGCGAAATCGGCATCATCATTGATCGTTCGCCGGAAACCGCGCGCTTTCATGTGCGCAATGCGATTGCCAAGCTTGATGCCAGTTCTCGCAGCCATGCGGTGGCCAAAGCCATTCGCCGCGATTGGCTGGGGCCGGTGGAATAAACAGGCTTTTCAGCCATCCTGCCATGGTTTGTCTTTCGGGCTATCTGTCTGGTCCCTTTGGGCCAGCGGGTGTTTTTCGCTCACCAAAGTCCGCAGCCGTTCTTCCAGCACATGGGTATAGATCTGGGTCGTTGAAATATCGGCATGGCCCAGCATCTTTTGTACCGCCCGCAAATCGGCCCCATGGGCCAGAAGATGGGTGGCAAAGGCATGGCGCATTTTATGGGCGGAAAGCAGTTCGGGCCTGATCCCGGCTTCTTGTGCCAAAGATTTGAGCATTTGCTGCACCCGCATCCGGCTCAGCGTGCCCATCGCCCCGCGTGAGGGAAAAAGCCAGGGCGAGGCGGCCATATCGGGCTTATCGCGTTTTAAAATCGCCAGATAGGCCAGCAAAGCGGCGCGCGCCTGATCGCCCATGGGCACCATGCGTTCTGCCCCCCCCTTGCCGCGCACGAACAGCACCGGGCGATCCGGGGCAAAAGCCCGGCGCGGCAGGCGGATCAATTCGGTGATGCGCATACCGGTGGCATAAAGCATTTCCAGCAAAGCGAGCAGCCGGGCGCTTTGCAGATTGTTTTTTTCCCTGTGGATGTCTTCGGCGCAAGACAGCAGCTTATTGACATCCTCTTCGCTCAAAACACCGGGCAGGCGGGCAGGCAGGCGCGGGCTATCGATACCAATGGCGGGATTATCGGGTTTCAGCCCTTCGCGAAAGAGAAACAGAAAATATTGCCGCAAGGCCGATAAGCGGCGGCTGGCGGTGCTGGCGGCGCGCTTTTCGCGATGCAAAAGCTCCAGATAATGCCGGATATCTTCTGTTGTCGTGCTTTGGGTGCTGGCCCCGGTGCGGGTGAAAAAATCCACCAGATCACGTTCATAAGCGGCCAGGCTATTGGCTGCCGCCCCGCGCTCGGCAGCCAGCATTTCCAGAAACTGTTCAATCAGATGACGATCTTCAGCCATAGTGACCGTGCGGCGGCTCATCGTGATGCCGTGTCATGGCCCTGTGCATCGCGATGCCCTCAATCGCTTTGGGTGAGCAAAACATCAAGGGCAAGATCGCGAGCATAAGGCTTGAGATCGGCTTCCCGCAGGGCGGCCAATATGGTTGCCAGCACGGGGGCGGAAAGCCCATCAATGCCGCCACTGTGCCGGATCGCCACTAGGCTGGTGAGCAGGCTTTCCCCCAGCCGCTGTTCCCTGATCGCCTCTACCATCTGCCGCCATAAAAAGGCCGATGGTCCCGTTCTGGAGGGTGCGGTGGCGAGCCATAAGGAGCGGGTATCCGCCGTTTCCAAAGAATAGCCCAATTCATGGAAAATGCTTAAAAGCAGATCGGCCCGGACCTTATCTGCGCTGGCCAGCCATTGATCGAGCAGGGCCGCTTCAAAACCCATGGATGGATCGGCATCGGCGATCAGGATCAGCGGCCACAGGGCTTTTTGGGCCCTTAGCGCATCGGCATTGCCGGCATCGGCGGCGATGCGCGCCGCTTCATACCATCCAAGGGCCTGTTCCGGCTGGCCATTGAGCAGATGCACCCGGCCCATGCTATCGGCATAGCCCGCCAATGACATGCTGGCATCCAGTGCATCCAGCGGGCCGGAAAGTGCCGCAGCCATGGCTCTGGCCCGTCCGGCTTTGCGGCTATGCTGGAAGGCGATTTCGATCCAGCGGGCGCGCTCCGCCGGGGTTTTGGCATCAGCCGCAAATTGCCACAAAAGCGCATCGAGCTTCAAACCGGAGACCAGATGATCAGCGGCGGTTTCAGGGCCAGAGTCGGTTGCAAAATCGGACGTGGCTTCAGGATCATTGCCCGGATCATTGCCCGGATCATTGGCGGCTTCCAAAGATGAGAAAACGCCCGCCTTTTGGGCTTCATCAAAGGGGATGGCGGCAAAGGCTGCCGCGATCAGGGGCCCATCGACAAAGCCATGGCGGGCGGCGCGGATGGCCAAATGAAGCTGGGTTTCGGGTTCATAGCCGGGCAGCCGGGCCACCTTGTCCAAAAGAAGGGGGGGGGCACGCAAGGCCAGATCGGCGGCCAGCCGGCTTTGGGTGAGGCGCGCCAAAGCAAAAAGCGCTGGATCAAGGGCGGATGTGGCCGCGATCCCATCACCCATCCTGGCATTCTGGCGGGCATTTTGGGCCGCATTTTGGGTGTTGTCTTGGGTCAGCAGCTTTTCCATCAGGCTGAAAAAGGCCGGATCGGCTTCATTGGAATCGGCGAGCAAGGCCAGCTTGAAGCGCGCTGCGGGGATCTGATCATCAAGGGCCGCGCATAAAGCGGTGATCCGCAACCAATAGGCCGCGCCAGAACGGCTGATAGCGTCATTCGCCAAAGTACAGGCCTGATCATAATCACCGATGGCCAGCAGAGCATCGCTGTGCATGCGGGTGATGGCCAAGGTTTCTATGGGGGCTTCTATGGCGCCGGTTTCACCCTTGGGAAGCTCATTGGCAAGGGCCAGAAAATCATCGACCCGCCCCATGGCATAAAGCCGCTCCAGCCGGGCTTCGATGAGGGATGGCACGCTTTCAGAATTTTCGGGCGCGCCTTCAGCCGCAACAGGAAGAGGCGGAAGAATGGCAGGCGATAATAAAAGCCGACGCATCAGGGCGCGCACGGGCGGCGATGCGCTTTCTGCGGGCAAAGCGGGTAAAAGCGTTGAGAGAAGGGCGCGGGGGCTGCCTTCCCATAAGGTGACGGGGTAAGCCGGTTCAGATTCATCGACCCAAACCCCGATGGCCGCCGGGTCGAGACGATCAAGGGAATCGATGCTGATGTCCTGTTCAACAAATGCCTGCTCAGTAACAGATTGTTCGGTTAAGCTGTTTTCGGCATCCGGCTGTTCGCCATCCCTTTGAGATTCACTGCTGGTGAAGGCGGGCGATGGGATGGAGCGGGGCGGCACATAAGGCCCGATGAGGATCGAGGTGGGGGCTTTTTGGGCATCGGCC
Organism: Iodidimonas sp. MBR-22; assembly: GCF_029946565.1. Lineage (NCBI taxonomy): Bacteria > Pseudomonadati > Pseudomonadota > Alphaproteobacteria > Iodidimonadales > Iodidimonadaceae > Iodidimonas > Iodidimonas sp. MBR-22. The sequence continues at coordinate 343,935 of NZ_JARKVQ010000001.1, forward strand.
TTGCGCTGTTCGCCGGGCGATGGCTCCAAACGCGGCCCCCCCAGATAATAACGGCCCTCAGCGCCCTGATTTTGGGGCTCGGTTTGAGGCTCGCTTTCTGGCTGGGCTTGAGCCGATAAAGGCGCGGCGCAGGATAGCATTGCCGCAAGCAGGGCTGCAGCCCCAAAGCGGCCCTTGAAGCAATCGGGATCAATCATTGATGATGTCATCGGAAAGCTCTTGTTCCACTGATTGCTGGGGGGCGGGAATATCCCATGTAAAAAGCCAGATCGAACCGCCGATCAAGGCCAGCAAAACAATCGCGATCACCACAAGCCAAACGCTTTTCATTCCAGATCAACCCTTTTTTGTCCTTACCGTCGTTTATAGGCAATATGGGGACTTGCTGTCCAGCACAGCCCCTTGATGCTATTGGCCCTTCAGCCTGTAAAGCGCCTGCTGATCATCTGAACATGCAGATCAGGCAGGAAAATGGCCGCAGGCATGCAGGGCTGCTTTATGATCGGCGATTTTTGTGCTGTAAGTCTGTTTATGATGCATGAAAAAACAAAAAACAGACATTTTTCCCTGATCGATCCCCATAATCCCGGGATGCCCATCGTGCTGGTGGGCCTGATGGGGGCCGGTAAATCCACCATCGGGCGGCGGCTGGCGGCGCGCCTGGGGCTTGATTTCGTTGATGCTGACGATGCCATTGCCGAAGCGGCGGGGCGCAGCATTTCCGAAATTTTCGAGGCCTTTGGCGAAGCCGCCTTCCGCGAGGGCGAACGCCGGGTGATCGCCCGCCTGATTGATGATAAGCCACAGGTGATTGCCACCGGCGGCGGGGCTTTTGCCGATCCGCAAACCCGGGATCTGGTTTTATCCCGCAGTTTTTCCGTGTGGCTGGATGCCGATATCGATATTCTGGTGGAGCGCACGGCCAAGCGCGATACCCGTCCGCTTTTGCGGCAGGGCGATCCCCGCACCATCCTCGAAGGTTTGTGGCAAACCCGGGCGGGTGATTATGCTCAGGCCAATATCCATATCAAAAGCAGCGATGGCCCCCATGAACATGTGGTTGATAAGATCATCGAGGCGATGGGCGGCTATATCAGGGAAAGGACAGGCCCATGAGCAACGGCGTGGCGGCGATGGAGATTTGCACGGTGCCCGTGGGCTTGGGTGATCGCGGCTATGATATCGTGATCGGCGAAGGCCTGTTGGCTGATCCGGGGCGCTGGCTGGGCGATCTTTTGCTGCGGCCGCGTCTGGCTCTTGTCAGCGATGAAACGGTGTTTGGGCTTTATGGCGATATGGTGATGGATGCCTTGGCCAAAGCCGGGATCAGGGCGGATCGGCATATCATTCCGGCGGGGGAAGGGGCAAAATCCTTTTCAGAACTGGAGCGGCTCTGTGCGGCGCTTCTTGATTTTGATATCGAACGCCGGGATCTGGTGCTGGCGCTGGGCGGCGGCGTGGTGGGGGATCTCACCGGCTTTGCCTGTGCCATTCTGCGCCGTGGTGTTGATGTGGTGCAGATGCCCACCACGCTTTTATCGCAGGTCGATAGCTCGGTGGGGGGGAAAACCGGGATCAATGTGCCGCAGGGGAAAAATCTGATCGGCGCCTTTCACCAGCCCCGCCGGGTTTTGATCGATCTGATGAGCCTTGACAGCTTAACGATGCGCGAACGCCGCGCAGGCTATGCCGAAGTGATGAAATATGGGCTGATCGATCAGCCGGATTTCTTTTCCTGGCTCGAAGATCATGGTGCGGATGTCTTGCTCGGGGATCGCCGGGCGCAGGCTTTTGCGGTGGCGCAAAGCTGCCGGTCGAAGGCCCGGGTCGTTGCCGCTGATGAGCGGGAACAAGGCCAGCGCGCCTTGCTCAATCTGGGCCATACCTTTGGCCATGCCCTGGAAGCCCATGCCGGCTATGATGGCCGGCTTTTGCATGGCGAGGCGGTGGCCATCGGCTGTGTGATGGCTTTTGAACTTTCAGCCCGCCTTTCTTTGTGCCCACCCGATGATGCTGCGCGGCTGCGCCAGCATTTGCAAAAAACCGGACTGCCCATCCGGTGCGAGGATATCGCGGGCGATCTTTTCAAGGGGCTGGGGGCGGATCGCATGATTGCCCTGATGCAGCAGGATAAAAAGGTTGAAAATGGGATGATCGGCTTCATTCTGGCACGGGGCATTGGCCGGGCGTTCATCAGCCGCGATGTGCCCATGCCGGTTCTGCGCGATTATCTCAAGGGCGTTCTGCCTGATCCTGCCTGATCGGTTCTGAAGATTTTCTGGTGGTTTTAAACGGATGTTGAACATGTTGATGGCTCATCTGCCCGCTTTGATCGGGATTCTTGTTCTGCTGTGTTTATCGGCCTTTTTTTCAGGTTCGGAAACCGCCCTCACTGCGGCCAGCCGCGCCCGCATTCATCGGCTGGCCCGGGATGGCGATCATCGAGCCCAAAGGGTGGAAAAGCTGATCGAGGATAAAGAACGCCTGATCGGGGCCATTTTGCTGGGCAATAATCTGGTGAATATTCTGGCCAGCGCCTTGGCCACCTATGTTTTCATCGCCATGGTGGGTGAAGGCGGGGTTGTTTATGCCACCCTTGTGATGACGGCTCTGGTCCTTATTTTTGCTGAAGTGCTGCCCAAATCCTATGCCATTTCCAATCCCGATGGCATGGCTTTGGCGGTGGGATCGGTGATTGCCATTCTGGTTTTTCTGTTTTCGCCCGTGGTTAATCTGGTGCGCCAGATTGTGCGCGGCACGCTGTCTGTTTTCGGGGTGGATCTGGAAAACGGCGAGGCGATCCTGTCGGCCCGTGATGAGATTCGCGGGGCCATCGATCTGGGGGCCAGCGAAGGCGGTATCCGCAAAGCCCATCGCGATATGCTCGATTCGATCCTTGATCTGGATGAAATCAGCATCGAAGATGTGATGATCCACCGCAAGAATATGGCGCTGATCGATGGGTCCATGCCCCCTGCGGAGATCGTTGATGAGGTGATCAAAAGCCCCTATACGCGCCTGCCGGTTTATGAAGAAGATGCGGAAAATATCATTGGTGTGCTCCATTCCAAGGATGTTTTGCGGGCGCTGAAGGCGGTGGGCGATCCGGCGGCCATCAATATCCGCGAGATCATGACGGATGCCTGGTTCGTGCCGGAAACCACCAGCCTGCGCGAACAGCTCAATCGTTTTTTATCCCGCCGCGCTCATTTTGCTTTGGTGGTGGATGAATATGGCTCGATTCAGGGGCTGGTGACCCTGGAAGACATTCTGGAAGAAATCGTCGGCGATATTTCCGATGAATTCGATCATATGATCCATGGGGTGAAAAAGCTGGCGGATGGCTGGGTGCAGGTGGATGGCACCATGACTTTACGCGATCTCAATCGTCGCTTCGATTGGTCTTTGCCGGATGCCGATGCTTCGACTCTGGCGGGGCTGGTGATTTTCGAATCGGAAATCATCCCCATTGTCGGCCAGCGCTTTAGCTTTTATGGCTTTGAATTTGAAATCATCGGTCGTCGTCGTAATCAGATCACCCAAATCAAGATCAGGCCCAAGCCATCTGAAACAGCCGCCTGAAAATATGGCCTGAAAAAGCCGCAAAACTGCAACTGTGCTGAACGGAAGAGAATGACGGGATATCATGGTTCAAGGCGGGTGATTGCCGTTCTTGGCCCGACCAATACCGGCAAGACCCATTATGCCGTAGAGCGGATGCTGGGCCATGCCAGCGGCATGATCGGCTTTCCCCTGCGGCTTTTGGCGCGCGAGATTTATGATCGGGTGGTGGCGGCCAAGGGGGCTTCGCGGGTGGCCCTGCTCACCGGCGAGGAAAAGATCGTGCCGCCCAGCCCGGCTTATTGGATCTGCACGGTCGAATCGATGCCGATGAGCCAATCGGTGGATTTTCTGGCGGTTGATGAAATCCAGCTCGCGGGTGATCAGCAGCGCGGCCATATTTTTACCGATCGCCTGCTCAATGCCCGTGGCCTGCAGGAAACCATTTTCATGGGGGCCGATACCATGCAGGCGCTGGTCAGCCGGCTGATCCCCGATATCACCATCATGGCCCGGCCGCGCTTTTCAAAATTGCAGCATATCCCGCCGCAAAAGCTGCATCGCTTGCCAAGGCGTTCGGCCCTTGTCGCTTTTTCCATCGAACATGTTTATGCGCTGGCGGAACTGGTGCGCCGCACGCGCGGCGGCACGGCTGTGGTGATGGGGGCGCTCAGCCCGCGCACCCGCAATGCGCAGGTGGCGCTTTATCAAAGCGGCGATGTGGATTATCTGGTGGCCACCGATGCCATCGGCATGGGCCTTAATATGGAAATCGACCATGTGGCCTTTGCCGCCACACATAAATTTGATGGCGAACGGGTGCGGGGGCTTCAGGCCGCTGAAATCGGCCAGATTGCGGGCCGGGCCGGGCGTTATTTAAATGATGGAACCTTCTCCACCCTTGCCGGATCGGATGCCGATGCCTTTTCGCCTTCGCTGATTGCGCAGGTGGAAGCCCATGATTTCAATCCCCTGCGCGGGCTGATCTGGCGCAATGCCCGGCTTGATTATCGCTCTCTGCCAAAGCTTGTGGCGTCGCTTGAGGCGCCATCCATGCGGCCCGATCTTGTGCGGGCGCGGGAAGCCTTGGATTTGCGGGCCTTGAAGGCGCTCGCTAAAGACGAAGAGATTGCCAAGATCGCCACCACCCCGGCAGCGGTGCAAAGATTGTGGGAAATTTGCCAGATCCCCGATTTTCGCCGTCATTCGGAAAGCGAGCATTTATCCTTGCTTCGGAAGATATATCGCGATTTGATGGGGCGACATGGTGTGGTGCCCCATGATTGGATGGCGCGGCAGGTCAGCCGACTTGACAATGCTCAAGGCGACATTGATACCTTGGCCGCGCGGATTGCCAATATCCGAACCTGGACCTATGTCGCCAATCGGCGAAATTGGTTGGCGGATGCGGGGCACTGGGCTTATGTGACGCGGGGCATCGAAGACAAATTGTCTGATGCCCTTCATGATAGATTGACGCAGCGTTTCGTTGACAGACGGACATCGGTCCTGATGCGCGAATTGCGCCAACGGGGCGAATTGTCGGTGAGCATAGACGAAACGAATGAAATCATTGTCGAAGGCCATGCCATTGGCAGGCTTGATGGCTTTACCTTTCATGCCGATCCAGCGGCGGTGGGGGACGATTATAAAACTCTGGAATCCGCAGCCGGTTTGGCGTTGAGGGCGGAAATCACCCGCCGTGCCAGGATTTTTTGCAATATCGGCTATAAAACCATGCAGCTCGATCTCTCGCAGGGGATGCATCGGCCGCAATTGATCTGGCAGAATTCGGTGATTGCCCGGATCGAAAAAGGCCATGGCCCCTATGAACCCCGGGTCCGGCTGGCCGAGGGCACCTTATTGACCGATCGGCTGGCCGATCAGGTGCGCGAAAGCTGTGAAGCCTGGCTGGCCGAGCGGATCGCCGATAAGCTTGAGCCGCTTTTGAAGCTGAAAGCCGAGCTTGAAGCGCAGAAACCGGCTTCTGTCCTGCAACCGGCAGAAGATGTAGCTGCGGAAAATGTGGCTGTGGACGATGCGGCCCAAAGTGACGCGGAGCTAGGTGGCGCGGAGCAAAGTGTTTCATCTGAGGGTGAGGCCGTAAGCCTGCCTGTCGAGGCGGCGGCCCCGCCATCAGATGCGGGATCGAACCCGGCACCAAAGCCCGCCCAAAAGCCCGCCGTGAAAACCGTTGAGACCCCCTTGAGCGGGCTGGCCCGTGGAGTCGCCTTCCAGCTTTTGGAGCGATTTGGTGTTCTGTCGCGCGGGCAGGTGGCCGGTGAATTGCGTCAGATCGATCAGGATGCGCGCAAAGGCTTGCGCCGCTTCCAGATCAGGATCGGGGCCACCGCCCTTTATATTCCGCAAATATTAAAGCCCCATGCCGTGGAATTGCGGCTTTTGGCCTGGGCCTTGTGGCATGATATTGCCGATCTGCCGGTGATGCCCACGCCGGGTTTGGTCTGGATTCAAACCGATCCCAAAGCCCCGCGCGAATTTTATGAAATTGCCGGTTTTCGGCTGATTGGCGGCCATGAAGCCGTGCGCCTTGATATGCTGGAGCGACTGGCCGATATGGTGCGGCCTTTGGGTCTGGGCGGTCAGAAATTTACGGTCACCCCGGAAATCATGGGCCTTGTGGGCTGTTCGGGCGATAGCTTTGTGCGCGCCATGCGGGCGGTGGGCTATGGCCATGAAATTGTTGAAACGCCAGCCCCTGTATCAACGCCCGATTCTGCCGTGAATTCTGAAACGGATCCAACCGCCCAAGCTGATGCTGATATTCCTGCTGAAGCGGCTCCCCAAGCTGAAGCGGGCCCCCAAACTGATGCTGGTCTTGAATCGACTGCGACCTTATCGACCGAGCCGCCAGCGATGATCGCTGAAACGCGGTTTTTCTGGGCGCCCCGACCTCCCCGGGCGGCTACGCGCCCCCACCATAAAACCCAAGGGGATCAGGCCAAAAATCCGACCCAGAAACATGGCCGAAAAGCCGCGCAGTCGCCGGATGACGCCCCTGCCAATCGCACCGGGCCGGATGCAAAGCCTCGTCATGAGGGGCAAAAAGGCCGCAGGCCGCAGCCGGATCGTGGTGGGGCTGATCAGCGCCGCCCGAATCGCGGTGGTACTGATCGGAGTGGACCTGATCATGGAAAGCAGGGGCCACGGGTCTTCAGGTCCGGGCCGCAAGGTCAATCGGCGAAATCAGGGGCATCCGGGCGGTCTGATGGGAAAGCAGCGGGCCGCTCCGAAATCAATGAAGACAGCCCCTTTGCCCAATTGAAAGCATTGAAAGCCGCATTGGAAAAGCGTTCTGGATGACAGCACTGGGCCCCGAGAAACAGGCGGTTTCAGCGCCTCGGATGCGGATCGATAAATGGCTTTGGGTGGCGCGGTTTTATAAAACCCGATCTTTAGCCACAAAAGAGGTGAAAAGCGGCCGGATGCGGCTCAATGGGTCGCATGTGAAAAAGCCTTCGGCGCTGATTTCTCCCCATGATGTGCTGACCTTTCCCAAAGCCCAGCGCATTTATGTGGTGAAAGTGCTGGGCTTGTCGGAAACTCGCGGGCCGGCCAGCGTGGCTCGGCTTTTATATGATGATTTAAGCCCTCCACAGGCGGCTTTGGGCACCGCTGATGAAGGCCGGGGCGTTCATGCCCGGCGCGATGCAGGCAGTGGGCGGCCAACCAAGGCGGAACGCCGCGCCCTTGATCGGCTCACGGGCGATCTATGACCAGACCAGAAAAGGATAGATGCTGATGCTCAACCGGATACGCTCATTTTTTGATCGTGCAGCAGATAAAAATACCGATGGCCCGCTTTATGAAGATCGGCACATGGCGACCGCAGCCCTGCTTTTGGAAGCGGCCATGATGGATGGGGCTTTGGATGAAACCGAAGACGCATCGGTGCGCGATCTTTTGGATCGGCATTTCGATTTTTCGGCGGAAGAGCTTGCCAGCCTGATCGAAGAAGCCAAAGCGCGGTCCCATGATGCGCAACAGATTTTGGGCTTCACCCGCGCGGTGAAGGAAAGCTGCTCATATGAAGAGCGGGTGGTCCTTATTGAAATGCTGTGGGAAGTGGCTTATGCCGATGGCGTTTTGCATCCTTATGAAGCCAATTTGCTGCGGCGGATCGGCGGGCTTTTATATGTTAGCGATAAAGACAATGGTTCGGCCCGCAAGCGGGTGCTTGATCGTTTGGGGATCGAGGCCTGAGGACACGCCCGCCCCGGCTCTGTTCAGATGGCCTTAAAAATGGTTGTCTCGGTTCTTATTCTTGGGCATAAGGCCGAAAAGTTCATGATGGCGCATATGCCTTTTGTGTCGAGAGGAAATCTATGACCTATGTTGTCACCGAAGCCTGCATCAAATGCAAATACACCGATTGCGTCGAGGTTTGCCCGGTGGATTGCTTTTATGAAGGCGATAATATGCTCGTCATCAATCCCAATGAATGTATTGATTGCGGCGTGTGCGAGCCGGAATGCCCGGCGGAAGCCATCCTGCCCGATACCGAGGATGGCCTTGAAAAATGGCTGGAACTGAATGCGGATTATTCGGAAAAATGGCCGAATATCACTACAAAGAAAGAACCGCCCGCCGACGCCGATGATCATAAGGATGAAGACGGCAAATTCGATAAATTCTTCTCGGCCGAGCCCGGCACCGGCGATTGAGAGCGGGGGCCTTTCTCGCGTCCTCCCGGCCCCCTCTTTCGTCACCCCGGCCCCCGGGCCGGGGTCCATCTCGTGAAGGGCCCGCGCGTGTGAAAGATGGATCCCTGTTCTGCGGCGCACCCCTTCGGGCTGCCCCGCGTCCGGGATGACGTGCAGTGTTGGCGCTTCATGTCAAATTTCAGTGAATTTTCGCACATGCGAAACGACTGTCTTTTTTCAGACAGTTGTGTTACAGTACGCGAATTGATTGTGTGTCGTTTGTCATCAAGCAAGCGGATCTGAACAGCAGTGAGGCTGATCACCCTTAATATTCCATCATGATATGTAGCAGGACAGGTCTTTCCGACTGATGAACTGTGCGGTGTTTTATGATGTCAATATTTGCTGCAATATCCGCCCAACAGAAAAGGGGCTTTAAGACCGGTCATGGTAAAAAAGAAAACTACCCTTGATTTCGCTGCAGGGGATTATGTCGTTTATCCCAAGCATGGTGTTGGTCGTGTCACTGAAGTTGAAGCGCAGGAAATTGCCGGAGCAACGCTTGAGCTTTATGTTGTTCGCTTTGAAAAAGAACGGATGACTTTACGTGTACCCATCAGTAAAGCTGAAACGGTTGGGATGCGGAAACTCTCCAATAAGGTGACGCTTCAGGAAGCTTTTTCCACATTGAAGGGCAAAGCCCGGATCAAGCGGACCATGTGGAGCCGCCGGGCCCAGGAATATGAGGCTAAGATCAATTCCGGTGATATCGTATCGATCGCCGAAGTGGTCCGCGATCTGCATCGCGGGGCCGATCAGCCCGAACAATCCTATTCCGAACGCCAGATTTATGAGGCCGCCCTTGGCCGTTTGGCGCGTGAACTGGCGGCGGTCGAAGATATCGACGAAAAATCCGCCATGACCCAGCTTGAAAATGTTTTGATTGCCGCCTGATCGTTTTTCAGTCGGTTTTCGATCCTGCTTTTGTTTCATGAATCCCCGGTGCCATTTGTGCCGGGGATTTTTTTGATCCGTGATCCTGTTCCTCATCAGCGGGCGGGGAGGCAAGGATTTTGATCTGAGCCGGGCTGATGGGGGTGATCATCAGGCCATTCATGGGCTCCATCACGCCGCGCACTTCCAGCTCTTTCCCGCGCCAGAATGCGGCACTGCGCTCGGCCACCGGCCATTGCCGCCGCACCGGCCAATTCAGGCGGATCGTGAAATCCTGCCGCCAATCGGCTGCGAAATTGAGATAAAGCGTGCCCCCTACTTTTGTGGCTTGAAAGACCCGTCCACGAACGATGGCAAAATCACCGCCGCCGATGCCGCCATCATTCATCAGGTCATGCGCTCTCATGGGTGCGAAGGCGGGGGCCGACCACAGAGTGCGATGATCGGCTCGGGCGCTGTCTTCGGCTTCATAAAGGGCGCGGGTTATATCGGGGGGCAAATCAAGGGGAAAAGCACGGGCAAGCCCCTCTTTCAATAGGACAGCATTGATCCATAGGGGATCGCCTTCCGGTGTTTCAAACAGGATATGCGCCCGGATGCGGCCATAACGATCCGGCGCATCGCTGGTGGGATAAACCCAAAAGCGCTGCCCCAGATGCGTGCCGATCAGGGCGTGGGCCATGCGGGCCCATCCATCTTCGCGCGCGTTGCCCCCTTCATGGCTGCGGCGGAGGCGCCACAGATCAGCCAGAACAAAAGAGCGCCCATCGCGGCTGATAAGGGCAAGATCGGGATCGACCCGGTCCAGAATGGCTTCAAATGGCGGGCCCAAGGCTGCCAGAAGGTCCTCTGCCGTCAAGGACGACTTTGAAAGAACGCCCGAAGGCGCGGGTGGTTCAGAAGCGCTGCCAGACCCCGGCATCGCCCACAACATAAGAGCAAGAACGAGGCCCCCGATCCAGCGATCAAGCGGCATGTTTGGCCTCGAAGTCTGCAAAGGCGGTGCGCACGGCTTCAGGCGCTTCTACCTGCGGATAATGGCCGATGCCGGGCAAAGCCACGATATCGGCATCCGGCACGATCTGGGCAAAGCGCCGGGCCATGGCCGTGCCCGAAACCGGATCTTGAGGCCCATAAACAAAGCGCAAGGGGCACAGGGCCTGGGCAAAGGCATCGCTCCACCGGCTTTGAAAGCGCTGTCGTTCATTAAGATATTGGCTGATCGCATGCATCACCCTTTTGCCGCGATGATGGGTGATCAGGCGCCAGAAATCATCGAGTTCGGCGGATGAAGGCTGGCTTTGGGGGCCAAAAATAGCCCTGAAGCTGCGGCCGAATGTGCGTCGGTTCATCAGATGCTGGGCGATGGCTCCCCATTTCGATCGCAAAAGCCTTTGGGTGAACAGGGGGCTGATCTGGTCATAAAAAATGCCCCCGTTCAAAAGCATGGCTGATTGAATTTCGATCTTGTGGCTGTTCTCATTTTGCCGGGCCAGCAATTCCTGGGTGATGCTATCCCCAAAATCATGGGACAAAATCGCCACGCGACTGATCCGGCAATGGGCCAGTAACTGCTCGATCAGATCGGCCTGATCAAAAATCGAGTAAGCATAAGGCAAGGGCTTGGCCGAAAAACCAAAGCCGATGAAATCCGGCGCAATCACATCATGATGGGCACAAAGGCCATCCCAGATCGCGGCATAATCCCAGCTTGCGGTGGGAAATCCGTGCAGCAATAAAAGCGGCGGGCCAGCCCCCCCGCGTCGATAGAAAATATCATGTCCGCGATAGGGAAAAATCATGCCCCCACTCTGCCATTGGGACAGGCTGATGGGCATGGGTTTGGCATGTTCGGTCATCCATCTCACCTTCAAACCATGATCAATGGCTCATGAAAACGGGGATGCGGGCATGATGAATGGCATCGCGCGTCACCCCGCCTACGATCATTTCCCGCCAGCGGCTGTGGGAAAAAGCGCCCATGATCAAAAGATCGGCCTGTTCCTTTTCTACTGTGGCGCGGATGGTTTCGCCAACGCTGCGCTGTTCACTGTGAACTTGCCGGGTTTCAGCCGTCAGACCATGGCGCGCCAGATAGATCCGCAAGCCTTCCAATGATGGCCGGTCGGGATGTTCATCATCCACGGTCAGCAATATGATGCGCTCGGCCTGATGCAGAAAAGGCAAGGAGGCGGCCACGGTGCGGGCACATTCCGCCCGGCCATTCCATGCCACGAGAATGCTCTTGCCCGGATTTTTATGCTGGCGTTCGGGCGGGGCCAGCAGCAGGGGGCGGCCCGATCTGAACAGCACTTCATTGAGCAGATCGGCGCTATCCTGATGATTGGGTTCCACCGGCTGGGGCACGATGGTGAGATCGGCCAGGCGGGCGGCGCGGCCCACGCGATCAGCAATGAAGCCGGTGGTTTCCTCCCATGAAATGGTGGGGTCGTCCAGACCTTCAAGGCCATCCCCCAGGGGCAGATTTTCAGATTGGCGCTTGTCTTCAAAAACCGCAAAAGCGCGGGCGGCGCGGGCTTTGCCCTCGCGGTCGGATGCATCGACCAGATCCTGAATGGCATCGGCGGTCAGCCCTTCGCCCATGAAGGGGATGGCGGCGCGGGGATCGGGGCGAATGAACAGGCCGCTTAAATGACCCCTGAATTTCCGGGCCATGGCAAAAGCCAGATCGAGCACGGCATCCTGCCCATTTGGATCGGTCATCGGAACGAGAAAGCTGCGCATGGTCAGTCCCCTTATTAAAAACCACAAGCCATCAGCAAAGCATAGCGCGGACAGTCTGGAAAGGGGAGCCGGTTCATGGACTGTTCACGGAGATCAGTATAAGACATTGTGCCAAAGGATGAAAAAATGCGCTTATACCGTCTTGTGATCATTTTTGCCGCGCTGCTGGCCTGCCCGATTGGCGAAAGCCATGCTTTCGGGGCGGGCCTGCATGGGGCTGCACAGCCTTTTTCCCGGTCATCCCATGCCCCTCAGCCCGTTCTTTATGCGCAATCCGAACAGGATCGGGCCCGCGAAGAAATGCTGGAAGGCAAGATTTTAAGCTATTCGGAAATCGTGCGCCGGGCGCAGGCCTCGGTTGCGGGCCGGGTGGTGGGCCAGACATTGCAGCGCGCCGCCCGGGATCGCTGGGTTTACAAGATCAAGATTTTGCAAGAGGGCGGCAAGGTGGCATCAGTAACAGTGGATGCCCATACAGGGCAGGTTCTTGCGGTGAAAGGAAAGCGGTGATGCGGGTTCTGGTGGCAGAAGACGACGAAGATCTGGCGGGCCAGATGGTGGCATCCTTGAAAGATGCGGGCTATGCTGTGGATCACGCAGATAATGGCGAAGATGCGCATTTCATGGGTGATACCGAACCTTATGATGCGGTAATCCTTGATCTGGGCCTGCCTATGCTCGATGGCATTTCGGTGCTCAATCTATGGCGGCAGGCGGGGCGCAGCATGCCGGTTTTGATTCTCACCGCCCGCGACAGCTGGAATGATAAGGTAAAGGGGCTGGATGCCGGGGCCGATGATTATGTGACCAAACCTTTTGAACTGGCGGAATTGCTGGCGCGCCTGCGGGCGCTGATCCGCCGGGCGGCGGGCCATGCCACATCGGAACTGGTGCTGGGGCCGGTGATGCTGGATACCCGCAATGCCCGGATCTGGGTTTCGGGGGAGCCGGTGCGGCTGACCGCTTTGGAGTTCAAATTATTCTCTTATCTGATGCATCATCAGGATCAGGTGATTTCCCGCACCGAATTGACCGAACATATCTATGATCAGGATTTCGACCGCGATTCCAATACCATCGAGGTTTTTGTCAATCGGATCAGAAAAAAGCTGGGGGTTGATCTGATTCAAACCGTGCGGGGTCTTGGCTATCGGCTGGAAGCCCCCACAGAGGATCAGAAAACCGCCCCCTCTCAAAAGGGCGGCCAACGGGCAGACGGGTGAAAGCGCCACAAAACACAGATGATCAGGGTCGGTTCTGGCGGCTGCGCCATCTCAACCGATCCCTCACCTTGCGGCTGTTATTGGCGGCGGTGATCTGGCTGGCGGCGGCGCTCAGCCTGGGCGGATTGATTCTGGCGGCGGCCTTTCGCGATTATGTGGTCAGCGATTTCGATGCCCGCCTTGATCTTATTTTAGAACATATGATCGGGGTGAGCGAGGTGGAAAATGGCGTTTTGCGCTTTACCCGCCCGGTCACGGATCAGCGCTTTTCCGAGCCTTATTCCGGGCTTTACTGGCAGGTCTCCACCGATGATATGCCGCATTTCCGCTCGCGATCCCTGTGGGATCAGGCGCTGGAGCCGGAATGGCAGATCCCCGCCTTCAATCAGCGTGTTTATGAAACGGATGGCCTTGCAGGTCAGCGGCTGCGGATCATGGTGCGCGATGTGGTCCTGCCCGATGATGATGCCATCTATCGCTATATGGTGGCGGGCGATACCCAGCAGATCAGAACCGATATCGATTCTTTTGATATGCTGATTCTGCGGTCATTGGGGTTTTTGGGGCTGGCGCTTTTGCTGGCGGTTCTGGCGCAGGTCTGGATCGGGCTGCGGCCGCTCACGGCGATCCGCACCGGGCTTGCCAATATTCGATCCGGGCGGGCGCAGCGGTTGGAAGGACGCTTTCCATCGGAAATCCAGCCTTTGGTCGAGGAAATGAATGCCCTGATCGCCCAGAATGAGCATGTGGTGGAACGCGCACGCACCCATGTGGGCAATCTGGCCCATGCCTTGAAAACCCCGCTTTCGGTGTTATCGAATGAAGCCCAGGCCGATCCCCATGCGGGCCGGCTGGCCGGATTGGCGCTGACCCAGGCCCAGATCATGCGCCAGCATATCGATCATCATCTAAAACGCGCCCGGGCGGCGGGCGGCGGGGTGGGGCTGGCCACCCCCCTTGATGAGCCGGTGGCGGAACTGGTGCGGGCGATGGGCAAGATTTATGCGGATCGCAATTTGCAGATTGCAGCCAATATTCCCCATGATCTGGCCTGCCGGGTGGATCGGCAGGATGTTTTTGAAATGGTCGGCAATCTTTTGGATAATGCCTGCAAATGGTCAAAAAGTCGGGTCATGATCCGCGCTGAAATGCTGGAGAATACGGCACGGCCAATGCTGGATATTCGGGTTGAAGATGATGGCCCGGGGATCACCGACGCCGAAGCCGAGGCGGCTTTCGAGCGCGGCAATCGGCTGGATGAAGCGGTGCCGGGCAGCGGATTGGGGCTTGCCATCGTGCGCGATATTGCCGATCTCAGCGGCGGCAGCGTTCGCCTTGGGCGATCCGCATGGGGCGGGGTGCGGGCCGATCTGATCCTGCCCGCCGCCCGGCTTTAGCTGGTCTTTCTTCGGCCTGCGAAGTTCATTTGCCATTCATTGGCAAGGTATTAGATTAAGAATCAGATCACCTTGAAGGGGTATGAGGATCAAAGGACATGACCAGATTTTACAAAACGACACGGCTTTCCACATGGCTCATGAGCGGCTTTTTGGTCTTGGGTTTGGCCGCCTGTAGCAATCAGGGCAATGGCGAGAAAGAATTCTGGGGAACTGTTGTCGGCGGTGTGGCGGGTGGTTTGATCGGCTCGGAAATCGGTGGCCGGGGCGATAGCGGCAAGATTGGCGCGGCTTTGGGGGCCGTTGCCGGGGCGGCCCTTGGCAATCAGGTGGGCAAGGATCTGGATCGCGCCGACCGGATCGCTTTGGCTCAGGCCCAGCAAAAAGCCTTTGAAACCGCCCCCTCCGGCACCCGGACTGAATGGTACAATCCCGATACCGGCCATGGGGGTTGGGTGGAGCCCAAAGCTGCCTATCAGCCGGAAGAAGGCCGCTATTGCCGGGAATATACCCAAAGCATCATGGTGGGTGGCGAGCCGCAAACCGGCTATGGCACGGCCTGCCGTCAGCCCGATGGAAGCTGGGAAATCGTGCAATAAGGGCACAAGCGCCGAGGCCGGTGGTTGTTTAAAAGCGGGTGTGCAGGCGTAAAAGCACGGATGTGATGCTGGCGCCCTGATCCACATGCCCGGCTTCAAATTGCTGCACAAGGCTGGTTTCGATCCGGCTATGGCGATCAAGGGAGAGGCCATAGCTGAATTCAAGATCGATTTCCCGGCCCGTGGGGGCCAAAGACAGGCTACGATCTTCAAATAAAAAGATATCCTGATCGAAATCCCGGGCCACCGGCACCCGCAGGCTTGCCGTGCCGCCCCGCACCCGCAGGGGCTGGATCACCGCGAAGCCGGCGCGGTCGCCTTTATGAAAAAGGCCGGCATGGCGCAGGCCAAAGGCAAAGCTATCCGTGCGCACTTTATCGAGGCCGGAAAAGAGCGATCCGCCAAGGCTCGTCTGTTGGCCGCTTCCCTGTTGATCAAGGCTGCTGCTGCCCATCAGATAACGGCCAAAGATTTCAAAGCGATCCGAGAACGCATAGCGCCCATCAAGGGCGAGAAACTGGTTTTTGGCCCCCGTGCCCAAAGCAAAGGCACCTTCGCTGCGGGTGCCCAGAAAGCTGCCATTTTCAGCCTGCGTTCCGGCCTGAACCGCGATGAGCGCCCCCCCAAAGCGCAGGTTGATCTGGGCCAAAGCAAGGCGGTTGCCGCTTGGGTCATCGATCCGCCGATCAAGCGCCAAGCGATCCAGAGACAAAGATTGCCCCCCATTGCCATCCGGTCCATCGCCCTCGACGAAAGCGAGATCAAAGCTCAGCATCCCCGATAGGCGCTGGTGAATAGCCACAGTGCGCTGATCGGCGGCGCTCGCCAGAAAGGGCGTATCGATCCGCGCGGACAGGGCGAAATCTTCGGCCGGATCAGGGCCTTGGCCGCTATTGATCACCCGTGCGGGGGATAATCCATAAGCGAGGCTGGCGCGGGTTTTCGCATTGATCTGCCCGGATAAAAATGCCACCGGGCGGGCCGGGCTTTCCAAAGCGGCGGCGCGGGGATTGAGGGCGGCGCGGGCCTGAGCAAAGCGATCATCATAAGCGGAAAAGGAAAAGCGGGCGACATCCCCCACCGCCAGATCGCCACCGGGCAGATGTCGGGGCCGATCCACCAAAGATTGCAAGGCAAGGGCTGCGGGTGCGCGTTCGATGCTTTGGCTGAGATCAAGGCGAAAGCTGCGGCGAAATCCATCGATCATCAACACCCCATCCAAAGCCCGCGCGGCGCTGAAGGCATCGCCAAAAGCCGCCGAACTGGCCATGGCCGATCCATCGGTGGGGAGCGTGCGGCTGGCCGTGGCATTGGTGGGAATGGATGTGGTCCCAACCGGACGAATGGCAGCGGCCAGATCGATGAGGCCATTGCCAAATTCCCCATCCACCCCGGGCGCCCCTAAATCAAGGGCGGTTTCGCGCAGGATCTGGCCGATTTCCGCCGCACTGAGATTGGGAAACATCTGGGCCAGCAAAGCCACCGCCCCGGCCACATGGGGGGCGGCAAAGGATGTGCCGGAAGCCCGGGCAAAGCAATTGCCCGGCCCGGTTTCGCATTGTTCCTGCGGGAAGGGGGCAAGAATATCCTCGCCCGGTGCCACCAGAAAAAATTCCGCCAATTGGCCCGCGCGATTGGAAAAATCGGCCAGCGCATTGAACTGATCGGTGGCCCCCACCACCAGAACATGATCGCGGGTAAGGGGATCATTGGCTAGAAAAGCAAAGCCCGAAGGGTCGATTTCACTATCATTGCCCGCCGAGATCACCACCATCACATTATTGGCGGCGGCATTGCGTACGGCTTGTAAAACTGAAAAGCCAAAGCCTTCGCCGCCCAAGGAAATATTGATGACCCGCGCCCCATCGCGCACGGCCTGATTGATGCCCCGGGCGATATCGCGATCAAAGAAGCTGCAGCCATCTTCGGTTTCACAAGAGCCGGGATCATCGGCACGGAGCGCTAGGATCGTCGATTGAAAAGCCACGCCCAAAGTGCCCGTATCATTGCGGCGGGCGGCGATGATGCCGGACACGATGGTGCCATGGCCATCGCTGTCATCGAATGTGGGGGTATCGCGATTGAGCGTGACATCGGCGCTCAATTCGGAAATGGCCCCGGCAAATTCGGGATGTTCGCGATCAATGCCGGTATCGATCACCCCCACGATCACCCCCGCACCGGTGCCGCCGGCATCAAAGGCGGCGAGAGCATTGATATTGGAAAGCCCGTTTGAGCGGCGAAATTCCGCAGTATCGAAATTTTCCATAATTGGTGCTGGCGGCGGTGGTGGTGGGGGTGCGGGGGTGGGGGTGGTATTGGGGCGATTGCTGGCCGATCCGCCCCCGCCACAGGCACCGAGCAGCAGGCACAGACCAAGCAGGCTTGATAGAAATAAAGGGGCGCGCCCGGATGGCTTGCGATCTTGCATGATGAAAATCCGTGCAAATAAAAGAAAGAATGATCACAGAATGACACGAAAAGCTTAGCAGATGGTTGCCTTTTTGGATGCCCGTTTTGTGATCAATCGGGGGGCTTTTTTGTCGCGCTTTCATGCTAATTTCCGGCTTGGATCGAAAGAGTGCAGGCATAAAAACTGAAGGATGAAGGCGATGGATGATGGGATAAAAGCCGCTGTGGTGCAGGCCGGATCAGCCGGTTTTGAAACGCAGAAAAGCCTTGGAAAACTGGCGGATCTGGCATCCGATGCCGCGCGCGGCGGGGCTGAGCTTGCGGTTTTCCCCGAAGCCTTTATCGGGGGCTATCCCAAGGGGATCGATTTTGGCACCCGGCTGGGCTCGCGCAGCCCTGAAGGACGGGATCAATTTCGTCGCTATCATGAAGCGGCGATTGATCTGCCCGGTCCGGCGCTGGATCGCATGGCCGGAATCGCCAGTGATTGCGGGCTTTATCTGGTGGTGGGGGTGATCGAGCGCGCGGGCGGCACGCTTTATTGCACCAGTCTTGTTTTTGGCCCGGATGGCCGCCTGCTCGCCAAACATCGCAAGCTGATGCCTACCGCGATGGAGCGGCTGATCTGGGGGCAGGGCGATGGCTCGACGATGGAGGTGGTGCCAACGCCCATCGGGCGGATCGGCATGGCCATCTGCTGGGAAAATTATATGCCCCTTTATCGCAGCCATCTTTATGCCCAAGGGGTGACCCTTTATTGCGCCCCCACGGTGGATGAGCGCGAGGAATGGCAGGCCAGCATGCGCCATATCGCCCTTGAAGGGCGCTGTTTTGTGCTCTCGGCCAGCCAGCATTTGAAGCGGCGGGATCTGCCCGATGATTTTGATTGCCGGGAAGGAAACGATCCCGAAACGACCCTTATCAATGGGGGCTCTGTGATCATCTCGCCTTTGGGCAGAATTTTGGCGGGCCCGGTCTATGGCGAGGATGCGGTGCTGTTGGCCGATCTTGATCGCGGCGATCTGGCGCGGGGTAAATTCGATCTCGATGTGGCGGGCCATTATGCCCGGCCCGATATTTTCCGCCTGATCGTTGATGATGCGGCCAAAAGCTGAGCGGAGGCGGTTTTTTCGGTGCATCGGCATCACACCATCCCGGCGATGAAATGATGATCGGGGCGGCTTTTGATCGGGGTGATCCGCAGGTCTTTGGCGGTTTTTGCCGATTCGCGTTCCTGAATGCGGCCCTGATGATCCCGGGCACGGCGACAGGGCAGGATCGCCGCCAGTTCATCAAGGGTCATGCGGCCATGCAGATCAGGGCGTTGCAAAAGATCGGCAGGCCGCACAGACCATGTGAGGCCGCAATGGGGGCAGCGGCAGATAAAGCGATAGCCATCGAGATAATCGCTCAGATGCAGATCATGGGGCATCACCAGCCATCCTCGATATCGGGAATACGGCTGAAGGCGATCTTGGCCCCGGCATAGCCCCCCGGTGGCGGGGCCCAAACCCCCTGGCTGATCACTGTGGCGGCATATTTGGCATTGACCTGATCGATGATCGTGGAAATTTTCCGCCAGCGTTCGGATTGATGCGTTTCCGGGGTCAGCAGATCAAGCTGCCGGTGGCCTTCGGGCACCAGATCATAATGCGCCACATGCACCCGCACCACCCGCAGGCCCGGAGGCAGGTTGGCCCGCGCCCGCTGCCAGAGCTGTTCCAAAGCATGAAGCGAGCTGTGATCATCATTGCTTTCCGCCAAAGGCATTTCCCCCGACCAGCGATCATCCTTCATCATCAGCCACAGGCCAAATCGCCGGGCCAGAAAGCGCTCTCGGCGCATCCGGCGGGCGGCCTTGATGGTCAGCAGGCGGGAATAATCGCTGGCATCATCATAGCCGCGGCGATCCGGCGGCAGCACCCGACCATGGCCAAACATCGATTTCTGCGTGGCTTCGGCCTGCACCGCATAGCCATGAAGCGCATACCAGAATCGCTCGCCATTCACATTGCCCCACAGGGCGCGAAGCTGTTTGGGCTGGGTATCCCATAAATCCGACAGGCTCCAGATCCCTGCCGCATTCAGGCGGCGCTGCATCTGCCGACCAATGCCGGGAAGATCATCAAGCTCCAGATCCAGCAAAGGGCCGGGCAGATCATCGGGATAAAGGATCGTCAGGCCATCGGGTTTGTTCATATCGCTGGCGATTTTGGCCAGATGCCGATTGGGGGCCATGCCGATGGAACAGGTAACATAAGGCCCCACCCGATCCCGGATGCGATCCTTGATCCGCCGGGCCAATTGATGCGGATCGGCCTGATCCTCGGCCTTCAGGGTGCAGGCCAGTTCATCAATCGAGCACACCACATCGATGGGCAGCACCGATTCGATTTCTAAAATCAGCTTGTGATGGGCGCGGGCATATAGATCGGGCGATTGTGGAACCAAAGCGATTTCGGGGCATAAACGCCGGGCTTCCACCACATCGGTTCCGGTTTTCACACCAAAGCGTTTGGCTTTGGCATTGGCGGCGATCACGATGGTGGCGGTGGCATGCTCAAAAGGAATCACCCCAATCGCCCGCCCGCGCAAAGCGGGCCGTGCCTGTTCTTCAACGGATGCGAAAAATCCATCAAAATCAATATACATGCACTCAAGGCGTTGGGGCTTGCGCATGGGGAGATGGTCCTTGTTCATAGGGAATCGGCTGGCTGCCGATGATTAGAACAAAACAAGAACTTTAGCGCAAGCCAAACAGATCAGGCCAAACCGATAGGCCAGATCAAAGGGATCAAGGGTCGCGGCTGTTTTTGATGCTGATTTCCCGGCTGCCCAAGGCATCGGCCAGGCGCATTTTGGCGCTGCCCGGCTGTTTGGGGCGCGGCTGGCCCGGGGCCGGGGCCCAGCCGGTGAGAAACAGGATCTGAAAGCGGGCGGTGATGCGGCCATCCATATTGCTGTGCCGGCTTTGATAAAGGCGCATGGCTTCCATCAGAACATCGCGCCGCCAAAGGCTTTTCTGGCGATCATATAAAACATTGCTTTCCCCCATGGCGCGCAGATCATGAAGCAGCGCCAAAGGATCGCCATAGCTGATCTCGATCAGATCGCTATCGACCACGGGCATGGCAAATCCGGCCCGCTGGAGCAGGCCACCCATATCGCGCAGATCGGCCATGGGAGAAACGCGCGGGCGCACTCCGCCGCACAGATCAAGCTCGGCATCCATCAGGGCGCGGCGCAGGTCCATCAATGTTTCTCCCCCCAGCATGGCCGCCAGAAACAGGCCATCGGGGCGCAAAGCGCGATTGATCTGGATGAGGGTGCCGGGCAGATCATTCACCCAATGGAGGGCGAGATTGCTGATCACCAAGGACAGACTATCATCACGCAAAGGCAGCCATTCTTCATCACAGGCCAAAGCCGGGCCGGGCATCCGGGCCGCGCGCCCGGGCGAAAGATCGGCATAAAAGCTGTGGCGGGCGGGCAGCGGCTGATGGGGGGCATCCCAGCCCAAGGCCACAGCGCTGTCGAATGGGCGGTTGATATCGCCCAGCCGTTCCAGCAGCCGCCCGGCGACTTCCTCGTGCAGAAAGCCTGCTTTGGCCATGCCCGCACAGGCTTTGCTGCGGCGCTGGCGCAGAAGCCGCCGATCAAAAACAAGGGCCTGATCACTCATGTTCAGGCTTTGAGATGCGCTGCGAAAAAGGCCTGGGTGCGGCTCCAGGCCAGGGCTGCATCCTCTTGATCATAACGGGCGCTGGTGGGATTGGCAAAAGCATGATCGGCTTCATACCAATAGACATCATAAGGCTTGCCCGCTTCATCCATCGCGGCTTTGAAGCGGCCCACCATGGCTTCATCGATATAGCCATCGCGGCTGGCGAAATGCCCCAGCACCGGGCCATTGAGCCGGGCCATATCGCTGGCCGGGCGATCACAGCGCCCATAATAAATGGTGCAGGCATCCACAGGCGCTGCAATGGCGGCATTCAATGACCAGCCGCCGCCAAAGCACCAGCCCACCGTGCCCAGCTTATCGCTGGTGGCGGCATGGGCCCGCAGCCATGAAACCCAGCTTTGAAGGGTTTGGGTGGCGATTTCGGGGTCTGTTTCCCGGGCCAATGTGCCCGCCTGATCCGGGCTTGTGGCCACCGCCCCATCATAAAGATCGATGGCCAAAGCGGCATAGCCCTGCTGCGCAAAATCGGCGGTCACCGCCTTGATCTGATCATTCAGCCCCCACCATTCATGGATGGTGATGATCGCGGGCACGGGCTGATCGGCGCTGGCCCCTTCGGGCAGAGCCAAAGCAGCGCGCAGGGTGCGGCCATCAGGGCCTTTGATCTCGACATTTTTGAGCCCGGCCGCCGCCGCCCGGACAAGGCGCGGGTCTGCCAGAACAGCCGCCAACGGCAGGGCTGAAAGCCCCTTCAACAGATTGCGGCGGGCCATCAGGCCATCGGTTTTCAGCATGCTGGTGCCATCCATGATCGGCTCCTGTGCTATTGTGCCGGGTTGAAGAAACGATCCAGACCCTTGATAAAGAAGCAGCATAGCGCCGCAATCCCTTCCATCAAAGCGGCTTTTGATATGGAGTCTCTCATGATTGCACAGCCCGTCCGGATGGCCCGCAAAAGTCTGCTCCGGATTTTGATCCTGATGATGGGCCTTTCTCTGGCCGGATGTTTCGCCCATGCCGATCAGACCGCACCCCCCGATGGCGTCTCTTTGGGCATGGCTGATGATGGGCTGGTGATCGAAAGTCGGGAGATCGGCATGTATAGCCCTGCCAATCCCGCAAAGCCGCGAACAGTGGGCCAGCTCGAATTTGTTACGGCTCTGGAACTGACAAGTAAAAACAAGGATTTTGGCGGCATTTCCTCGATCGAGATCA
This sequence comes from Iodidimonas sp. MBR-22, assembly GCF_029946565.1. Classification (NCBI taxonomy): domain Bacteria; kingdom Pseudomonadati; phylum Pseudomonadota; class Alphaproteobacteria; order Iodidimonadales; family Iodidimonadaceae; genus Iodidimonas; species Iodidimonas sp. MBR-22. The sequence goes on from NZ_JARKVQ010000001.1 coordinate 366,390, forward strand.
GTGCGGATGGAAAAACCATGATCGGGCTGACGGATCGCGGGCAGTGGCTGTGGATGGAATTAGACTCTGCTGCCGGTGATGGTCGCCCCACAGGGGTGGGGGCGGCGCGGATGGCCCCGATGCGCGGTGCTGATGGCGTGCCTTTGGCGGCGGGTGATCGGGATTCCGAATCGCTGATCCTGATGGAAGATGGCCTGTGGGTTGGCTATGAAAGCCATGATCGGGTGCTGGCCTTTGCGCCTGAAGGGTTTGATCGGGCGACAAACGGGGCGGCGGATGTTTTTGCTGATCCCACCCCCTTTTTTCTGGCACCGGGCGTGGCGGTGGAGGTACCCCCCATGATGCTGGATCATCCCGGCAATGGCGGCCTTGAAGCGATGGTGCGCCTGGCTAATGGGGCTGTTGTAGCTTTTTCAGAGCATGGCCGTATGAAAAAGGATGGTCCGCTCAAAGCCTGGATTTATCGCGATGGCATAGCGGCGGCGATGGCCCTGGATGCACCGGAAGGTTTTTCACCTACGGGAGCGGCTCTTTTGCCCGATGGCGATGTGCTGCTTTTGCTGCGCAGCTATTCGCCCTTAAGGGGGGTGCGGGCTCGCCTTTTGCGCATTGATGCTGCGGCTATCCTGCCCGATGCGGTGCTCAAGGGCGATGAACTGGCGCGGCTGGAACCACCCATGACCGTGGATAATATGGAAGGCCTTGCGGTGCATGTGGATACTGCCGGGCAGTGGATGATCACGATCATCTCGGATGATAATTTCTCACCGCTGCAACGCACGATTTTATTGCGCTATAAGATGCCGCAGCCATAAGCCCCAACATGAAAAAGCGCATCAGGAGAATGATCCCAATGCGCTTTCATTTTAATGTCCAACAGCCTTGGACGCTTCAGCCTTAAACGCAGCGCTTATTCAGCGGCGAGGGCGACAGGCTCGGCCGTCTTTTTCTTTTTGATTTCGGCTTTCAGGCGGCGGGCTTTGGTGGAAAGCTCGGCGTCGCTTGCCTTCAGCAGATAATTATCAAGACCTTCGCGATGATCGACCGAACGCAGCGTGCTCACGGCAATCCGGAAGCTGACGGCGCGGCCGAGTGTTTCGCTCAGCAAACGAACCCGCTTCAGATTCGGCATGAAGCGGCGTTTGGTGCGGATATGGCTGTGACTGACTTTCATGCCGGTCTCAACACGCTTGCCAGACAGTTCGCACAGGCGGGACATGTCTTGATCCTCTTGTTTGTTCGCAGCGCCAGATCAGACAAAAAGGGCTGATCAGGGCATTCTATTTCCAAAGAGCCGCGTGGATGGTTCCATTCACGGCAGACGGGGGCATCTACACCGCATCGGCTGGCACGTCAAGCCTTGCGCATCGCAAAAGCCGATCATTTGCTTTTATCATCGGGGGCGGCAAGGCTCAGGCTCAGGGCATGCACCTGTTGCTTTAATTCATCGGCCAGCAGGGCGTAAACCATTCTTTGGCGGGCCACACGCGATTGCCCGCTGAAAACCCTGCTGGTCATTTCCAGATGAAAATGGCTTTCCCCTTCGGGGCGGTGGCCTGCATGGCCCTCATGTTTATGGCTTTCATCACGAAGCCGCAGATGATCGGGGCTGAAGGCGGCAGCAAGCTTTTGCTGCAGGGCCTGACCGGCAGGGCCCAGAGATTCGAGAGACTCGATTGAATCCTGCGACGAATCCTGTGTGTTTTGATGGGTCATGGGACTCTTTCAGATCGCTGTGATCAGATGATGGGTCTTTATAGATAGCGTTCTTTGGCTGTTGGATAAAGGGGGGGGATGCATGGGCTTGTCGCCGCCGCCCCGATCAACGATATTGGGGCCATGACACGCGCCGAACGATTTCATGGCAAGGTGGAGGATGGCATCCTTCGCCCCTGTGCCGAGGCAGGCTGCGATGATGCGGGCCTGTTTCGCGCCCCCCGCCGGGATGGCGGTGCGGGCTGGCATTGGTTTTGCCTGCCGCATATCCGGGCCTTTAATGCGGCATGGGATTATACCATGGGCATGGATCAGGATGACATCGAGCGCCTGCGCCATGCCGCGCCGATGTGGGAACGCAGAACCTGGCCGATGGGCAGCCGTCCTGCCGATCATCGGGGTGCTGACGGGCAACCGCCCTTTCACGATCCCCATGATCTTTTTACCGAAACCCAAAGCCAGCGGCCCCGGTCGGCCAGGGCAGCGGCGGGCGCAGGGCCTGATCATAAGGGGGATCACAACAAGGCCCGGGCAGCCCTCGAAATTCTGGGGCTTGACGCATCGGCTTCAAGGCAAGACATAAAGAACCGCTACAAAGATCTCGTGCGGCGCTATCATCCCGACAGCCATGGCGGCGACCGGCGGTATGAGCCTCATCTGAACGCCGTGATCGGTGCGTATAAATATTTGACGCAAGATGATAAGGCAATGAAATGAGCGGCAAAGCGCCGGATAAGCCCGCCCGATGAGCTCGATGCGTAAAAGTGAGACAAGAACAGATTGGATAGACCTGACGTGACCGTTTCTGAAAAACTCGATAGCGCGCGCCTCCCCGATATCACCCTTTCGGCTCGTGAAACCTTTGGTATCGATCTTGATATGGATGTTCCGGCCTTTTCCGAGCCGAGCGAACATGTGCCCGATCATGATCCCACTTATGTGTTTGATCAGGAAACCACAGCGGCCATCCTTGCCGGTTTTGCCTTCAATCGCCGGGTGATGATCCAGGGCTATCACGGTACCGGCAAATCCACCCATATCGAACAGGTGGCGGCGCGGCTGAACTGGCCCTGCGTGCGAATCAATCTCGATAGCCATATCAGCCGCATCGATCTGGTGGGTAAGGATGCGATTGTTCTGCGTGATGGCAAGCAGGTGACCGAATTTCGCGAAGGGCTGCTGCCCTGGGCTTTGCAATCGCCCACTGCTTTGGTGTTCGATGAATATGATGCGGGCAGGCCGGATGTGATGTTCGTCATCCAAAGGGTGCTTGAGGTGGAGGGACGCCTCACGCTTCTCGATCAGAACAGGGTGATCCGCCCACATCCCGCTTTTCGCTTGTTTGCCACCGCCAATACCGTGGGCCTGGGCGATACCACCGGGCTTTATCATGGCACCCAGCAGATCAATCAGGGCCAGATGGATCGCTGGAATGTGGTGGTGACGCTCAATTACCTGCCCCATGATACGGAAACCGAGATTGTGCTGGCAAAAGTGCCCCATTATCAGAATGAGGCGGGCCGCAAAATCGTCAGCCAGATGGTCAATGTCGCCGATCTCACCCGTGCCGGCTTTGTGGCGGGGGATATTTCCACAGTGATGAGCCCGCGCACGGTGCTGACATGGGCCCAGAATGCCGAAATTTTCAAGGATGTGGCCTTTGCCTTCCGGGTCAGCTTTCTCAATAAATGCGATGAGGCGGAACGGGCACTGGTCGCGGAATATTATCAGCGCTGCTTTGGCACGGATCTGCCTGAATCCGCGACCCGCATCGCCCGCGCGAGCTAGAGAGGAATAAGGCCTTTATGGCGGCACAGGATCGATCGCCAGCGGAAAGCTTCAAGCGCAGTGTGGCCGGGGCGACCCGGGCCCTGGCGGGCAAGCCGGAACTGGAGGTGAGCTTCAGCCATGATCGGCCGGGCCTTTCGGGGCTCGATCTGCATTTGAAAGCGCCTTCGCGCGGCCTTTCCCCCGATGAGATTGCCGATCTCAGGGGGGATGCCGATGGTTTTGCCATGCGCCTTGCCCATCATGATCCCCGGCTTCATGCCGCCCATGCTCCGGCTGGCGAGGTTGCCCGGGCGGTTTATAATGCCATGGAACAGGCGCGGGTGGAGTGTTTGGGGGCGAATGCCATGGCCGGGGTGAAGGCCAATCTGGCCCATGCGCTGGATCGGCGCTGCAAGGCGCGCGGCCTTGATCGGGTGCATGAGCCGGGCGAAGTGGCCCTGTCGGATATTGTTGATCTTCTGGCCCGCGAACGGATGACCGGTGAAGGCTCACCGGCTTCGGCGCAATCGGCGCTTGATGTGATGCGCGCCTGGGTCGAGGAACGCGCCGCTGATCGTTTGGATGGCTTGAGCGATACAATGACCGATCAGCGCGCCTTCGCCCGGCAGGTGAGCGGGTTGCTGGCCGATCTCGATCTGGCCGATCATCCTGATGAGCGCGAGGATCGCGACGAGGAGGACGACCCGGACACAGCATCCGATGAAGGCGATGGCCGCGAGGATGGTGAGGACGGCGAAGGCGAAGACGGCGATGGCGCCGCCGATAGCTCGGATCATGCCGAAGACGATCAAAGCAACGCCGAAGGCGAGGATGGCGATGCTGTGGAACTGGATGGCGAGGATGTGGCCCAGGCCGATGAAAGCGACGACAGCCTGGAAGGGGCCATGCCCTGGCAATCGAACACGCCGCCGCAAACCCCGCCCGATCTGCCATCCTATCGTCCCTTTACCACCGATTATGATGAACTGATCCGGGCCGAAGATTTGTGCGAAGGCGAAGAACTGGATCGCCTGCGCGCCTATCTGGAACAGCAGATGGTGCATTTATCGGGGGCGGTGACCAAGCTTGCCAATCGGCTGCAAAGGCGATTGATGGCACAACAAAACCGGAGCTGGGATTTCGATCTGGAAGAAGGCATTCTCGATTCCGGGCGGCTGAGCCGGGTGGTTACCAATCCCACCCAGCCTTTATCCTTCAAGGCCGAAAGCGATATCGAATTTCGCGATACGGTGGTCACCTTGCTTCTTGATAATTCCGGTTCCATGCGCGGGCGGCCGATTTCGATTGCCGCCATTTCCGCCGATATATTGGCCCGCACCCTGGAACGCTGCGGTGTGAAAACGGAAATTCTGGGCTTTACCACCCGGGCATGGAAGGGCGGGCAGTGCCGCGAGAAATGGCTCAATCAAGGCAAGCCCACCCATCCCGGACGGCTGAATGATCTGCGCCATATCATCTATAAAACCGCCGATACCCCATGGCGGCGGGCGCGGCGCAATCTGGGCCTGATGATGCGCGAAGGGCTTTTGAAGGAAAATATCGATGGCGAAGCGCTGCTCTGGGCCCATAACCGGCTGATCGCCCGACCCGAGGAACGCCGGATATTGATGGTGATTTCCGATGGCGCGCCGGTGGATGACAGCACCTTGTCGGTCAATTCCGGCACCTATCTCGAGCAGCATCTGCGGCAGGTGATCGGCTGGATCGAAAGCCGTTCGGCGGTGGAATTGCTGGCCATCGGCATCGGCCATGATGTGACCCGCTATTATCGCCGGGCGGTGACCATCGTTGATGCCGAACAGCTTGGCGGGGCGATGACCGAACAGCTTGCCGCCCTGTTTGAAGAAGATCAGTTGAAAGCCCGATTGCGCGCATCCATCCCGGCCCGGATGATCTGATCCATGGCGCGCATGAAGCCCGATCCCGATCCCGATCCTCTCTCTTCGATAAGGGTGGGGATCACGGCAGGCTCTTTCATGGGGGGGCGGCTGGCGGCCATGGGGGCCATGCTGCGGCGGGGGATCGACCTGATCCTGCCCCCACGCTGCTATGGCTGCGGGGCTCTGGTGGACCGGCAGGGGGCCTTATGCGCAGCCTGCTGGGGCGGCTTGCGCTTCATCACCGATCCGCGCTGTCATCGCTGTGGCTATCCTTTTGAGTATGCCATGGCAGGCAACCCCCTGTGCGGTGCCTGTCTGGCGGGTTTGCCGCTTTATGATCGGGGGCTGAGCGCTTTGGTTTATGATGATGCCAGCCGCTCCCTGATCCTTGCCTATAAACGCGCTGATCGCACCGAACTGGCTGCACCTCTGGCGCTTTTAATGGCTCGGGCCGGGGGGGGGCTGCTGGCGGATGCGGATCTGCTTTTGCCCGTGCCTTTGCATCATAGCCGCCTTTTCAGCCGACGCTTCAATCAATCGGCGCTTCTGGCTCGGGCCTTATCGCGGCAAAGCGGCATTCCCCATGATCCCACGCTGCTGGTGCGGGTGAAGCGTACCAAAAGCATGGGGGGCCTCAATCGATCCGAGCGCATGAAAAATGTGCGCAAGGCTTTTGCGCTGGGGGGCTCGGCCCGGAGCCGGGCGGCGCTTTCGGGGCGGCGGGTGATTTTGGTGGATGATGTTTATACCACCGGGGCCACGGTCAATGCCTGCGCTCGGGTCTTGCGCAAGGCGGGGGTTGCCCATATCTCTGTACTCACGGTGGCGCGGGTGCTTTCCCCGGCGCATCAATAGGCTCAATGGCGCTTTTCGGGGCGCACTTAACAGGAATGGAGACGATATGGCGGATGTGGTGATCTATACCAAGGCCTGGTGCCCTTATTGCGTGCGCGCCAAAAGCCTTTTGAAGAAAAAGAACCAGACGTTCCGCGAAATCGATATTGGCAGTGAAGCTGCTAAGCGCGCCGAGATGATCGAACGTGCGGGGGGCGCTTCGACCGTGCCGCAGATTTTCATCGGCAATCGCCATATCGGCGGCTGCGATGATCTGGTAGCCCTTGATCGCAAGGGTGGGCTCGATCCCCTTCTGGGGGCCTGAACCGATGCCGTGCCCCCTGCGCATAGCGATGGTGCAGATGACATCCTCGGATGATGTGGAGGATAATCTGGCCACGGCTTCAGCCATGATCCGGCAGGCGGCAGCGGATGGGGCGCAGCTGATCGCAACCCCTGAAATGACAAGCTGCCTTGTGCGCCAGCGGGATCGTGCCCTGGCCACGGCCCGGCCCGAAGCCGAGGATCGGGCGCTCAGGGCTTTTCGGGCGCTGGCGCAGGATTGCGGCGCCACCCTTGTGATCGGCTCGATGCCGATTTTACTGCCCGCTTTTCAGCCTGATGCCACAGAGGGTGGCAAGGAGGACGATGGGCGGCGTTTGGCCAATCGCTGTTTTGTTATCGGCCCAGATGGCGGGATCATCGCCCGCTACGACAAGATCCATTTATTTGATGTATCTTTGGGGGCGGGTGAAAGCTATCGCGAATCGCGAACCTATCAGGGCGGCGCACAGGCCGTTCTGGCCGATATCGGGCCTGCAAAACTGGGGCTTAGCATCTGCTATGATCTGCGCTTTCCCTATCTTTATCGGGCTTTGGCGCAGGCAGGCGCAGAAATTTTGAGCATCCCCGCCGCCTTTACCGAAACCACCGGGCGGGCGCATTGGCATGTTCTGCTGCGCGCCCGGGCCATTGAAACGGGGTGTTTTGTGATGGCTCCGGCGCAATCGGGCCATCATGCGGATGGCCGCGATACCTTTGGCCATTCCCTGTTGGTCGATCCCTGGGGCGAGGTTCTGGTGGATGCCGGTCGGGATCGGGGGGTGAGCCTTTTCACCATCGATCTGGATGCGGTGGCGGCGGCGCGGGCACGGATCCCCGCCCTTGGCCATGATCGGCATTTGACCATCTGATCGCCGTTTCGTTCTTGATGGCGGTTTATTTTGCGATAAAGGATAGGAGATTGATCCCTTTGGGGTGCCCGATCTTTTTGTTTTAGGGACAATGCATGATCGTTTTTGATCTGAAATGTGGCCATGGCCATAGCTTTGAAGGCTGGTTTCGCGGGCGGGATGATTTCAGCCGCCAGCGCGATGCCGGGATTTTAAGCTGTCCTGAATGTGCATCGGTGGATATTTCAAAAGCATTTTCAGCCCCCAAGCTTGCCGGTTTACGCGGCTCTGGGGGGGATGATCAGGACCGGACCGGCGGCACGCTGTCTGCCGCCTCCTCATCTGGTGAAAAGGATGGCAAAGGGGCAGGTCACGCCCCCCCGATGCCCCATGATGCGCGGGCAGCCCCCGGCCAGATGCCGCCCACAGCGATGCCGCCCAAAACGATGCCGGATTCCCTGCACAAAGCCCTGATAGAGATGCGCCGGCAGGTGGAACAAAATTGCGATTATGTGGGAGACCGTTTTGCCGAAGAAGCCCGCCGGATGCATTATGGCGAAACCGAAAAGCGCGATATCTATGGCGAGGCCAGCCTCAAAGATGCCGCCGACCTGATCGATGAAGGGGTGGATGTGATGCCTTTACCCGGCGGGCGCAGGCCATCAGATGCCTGAACGGCCTCATCCCCCCTGCCCCCCAGCCATGAGGCCGGTTTTGCCCTTCAGCCGGTTTTAAGGGGTTTGGCCCAGCCGATATAATTCACCCCGCAATCATGGGATGGATGCCAGCGATCCCCTAAAAGATCATAAGATAGGCCAGCGATCGCGCCCACATCAAAGCCCTGCTCACCCAGAAGTGCGGTCATTTCGGCGGGGGTGACGAATTTTTTCCAATCATGGGTTCCCCGGGGCACCCAGCCCAGCAGATATTCCGCTGCCACAATCCCCACGGCAAAAGACCGCGCCGTGCGATTAAGGGTGGAAAAGATCACCAGCCCATCCGCCTTCACCAATTGCCGCACGGCCTTTAAAAACAGCTTTGGATCGGCCACATGCTCGATCACCTCCAGCGCTAAAACCACATCATAGCGCTTGCCCTCATCGGCCAGATCCTCGGCGCTGGCCTTGAGATAGCTGATGGGCAAGCCCATGGATCGGGCGTGGCTTTGGGCAATTGCGATGGTTTCATCGGAAACATCAAGCCCGGTGACATCGGCCCCCAAACGCGCCAAAGGCTCGCAGATCAACCCGCCGCCGCATCCCAGATCGACCATCTGCTGGCCTTGGAACGGTCTTAATGATCCGGCATCACATTTTTTATGATCTGTGATGGCCTTGCGAATGAAATCGAGTCGGGCGGGATTGAGCTTGTGAAGGGGGCGAAAAGGGCCCTTTGGATCCCACCAATGGGCGGCGACATCGGCAAATTGGCGGGCTTCAGCAGGGTCGATGGTGGCGGATTTAGGGCTGTGATCTGTATTGGGGCTCATGAGAAACCTTTCGATCATCCTTTGGGTAACTTGCGAGCAGGCAAAGTTCGCCCTATGAATACGCCACCTTTGTTGCGGGCGGCATGACGATCTTGATGTTGTGCTGTCCTCGTTGCTTCGATTCAAGGACCATTCTATGGCGCGTCTTGTCAAGAAATTCGGTGGCACTTCGGTGGCCGATCTCGATCGTATCCGGGCTTCGGCGGCTTATGTGAAGCAGGCCGTTGATGAAGGCCATGAAGTGGCCGTGGTGGTCTCGGCCATGGCCGGGACAACGAACCAGCTGGTCAAATGGTGCACGGAAGCCTCTCCCCTTCATGATGCTCGGGAATATGATACAGTCGTCTCGACCGGTGAACAGGTGACCGTGGGGCTGATGGCGATCATTTTGCAGGGCATGGGGGTGCCGGCGCGATCATGGCTGGGCTGGCAGATGCCGATGATCACCAGTGGCGTGCATGGGGCCGCCCGGATCGAAGATATTGATGTGTCTGAATTGCGAAAACGCATGGCCGAAGGTCAGGTGGCGGTGATCGCCGGATTTCAGGGCATTGGGCCCGATAACCGCATCACCACTCTGGGGCGCGGGGGATCGGATACCTCGGCGGTGGCGCTGGCTGCGGCCCTGGGGGCGGATCGCTGTGATATTTATACGGATGTGGATGGTGTTTATACCACCGATCCCCGGATTGTGACGCGCGCGCGAAAGCTTGATCGTGTCACCTATGAAGAAATGCTGGAAATGGCATCACTTGGTGCAAAAGTATTGCAAACCCGGTCGGTGGCCATGGCCATGACCCATGCTGTGCGGGTTCAGGTGCTTTCAAGTTTCAAGGATACGCCCGGAACGCTTGTGGTGAATGAGGATGAAATCGTGGAAAAAGAACTGGTAACCGGCCTTGCCTATTCGCGTGCCGATGCGGTTGTAACGGTTTATGGAATGCCGGATCGGCCGGGCACCGTGGCGGATCTGTTCAGCCCGCTGTCGGAAGCCGATATCATTGTTGATATGATCGTGCAAAGCCAGGCCCCCCATAAGGATGAGGCCGAAGTGACCTTCAGCGTGCCGGAAAGCGATCTGGCGCGCACGCAGGAGGTGCTGGCCAATCATCGCGACCGCATCGGCTATCAATCGATCGAGGTCAATTCCGATGTGGTCAAGCTTTCGGTGATCGGGATCGGAATGCGCAGCCATGCCGGGGTCGCCAATATCATGTTCCGAACCCTAGCGGATCGCGGCATCAATATCCGGGCGATTTCCACATCGGAAATCAAGGTCAGCGTTCTGATCGATTCGGAATATACTGAATTGGCGCTGCGGGCTTTGCATAGCGCTTATGGTTTGGATGCGGCGCAGCAGCAGGATGAGCGGGCATGAAAGATCTGAAGGCGGAGGCCACCGAGCCGCCACAGACTTTAGAGGCGGTTGAAGGTCATCGGCGGCTGACCCATCTGATGGCCCGGGGCTGTGCGTTTTTAGGGGTGGAGCGGGCCATTCTGGGCGGCGCCATGACCTGGCTTTCAGAACGCCATCTGGTCTCGGCTCTTTCCAATGCCGGGGGATTTGGGGTTCTGGCCTGCGGGGCGATGACCCCGGATCTGCTGGCTGCCGAAATCGCGGCGACCAAGGCGCTGACCACCCGGCCTTTCGGGGTCAATCTGATCACCATGCATCATCAATTGGCTGAGCTGGTGGCGGTGTGCATCGATCAGGATGTGGGGCATGTGGTGCTGGCCGGTGGCCTGCCGCCGGGCTGGGCGATCGATCGGTTGAAAATCGCCGGGATCAAGGTGATCTGTTTTGCCCCGGCTTTGGCTTTGGCGAAAAAGCTGGTGCGTTCGGGTGTCGATGCTCTGGTGGTCGAAGGTTCGGAAGCCGGGGGCCATATCGGCCCGGTTTCAACCAGCGTACTGGCGCAGGAAATTCTGCCCCATATCAATGCCGTGCCGATTTTTGTGGCGGGCGGCATTGGCCGGGGTGAAGCGATGGCCGCTTATCTTGAAATGGGGGCGGCGGGGGTGCAATTGGGCACGCGCTTTGTGTGCGCCACCGAATCGACGGCGCATCCGAAATTCAAGCAGGCCTTCATCCGGGCTTCGGCGCGGGATGCGGTGCCATCGGTGCAGCTTGATCCCCGCTTTTCGGTGATCCCGGTAAGAGCCTTGAAAAATGATGCATCCCGGCGTTTCATGGAAGAACAGCGCAGGGTGATCGCGCGCGTTGATCAAGGGGAATTGAATCCCAAAGATGCGCAGCTTGAAATCGAGCGATTCTGGGCTGGAGCCTTGCGGCGCGCGGTGATTGAAGGTGATGTGGAGCAGGGTTCGGTGATGGCAGGACAAAGTGTTGGTTTGGTCAGATCGGAACAATCGGTGCAAGAGATCATGGCTGAATTGATGGCCGAGGCGGCCCATTATCTTGATCGGACCGGTTCTGTCCCAAGCTTTGATGGCTGAGAATTTCATGCAGCAGAATTGGATCTGATGTGACCGATCTGGCCAGTCGTCCCCGTCTGCTCTTGCGCCGCCTTCATCAGGTGATGGCGGGGCCCGGCAGTGCGCAGGAGCGGCTTGATAGGCTGACGACCGTGATCGCCCAGAATATGGTGGCCGAAGTCTGTTCGGTTTATCTTGTTCGGGCGGGCGAAATTCTTGAGCTTTTCGCGACCGAAGGTCTGAAGCAGGAAGCGGTGCATCATACCCGCCTGCGCTTTGGCGAAGGGCTGGTGGGGCTGGTGGCGCAGCGCGCTTTGCCCCTTAATGTGCAGGAAGCGTCTAGCCATCCGCGCTATGCCTATCGCCCGGAAACCGGCGAAGAAACCTATCATTCTTTTCTGGGGGTGCCGATTGTTCGGCATAATAAGGTTGCGGGCATTCTGGTGGTGCAGAATGTCAAGCCACGGGAATATTCCGCCGAAGAAGAAGAAGCCCTGCTGACCGTGGCCATGGTTCTGGCTGAACTGGTGGGCTCGGGGGAATTGGTCGATCCCGATGAAATCGCCGATGGCCTCAATCAATCGGGCCTGCCGCTCACCATCAAGGGCCAGAAGATGGCGGATGGCATTGCCCTTGGGGCGGCGGTGTTTCATGAAGGCCGGGTCGAGGTCACCCGCTTTGTGGCCGAAGATCTGGAAACCGAAAAGGCGCGCCTGCTCGAAGCTTTTGAAACCATGCGCGAACAGGTGGATCGGATGATTGCCCTGCCCGAAATCGGCACGGCGGGCGAACATCGCGATATTCTCGAAACCTTCAAGATGTTTGCCTATGATCGCGGCTGGCAGCGGCGCATTTTTGATGCCATCGAATCGGGCCTCACCGCTGAGGCGAGTGTGGAGCGCGTGCAGCAGCAAAATCGGCGGCGGATGATTGCCAGCCCCGATCCCTATCTGCGCGAACGCCTGTCGGATCTCGATGATCTGGCCAATCGCCTGCTGCGGACTTTGGCTGGTCGCCAGAATGGTCAGGAATTGAGCGAAGATTCGATCATCATCGCGCGCACTATGGGGCCTGCGGAATTACTTGATTATGATCGCAGCAAATTGGCCGGCGTGGTTCTGGAAGATGGCAGCGCCACCAGCCATGTGGTGATCCTGGCGCGGGCGATGGGGATTCCGCTGATTGGTCGCTGCATTGATATTGGCGAGCATGTGCGGGCTGGTGATCGGCTCATTCTGGATGGCGACAGCGGCCAGGTTCTGGTGCGCCCCGGCGAGGATCTGTGCGAAACCTATCGCGACAGCATCCTGATCAAGCGCGCGCAGGCGGCCCAGTTTCGGGCCGAGCGGAATTTACCATCCGTGACCCGCGATGGGGTGCGGATTCATTTGCATATGAATGCCGGTCTGCAATCGGATATGGCGCATCTCGATGCTTTGGGGGCTGATGGTGTGGGGCTGTTTCGCACTGAATTTCAGTTCATGGTCAGCTCCACTTTGCCCCGCCTTGAAACCCAGCAAGAGCTTTATAAAGCGGTTCTGGATGCGGCGGGGGATCGGCCGGTGGTGTTTCGTACCCTTGATATCGGGGGCGATAAGGCCGTGCCTTTTTTGCAGCAGGAAGAAGAAGAAAATCCGGCAATGGGCTGGCGGGCGATCCGCATTGCCCTCGATCGGCCGGTTTTGTTGCGTTATCAATTGCGGGCCTTGATGGGGGCGGCAGCCGGGCGCAGTCTTTCGATCATGTTTCCGATGATCGCCGATGTTGCCGAATTCAAGGCGGCGCGGAAAATTGCCTTAAAGGAAATGGAGCGCTTCGAGCGTCTTGGCCTCAAGGGCCCTGTGGATCTTCAGATCGGCACCATGCTCGAAGTGCCGGCTTTGGCATGGCAGCTTGATTCGCTTCTTGAACTGGTTGATTTCGTGTCGATTGGCACCAATGATCTGATGCAGTTCTTTTTTGCCAGTGATCGCTCCAATCCGCGTTTGATTGATCGCTATGATCTGTTGTCGCCTGCGGTTTTGAGCTTTATCCGCATGGTGGTGAAGGCCTGTGATCGGGCCGGGGTGCCGGTGACCGTGTGCGGCGAAATGGGCGGACGGCCCCTGGAGGCCATGGCCCTGATTGGATTGGGCTTGCGGCGTCTGTCGATTTCACCCATGACCATTGGCCCGGTGCGCCGGATGATTCGTTCGCTTAATGTGCGGCAGATCGAAAACTACATTCTGGATATGCTCCAATCGCCTGATCACTCATTACGTGTAAAATTTAAGGATTATGCACGGGATCATTCCGTCGATTTGTGATTTTTCCTAAGAATTACGAAGAAATAAGATTTTTTTAGAAGAATATTGCGATTAATCATTAATCCTCTATTGACCTGTGTCCTATATGATACGCTATCGTGAACAGAATGCTGGAAATGGGCGTGGTCCATCATTGCTATAGGGGCAGAACCAAGCAAAAAGGGATGGGCTAGAGCTTGGTTCAAGCGCTTTTCATAGAAGACGGGCTTTGCTCTGGTGAGGATGGCTGCATGATGGCCCTGAGATGCCATTCAAAATTGCCAGATATTTATTGCCAGATATTTGTGAATGAAACCAAAGGCTGCGGATAGAAAACTGAGTCGGAAAGTTGCAAGCCATGACTGATGAGCGCCAATCCATAATGCATGAATTATCCCGACCTGATGATAGGAGCCCCGATACAGGAGGGTCCGGTTTATCTGTGGGACAAATTCTGCAAAAGGCGCGTTTGGCGCAGGGCCGTTCTCTTGAAGAGAGCGCCGCAGAATTGAAGATCAAAAGCCGATATCTGGCCGCCTTGGAAGATGGCCGCTATGGGGATATGCCGCCGCCCGCTTTCAGTGCCGGTTTCGTGCGATCTTATGCGGCTCTTTTTGGTCTTGATGGGCAAGCGTTAGCGCAATCTTTCCGCAGGGAAGCCGGGGCGGTCAATGAACAATCGCATTTGCATTTTCCCGAGCCTTTAGCGGATTCCCGCTTGCCGGGGCGGGCTGTTCTTTTAGCGGGTTCTGCCGGGATGCTGGCTATTTATTTTGGCTGGATCGCTGATTTTGGCACCATATCCATGGCGGAATCACAAGTGGATCCGGTGCCGCATCATCTGACCGCTCATCTCACGGATATTGCCGCCGATGGCAAAATCGGCTCGGGGCCGGCCGAGGATGCCGCCATGCTCAATCAGGCGCAAAAATCCAACTCTGATGCTCAGGATGCTCAGGATACTCAGATCAGCAAGGTGATCGCTTCGGCAGTGACCAAATCTGTACCTGCGGGCGAGGCTGCGGGCCGGTCTTTAACTGCCGATCAAAGCCGCACCCCTGCTGATCCAAATTCTGAACCCAATGCCGTGCGCGCCTTGGTTGCAAATCTGGATGCGGGCTCTTCTGATGCCGTTTCTGGTGATGATGGGGCGGCATCTAAGGATGGCCGCCTTGTTTTGCAGGCCCGCTCGGATGCCTGGCTTTATATTGTGGATGAGGCCAATCGGGAAGTGTGGAATGGCGTGCTGCGCACCGGCGAACGCTGGTCGCCCCCCTCTGGTCGTTCTGGTTTGCGCCTGATGACCAGCAATGCCGGGGCTTTGCGTATCCTTGTGGATGGCGAGGAGCTGTCTGCTCTGGGCAAGTCGGGCGATGTTGTGCGGGATGTCTCGCTCAATCCTGATCGTCTGAAAAAGCGGGAAAAACTGGCTCTGCGTTAAGTGATCGCACCGGGCCTTGCCTTTCCTTTAAAACTCCATCATTTTCCTCAAAGATTGAGGAGCCGCGACTCTTTCAAAGGTCGGGGCCGTGTTCTATTGTGATGTTGTGCTGCCCAGTTGAAAGAGGATAACCATGAGCATCCGCCCCTATCGCGATATTTTTCGCCGTCAAAGCCGACAGATTATGGTGGGCAATGTGCCCGTGGGGGGGGATGCGCCGATCACCGTGCAAACGATGACCAACACCCTCACCCATGATATTTCCGGTACCATCGCGCAAATTCGTCGGGCTGAAGAGGCGGGTGTTGATCTTGTGCGGGTTTCCTGCCCCGATAAAGAATCAACCGCCGCGCTGAAAACTATCGTGCGTGAAGCCAATGTGCCGATCATTGCCGATATTCATTTCCACTATAAGCGTGCGCTGGAAGCCGCCGATGCCGGGGCCGCCTGTTTGCGCATCAATCCGGGCAATATCGGCTCGGCTGATCGGGTGAAGGATGTGGTGCGGGCCGCCAAGGAAAATGGTTGTGCCATACGGATCGGCGTTAATGCCGGCAGTCTTGAGCGGGATCTGCTGGAAAAATATGGCGAGCCCTGCCCCGATGCCATGGTGGAAAGCGCCCTCGATCATATTCGCATTTTAGAAGACAATGATTTCTTCAATACCAAGATTTCCTGCAAGGCATCCGATGTGTTTTTGGCGGTGGCGGCCTATCAGGGGCTGGCGGAAGCCTGCGATTATCCCTTGCATCTGGGCATCACCGAAGCCGGTGGCCTGCGTGATGGCACGGTGAAATCATCGGTGGGTTTGGGGATGCTTTTGTGGTCGGGCATTGGCGATACCATTCGGGTGTCGCTGTCGGCTCAGCCGGAAGAAGAGGTGAAAGTCGGCTTTTCGATCCTTAAATCCCTTGGCCTGCGCCATCGCGGGGTGCGGATCGTTTCCTGCCCTTCCTGCGCGCGGCAGGGTTTTCAGGTGATCAAAACGGTTGAGGTTCTGGAAGAACGCCTGTCGCATATTTCAACGCCTTTGTCCTTGTCGATCATCGGCTGTGTGGTGAATGGCCCGGGCGAGGCACGGGAAACCGATATCGGCCTCACTGGCGGCGGCAATGGCAAGCATATGGTTTATCTGTCTGGGGTGACCGATCATCATATTGCCGATGATCAGATGGTGGATCATATCGTTGATCTGGTGGAACAAAAAGCGGCGGCCATCGAGGCGGAGATCGAAGCGGAAAAAGCCCGCTCGAATGCAGCGGAATAAGGCGCCCTTCTGATCACAAGATGCCATTGCGGGCCTTTTTGAGGGCTCGATAGATTGGTATGGGCGGCATCAACAAGGAATAAGAACCCATGAGCAAGCTGCAACCCGTTCGGGGGACGCGGGATATTTTTGGCGATGATATGCGCCGCTTCAGCCATGTTGTGCGGATTTTTGACCGACTGGCACAGGCTTATGGCTTTGATGAAATCAGCACCCCGATCTTTGAGTTTACCGAAGTATACAAACGCACTTTGGGGGAAACCTCCGATGTCGTGACCAAGGAAATGTACACCTTCGAGGATCGTTCGGGCGATCTGCTCACTTTGCGCCCGGAATATACGGCGGGGATCGCCCGGGCTTATATGTCGGGCGGGATGGCACAGGCGGGGGTGTCGCGGCTGTTTGGCTGGGGCCCGATGTTTCGCCATGAACGGCCGCAAAAGGGCCGTTTCCGGCAATTTCATCAGTTGGATGCCGAAATCATCGGGGCTGCTGAACCTGCCGCCGATGTTGATCTGCTGGCTTTGGCCTGGCAGCTTTTAAGCGATCTGGGCATTTCGGATCGCATTGTTTTGCATCTCAACAGCTTGGGCGATCAGGATAGCCGCCTTGCCTATCGGGCGGCGCTGACGGCTTATTTTGCTGATCATGTGGATGCCCTGTCGGAAGACAGCCGAATGCGTTTGCAGAAAAATCCCATGCGCATTCTCGATTCCAAAGACCCCGGTGATCGGGCCCTGCTTCCCGATGCACCGCAGATTGCCGATTATTTGAATGAGCGGTCGCGCGCTTTTTTTGAAACGGTGTGCGCGGGTGTCAAAAGCCTTGGGATTCCATACATCCATGATCAAAGGCTGGTGCGCGGCCTTGATTATTATTCTCACACGGCTTTTGAATTCGTCACCGATGCCTTGGGGTCCCAAGGCACCGTTTTGGGCGGCGGGCGCTATGATGGTTTGATCGAAATGATGGGCGGGCCGTCCACCCCGGGCGTGGGCTGGGCCGCGGGGATCGAGCGGCTAGCCTTGCTGATCGATGAACCGCCAGCCCCGATGCGGGCAGTGGCGCTGATCCCCATGGGCGATGCGGCGGAAAAGCAGGCGCTGGTGCTGGCCCGCGATCTGCGCGCGGCAGGGGTGCGAACCCTGATGGATTACAAGGGTAATATGAAAAAGCGGCTCAATCGTGCGGCCAAAGCCGATGCCCGTTTGGCCCTGATCATCGGGGATGAAGAAATGGCGCGGGGGGCCGTGGTGGTGCGCGATCTCGATCACAGCACGCAAAAAGATTATCCCCTCACGGCGGTTCATGATCAGGTGCGGATGATGCTGGCCGCCCCCCCCATTGCGGATCTTTCCACTGCGGCCAGCCGCGATGCGATCGATGCGGAGCGGCCATGATCCCGCGCGAAAAGCTGCAGGCGCTGTTTGATCGCCATGCTGAATTGCAGCACAGGATGAACACATCCACCGATCTTCAGGCTGCCGAGATCATGCGGATTTCTAAGGAACTTGCCGATCTCGATCCGGTGGTGGCTGCCACCCGGATGCTGGATGAGGCGCTTGCGGAAAAGGCGGGCCTGCTCGATTTGATGAGCGGCGATGACAGCGATATGCGGGCGCTGGCGCAGGATGAAATGAAAGCCTGCAAGGCTCGGATCGAGGCGTTGGAGCAGGATTTGCAGCGCCTGTTATTGCCGAAAGATGAAGCCGATGATCTGCCCGCCATTCTGGAAATCCGGGCGGGCACGGGGGGTGAGGAAGCCTCGCTTTTTGCGGCTGATCTGGCACGCATGTATCAGCGCTATGCCGAACAGCAGGGCTGGAGATTTGAAATTCTGTCGGCCAGCGCATCCGATGCCGGGGGGGTGAAGGAACTGATTGCCTCGGTGGTGGGGAAAAGTGTTTTTGCCCATCTCAAATTTGAATCCGGCGTCCATCGGGTGCAGCGGGTGCCGGTCACGGAATCCGGCGGGCGCATCCATACCTCGGCGGCCACAGTGGCGGTGCTGCCCGAGCCACAGGATGTGGATATCAAGATCGATGAAAAAGATCTGCGGATCGATATTTTCCGCGCCTCTGGCCCCGGCGGCCAATCGGTCAATACCACCGATAGCGCCGTGCGCATCACCCATCTGCCAAGCGGTGTGGTGGTCAGTCAGCAGGATGAAAAATCCCAGCATAAAAATCGTGAAAAGGCGATGAAGGTGCTGCGCGCCCGGCTTTATGAACATGAGCGCGAAAAGGTGCATCGTGAACGGGCCGATGCCCGCAAGCAGCAGGTGGGATCGGGGGATCGCTCTGAACGCATCCGCACCTATAATTTTCCTCAAGGTCGGGTGACCGATCATCGGATCAATCTCACCCTGCATAAGCTTGATCAGATTCTGGCCGGTCCCGGCTTATCCGAGGTGGTGGATGCCCTTTTATCTTATGATCAGGCGGAGCGTTTGGCGGCGATGGAGCAGATGGCCTGATGCCCGATCACCCAAAGGCTGAGGGTTTGACGGTGGCGGCGCTGCTGCGCGGGGGCCTGGAAAAGCTGATCAGCCAAGGCATCGAGACGGCAAGGCTTGATGCTCAAATTTTACTGGCGCATGCTTTGGGGCGGTCGCGGATGGATCTGGTATTGTACCCGGCCATCGAGCCCGGCATGGCCGAGGTTGATGCTTATCATGCTCTTATTGATCGGCGGATGTGTCATGAACCCATTGCCTATCTTGTGGGGAAGCGGGAATTTCATGGCCATGATTTCAGCCTCAATCACGCAACATTGATCCCCCGTCCTGATAGCGAAACGCTGGTGGATGCGGTGCTCGATCAGGTGCCGGATCGCGACGGGGCCTATCGGATACTGGATTTGGGCACCGGCAGTGGATGTTTGTTGCTTAGCCTGCTTATGGCGTTGCCCAAGGCAAGAGGCTTAGGGCTTGATATCAGTGCGGATGCGCTTTTGATGGCGCGCCGGAATGCGGAAAACCTGGGCTGTGGGTTGCGTGCCGATTTTTTGGAAAGCGATTGGCTGGCGGGGGTGCCGCATGATGGCCGGAGCTATGATATCATCATCAGCAATCCCCCTTATATCCCCCATGGTGATGTGCAAAATCTGATGGCGGATGTGCGTGATCACGAGCCCTTGCGCGCCCTTGATGGCGGGGCGGATGGGCTTGATGTTTATCGGGCTTTGATGGGCCCGGCCTCGCATATTTTGGCGGATGGGGGTCTTTTGGCCTTCGAGGTGGGGGCAGGGCAGGCCGATGCCGTGGCGCAGATGATAGCGTCGCACTGTGGCACAACCCCTCAGATTTACAAGGATTTGGCAGGCTTTGATCGGGTGGTTCTGGCCAGCAAAGCGGGTTTGCCGGTAAAAGAAGCGGACGCGGTTGAAAAAACCTTGGAATATGATTCTGAAACGGTTAGGGTCTGGCTCACAAGGCACGGTGAGAAGCAGTGAACCGCTCCCTCCGGGCCCCCCGATGATAAAAATTGATATCGCAAAGCGGCGGTCTTTTGGCTTTGCTGCGGGGGTGGTGTGCCGTGACCGAAAACAGCAAGTACTGGTAGTTATTCTATGAACAAACCTCAAAGTCCGCGCAGGCCGCGCGGTCGTGGTCCGAAACGCCCGAACAAGGGTGGGGGCGGGGGCCTTCGGAATGATAATCGGGCCCGGGGCAATCCAAAGCAGGCGCTGGATAAATACAAGCTGATGGCCCGTGATGCCTTGCAGTCTGGTGATCGCGTTTTGGCGGAATATTATTTCCAGCATGCCGATCACTATCAGCGTGTGGTGAATGAACGTTTTGGGGTGAGCCCGGTCGTCGATGATGATGAAGATGACGACGACGATGAAGACGATTATGATCTTCAGCAATCACAGCCCCGCAGCCAGCAGCGCTCGCGCAGCCAGCGGGCCGAAGATGCCGCATTGTCTGAACAGGGGAACGCGGATCGATCCGAGCGTTTTGAAAGGCCAGAGCGGCCAGAACGGCCAGAGCGGCCTGAGCGTTCTGAACGTGCGGACCGTTCTGATGATCATCTGACAGAGGATGGGGATGCGGATGGCCGGGATCGCGGTCCGCGCCCGCGCCATAACAATCGGCGTCGTCCGGCTCCACGCCGCAGCGATGCAGAAGCCCCTCGCAGGGACCAGCGAGATCAGCGAGATCAGGGGGATCAGGCGCGTCCTGATTTTTATGATCGCACAGAAGAGCCGCCAAAATCCGCACCGCAAGGTGAATTGCCCATAGCAGCCGAGCGTTCGGCGGCGGATGATGCTCCGGTTGCGGAAAAGCCTGCACCGCGTCCGCGCAGAAAGGCCCCGGCGGCAAAGCCAAAGGCCGATGCAGGGGCTGAAGGTGAAAAGGCCCCGGCCAGTGAAAAGCCATCAGCCGACCTAGCGGATGCAGAGAAGCCAAAGCCCCGCCGTCGGCGCAAGACGGTGGCAGATAGGGAAGAAGCCCCGGCGATTTCTGATTGATCGTCGGGTCTGATTGAAGGCGGGGTGATGAAGATTGCTTAAATAAACCTTGAGCGGCGCTGGTTTCTCCCCATATCGAGGAGAGACGAGAGCGAGCCGGGCGGATATTCCGTGCCAAAAAAAGCTTTGCTCTTTGATGATGATCACAGCGCAGTGCTGCCAATGTTGGGGCCTGCCACAACATGGGATAAGGATCCATGGATATCGAGCATTATACTGATCGGTCCAGAGGCTTCATTCAATCGGCTCAAGGACTGGCTATCCGCTCCAATCATCAGAAATTCACTCCCGAACATCTGCTGAAGGTTTTGCTGGATGACAAGGAGGGCCTTGCCGCCAATCTGATCCGGGCTGCCGGAGGGCGGCCTGAGCAGGCACTGGAGGCAACCGAAGCCGCCCTCGCCAAAATCCCCAAGGTGGAAGGATCGGGCGCGGGGCAGATTTATCTGGACCCGGCTTTGGCCCGGATTTTTGAAAGTGCGGAAAAGCTGGCCGAGAAATCGGGTGATCGTTTTGTGACAGCGGAACGCTTGCTGCTATCCATGGCCACCGAAACGAAATCCACCTGCGGGCGGATTCTGGCCGATGCCGGGCTGACCGCGCAGGCGCTGAATGCCGCCATCAATGAGGTGCGCAAGGGCCGCACCGCCGATAGCGCCGGGGCGGAAAACAGTTTCGAGGCGCTGAAACGCTATACCCGCGATCTGACCGAAGCCGCACGGGATGGTAAGCTGGACCCGGTGATTGGCCGGGATGAGGAAATCCGCCGTACCATTCAGGTGCTTTCACGGCGCACCAAAAATAATCCGGTGCTGATCGGTGAGCCGGGCGTTGGGAAAACCGCCATCGTTGAAGGCCTGGCCCTGCGCGTGGCCAATGGCGATGTGCCCGAATCCTTGCGTGATCGGCGGATCATGTCATTGGATATGGGATCCCTGATTGCCGGGGCGAAATATCGCGGTGAATTTGAAGAGCGGCTGAAGGGTGTTTTGGATGAGGTGACGGGTGGCGCTGGGGATGTGATATTGTTCATCGATGAAATGCATACCCTTGTGGGCGCGGGCAAAAGCGATGGGGCCATGGATGCCTCCAATCTTTTGAAACCGGCTTTGGCCCGGGGTGAATTGCACTGCATCGGGGCCACTACGCTTAATGAATATCGCAAATATGTTGAGAAGGATTCCGCGCTGGAGCGCCGGTTTCAGCCTGTTTTTGTGGGCGAACCCACGGTTGAGGATACCGTTTCCATTTTGCGCGGGCTGAAGGAAAAATACGAGCTGCATCATGGGGTGCGGATCACCGATGGGGCGATTGTGGCGGCGGCCACTTTATCGAACCGCTATATCACTGATCGGTTTTTGCCCGATAAAGCGATTGATCTGATGGATGAAGCCTCGGCCCGGCTGAAGATGGAGGTGGAAAGCAAGCCCGAGGAGATCGAGGCGCTGGACCGCCGGATCATTCAGCTCAAGATCGAGCGTGAAGCCCTGAAAAAAGAGAAGGATGAGGCATCGCGGGATCGGCTGAAAAATCTGGAAAAGGAACTGGCCGATCTATCGCAATCGAGCGCGGAATTAACGGTACGCTGGCAATCCGAGAAGGAAAAGCTGACCGGCTCGCAAAAGCTGAAGGAACAGCTTGATCAGGCGCGGCTGGAATTGGAACAGGCGCAAAGGCGCGGCGATCTGGGCCGAGCGGGGGAATTGTCTTATGGCATTATTCCCGATCTGGAAAAGCGCATTACCAAAGCCGAGCAAAGCGCCGATGGCAGCCCCGAAGGTTTGCTGCGTGAGGAAGTGACGGCGGATGACATTGCCGGGATCGTTTCGCGCTGGACCGGGATTCCCATGGAAAAAATGCTGGAAGGCGAGCGCGACAAGCTTTTGCGCATGGAAGAAGGGCTGGGCCGCCGCGTGGTGGGGCAGGAAGAAGCCATCACCGCGGTTTCCAATACCGTGCGCCGGGCGCGGGCGGGTTTGCAGGATCCGAACCGGCCTTTGGGATCGTTCCTGTTTTTAGGGCCGACCGGGGTTGGCAAAACCGAACTGACCAAATCTTTGGCGCATTTTCTGTTTGATGATGAACAGGCGATGGTGCGGATCGATATGTCAGAATTTATGGAAAAACATGCGGTTTCCCGGTTGATCGGGGCACCGCCGGGCTATGTGGGCTATGAAGAAGGCGGGGTTTTGACCGAAGCCGTGCGCCGCCGCCCTTATCAGGTGATTTTGTTTGATGAGGTGGAAAAAGCCCATCCGGATGTTTTCAATGTGCTGTTGCAGGTGCTTGATGATGGGCGGCTCACCGATGGGCAGGGCCGCACGGTGGATTTCAGCAATACGCTGATCATTCTCACCTCCAATCTGGGAAGCGGGGCGATTGCCGCCTTGCCCGATGGGGCCGATGTGGAAGAAGCCCGCGATCAGGTGATGGAGACCGTGCGCGGGGCTTTCCGTCCGGAATTTCTCAACCGGCTGGATGATGTGATTCTGTTTCATCGGCTCGCCCGCAGTCAGATGGCCGGGATCGTGGATATTCAAATGCAGCGGGTGCAAAAGCTGCTGGATGATCGCAAGATCAGGCTGGAACTGGATGATGCGGCGCGCAATTGGCTGGCAGAGGCGGGCTATGATCCCGTTTATGGGGCGCGGCCCCTAAAGCGCACGATCCAAAGGCAGGTGCAAAATCCGCTGGCCGAAATGATCCTGCGTGGCGAGGTGAAGGATGGCCAGATAGTGAAGGTGGGCGTGGGGGATGGCGGGCAATTGGCGCTTTCCTTGAGAAACCCGCAGGAAAAAGCTGCCTGAAAACGCCTCAGCCCGAAACCGGATTGAGACACATATCAAAAAAACAGCCCGCCCCCCATCAGGGAGCGGGCCTTTTTTGTTCAATCCTCGAAAGGATTAGAAGCGGGCGGAGAATGAGAAGGTAATGAACCGGCCAAGCAGTTCTTCAAAACCAAAAGCACCATCGGCCTGTTCAATCGCGGTAACATTGCGATCCAGAATATTATCAACGGTGACCTGAGCCGTATAATTTTCAAGGAAATTATAGGACAGGGTCACATTATTGATGAAGCGTGAACCGGTTTTGCTGACGAAGCGACCGGATTCATCCTGGAAGAAATTGTCACCTTGCGGATCGAGCAAAGTGGCATCCTGATAGGCAACACGCCAGAAAGCCTGGAATGGGCCATAGTTGTATGTGGTGTCGAACGTTGCCGACCATTTGGGATTGTTAAAGCCACCGATCACCTCGACAGGCTCTTCCCCGACGACCGAGAAGTCATTTTGATATCTGCGAATACCATTGACCCGGAATCGGAGATTACCTTTATCGCCGCTGCCCCAGCTTTCGGAAATCATCCCCAAAGCTTCGGCAACATCGAAGCGGTAATTGGCATCAAAGACGACAGCCTGAAACTCGGAGGTTGCCGCATTATTGAAGCCTGAGCGGAAGTCGATAATCTGACCATCAGGAGCACGTTCGAACTGATCGCAGGTTCCGACATTCGGGAAATCGGCTGAGTCAAAGCAGGACTGCAGGATTTGGGTCAGCGTAAGGGACGCGATGCGATCATCAATCGAAATGTTCACATAATCCAGAGTCAGCGAGAAACCGGGCACCCAGCGCGGCGTGATGATCGCACCAAGTGTCCAGGATTCAGCCACTTCGTTTTGCAGATTGGGGTTCCCAGCATTGATGCCCTGACGAGACGCATTGACGATATCAGATGTGAAATCCTGTGATAAGCCAACGGCTTCACAATTTCTTCTGCGAATGTCGGGGCTTGGCCCTTCATTCACAAAGCGTGAGTCACAGGGATCATTGGCAAAAGAGAAGCTCAGGGTATCAGGGGTCAGCAATTCGGTCAGCGAAGGCGCCCGAATAGCTTGGGTGAAGTTGCCCCGAACTGTCAGATCTTCGGTGAAACCAAGCTGCCCGCCGAATGTATAGGTGGTATCCGTTCCGGCAATGGAATTATCCACCACGCGCGCGGCCCCTTCAAAGGAGAAATTTTGAAGGAAGGGGATGTTCATATCGGGAGAGATGATCGGAATGAACCCTTCAAGGAAGATTTCATTGGTGGTGAAGGTTCCTTGCGTCCGGTTTGATGGTGAGGCGCGGTTCAGATTGCTGGCGGCCAAAAATCCGGGATTGAAATCGGCTGATTCCTGACGATTTTCATAACCGAAGTTAAAGCCTGCCCAACCACCGGGCAGTTCGATCAAATCGCCCGAGAGGTTGACGTTGAAAATGCGCTGTTTAATATCGGAGCTGGTGACGTTGTTTCCGGTAACGAAGGCAACAGCTTCTGGCGACATTTGACCGGCACCAAAGAGATTGGAGGGAGCGCAACCTTCAATGCCCGGTAGGTCGGTATCGACGAGCCCATTCCCGGAAATGGGAGGATCGATATCACCGCGGGCAAATTCAAGAACATTGCGACAGATGATGTCACCCACACCTGCGGATGGGGTACCTGACAAGGCTTCAAGGGCCGCGATGGCACCGGCTCGATCAGTGGCCGCCCCTGCGTCGATCAAAGATTGCAAATCAGATTCCGTCACCTGAATCGCATCAAGCGAATTGACGAAATTCTGGTCGATGATGCTGGTGCTTCGGGTATCGATATCGGATTCACCAAAAACGGATGAGGCATCCCAGTTGAACTTGCGCTCACCAAGGTTAAAATCACCCTTGAAGCCAGCAACCACGCGCCACAAAGAGCTTTCCAGATAATTCCGACCGCCATCAAGGAAATCGAAATTGAAGCGGCTGACATAAAATTCATCCGCACCCACGCGATTCAATTCGCCTCGCGCCTGCGCATTGAGGAAGGGATGATCGCTATTGAAGCGAAGAGCCCCGGAATCGCCAGAAAAGGCGAAGGTTTGGAAGCCGGCCTGATTGCCCAATTCAACAGAATTCGTATTGGCAAACAGCATTTCGGAATATGCCGTGATATTATCGGTCAGCTTATAGCTGGCGATGGAAGAACCGACGATACGATCAAGAGGGGACTGGATCTGATCGGTGAGATCAAACAGATCCACACCATCGCCACCGGCAGCAAAGAAGACCGAGCCCGGAGGCCGTGTGCCCGGAGTAAAGGGCACAATATTGCCGGTGCCATTCTCAAATTGGAGGAATTCGCCGCCAAAAGCCCCAAGACCAAGGGTGGGGACGACGGTCGGCCCAGGGGAAACGATCCCGCCCAGTGTTACGATCTGGACCATCTGATCGCGGAAGATGGTGTTGACATCGTCAAGCTGACCGTCCCCATCGGCATCGGCAAAATTGGCCTGTTCCCCAAAGAAGGCTTCATTATCGGAGAAGAATTTGCGCGTACCGCCGGCAATGCCGTCTTGACGGTTGAATTCGATGCTGGTCACCACATTCCCGCGACCATCAGCAAAATTGCCGCCCCAAACGCCTTGCACCTGCCAGGTTTCGCCATCACCCTTATCGGTGGTGAGGCCATATTGGCCGCTGAGGCTGAAGCCTTCATAATCATCTTTCAAGATCACGTTTACCGTGCCCGCAATGGCGTCAGAGCCATAAATGGGTGCACCGCGAACCGGAATGGTTTCAATCCGCTCGACCATGGCGATGGGAATGACGTTGAAATCGACCTGAAGGCCACCGGCTGCACCAAACACGGAGGGAACATTGGATGAAACGAAGCGGCGTCCGTTCACCAGTGTCAAGGTCCGTTGCGAGCCAAGGCCAAAGAAGTTGACGAAATTCTGCCCGACCGCAAAACCATTCTGGGCACCTGCGGGGCTGGCACCCGGGGCACCAAAGGCAGGCAGTTCGTTCAAGGCATCAGCGATATTGGTGAAAGAACGGTTTTGCAGATCAGCGGCATCGAGCGAGATGATGGGAGAAACGGCGGTCAGATCGGGTCGCCGGATACGCGAGCCGGTGACCACGATTTCTTCAACTTCGAGAGCGCTTTCATCTTCCTCGGTGGCTGATTCCTGCGACCAGACGGCGCTTGTCGTCATCGCCAGAATACCGATGGACGAAGCGGCGAGCAGACTTAAACGTCTGCCCTTTTTCAAATCTTGCGGGTGCATTCTATCCCTCCTGAACTCTATTATTGTTACTGATAGTCCCGCGCTGGCGTGAAATTTTATTTCATTTTTTTATCTGTACGTCATGAAGCGCAGCTTTTTTTGATGCCGCAATTCGATTGGAAAAAAGCCACGCTTTGCCACAGTTGTAAACCTGCAGAAAATGCCATTCTTGAATATAGTTTTTTCTGTGACAATTTAGTCACAATTGAAAAGATCAAAACTTTGGCGGATCAAAAGGGTGAAAGCGTTGGAAAACTGGACCGATCAGTCTGATATTGGTCTGATTTCAATCAGCTTTTCATAGCTGGATAGCTTCATCCGCCATTGGCCGAGGAAATTTTTGGTTAAAAGGATTGTCTGGCCCTTCGCGTTGATATCATCAGGAATTCTGCCGCCCGCGCTCTCAAAAACAAAGCCTTCGCTGATGCGGATTTTAAAATCACCAGCTCTGTTCTGGGCAAAATCCATGATTTTGGTCTCAAGGGGCAGGGTGAGGTCTTCGGCGGTGGCCAGCTTGGTCACAAATGACCCACGGGTTGTTTTCCCCTGATCATCGGCACCTAGGTTTTCCTCCCCAACCCGCCCTTGGGGCACGGCGCGGGGGCTGGTGATCTGGCGCGGCCTGTCGCGTTCAGCCTCGGCGATGGCTTCGGGTGTTGCCTCGATCAGGCCATAGCGGATTTTGTATTTCTTGAGCAGGCTATCATAGCAGCCAAGGCGTTCGGCAGGGATGATCAGGGGGTCGCAGGATAGAAAATCCGACAGCACGCTTTGCGCCGTATCCGTGCTGTTTTGTGCCGTGGCGGGGAAAATGGGCACTGTGCAGCACAGCAGGCTGATCGCAATGATGGGGCGGCGCATAGGGGATCTCACTTTTTTCTGTTGCCTTTAGGAACTATCGATAGCGCCCGGGCGCGCGGCTGTAAATGATGCGCATTGACAGTTTGGGGGGACTCTGTGCTTTTCTGATGATCGACAGACCGATCCAATGGTGGACTTGCCCATGACGGCTTCACACACGGCGTTTTCCCAAAGCCTGCAAACCGCCCTTTCCATGGCACAATCGGGCCGCTTGGGCGAGGCGGAGGCGCTTTTATCACGGCTTTTGGAGCAATGGCCCGATCAGCCCGATGCTTTGCAATTGATGGGTTTGGTGAAGCGCGGGCAGGGGGATCAGATTGCGGCCATAGAGTTTTTTCAGCGCTCTTTGGCCATGAACCCCGCGCAGCCCCATGTGTTGAATAATCTGGGCAATGCGCTTTTGGCATCTGCCCGCCGGGATGAGGCCGTGGCGGCTTATCGGCGGGCCATTGCCCTTAATGCGGATTATGCCGATGCCCGGCTTAATCTGGGGCGGCTTTTGCTTGATGACGGGCATCTTGATGAGGCGAGGCATGTGCTGGAGCAGGCGACAAAACTTGCGCCGGGCAGCGTGAAGATATGGTCTGCCTATGGCCGGGCCTTGCGGGCCTTGGCGGATTATGAACAGGCGGTGGCGGCATTTGAACAGGCTTTGCGGATCAAGCCCGATCATGTGCCCGCGCTCCATAATCTGGCGGTGACACATTTTGTGGCCGGGCGGGCGGAACAATCCCTTCACCTGCTCGATCAATGTTTGGCGCGGCAGCCTGATCTGGCTCTGGCTCATTATAATCGGGGCCATGCCCTTTATGAATTGGGGCGAACCGATGAAGCCATCCAAAGCTATGAGCTGTGCATTGCCCTCGCCCCCGATTATCGCGAAGGCCATGATACCCTGAACAAGCTTTTCTGGCAGCATGGGATGGGCGATCATTATCTGAAAAGCTATCAGACGGCGCTGCAAAAAGTGCCGCAGGCTTTGGATTTATGGATTGATTGGGCTGATAAGCTGATTTTGGCCGAGCAGTGCGGCGAGGCCGTGGCGGCGGTGGCGGGGGCTTTGGATCAGGGCCATGATGATGCCCGGCTTTCCCATGTTCTGGGGCGGGCCCTGATGGGCATGGGGCAATATGGTAAAGCGCAAACCGCCCTCATTGATGCCACGGATCGGCCTGATGCACCTTTGGCCGCCGTCCTTGATCTCTCGCGCTGTTGTCTTTTGGCGAAATCCTACAGGGAAGCAGAGCAAGCCGCTGAAAAAGCCCTGCGCCGGGCCCCTTTGGATCAGGAAGCGCTGGCTTGGCGCGCCCTTTCCTGGCGGTTTCTGGGGGATGCGCGAGAGCCTGATCTCAATGATTATGAGCGGTTTATCGGTGTGTTCGATCTGCCCGCACCGCCCGGATATGCGAGCATTGAAGCTTTTAATGAAAGGCTGGCGGCCTGTTTGCGGGATTTGCATAAAGCTCATCAGCACCCTATGGAGCAAACCCTGCGCGGCGGATCGCAAACCATGGGCAGCCTGTTTTCCCGCGATTATCCAGAAATCCAGCAGGCCCGCGCCTTGTTCGAGGCGGCGATCAAGGATTATATCAAAGCCCTGCCTGATGATCCGGCGCATGTGTTTTTAAATCGCAAATCCCGGGATTTCAGCTTTTCGGGGTCCTGGTCGGTGCGCCTTCATCGCCATGGCTTTCATGTGAACCATGTGCATGCCAAGGGCTGGATCAGTTCGTGTTATTATGTGGAACTGCCGCCCTCCACCCATCAGGGCGATGGCCAGCAGGGCTGGATCAAATTTGGCGAATCAAGCCTTGGCCTGGGCGGGGAGGATGCCATCCAGCGGGTGATCCAGCCAAAGCCCGGCCGTTTGGTGCTTTTCCCATCCTATGTTTATCACGGCACCATTCCTTTCGATGATGAGGCCGAACGGCTGACCATTGCTTTTGATGTGGTGCCGGATTGATCCTTGTCAAAAAGCCGGATCACTTGAAGATGAAACAGAAAAAGGCGGGGAATGATCCCCGCCTTTTCCATATCTATCGGGTGGCTCGGTCTTAGAAGCGAACCGTGGCACCCATGAAGAAGCGCGTGCCCAGCACGTCGAAAGTGCCCGGGAAGGTATTGGCCTGCTCGGCGGAATCGCCCACCAAAGGAGGCTTGTTATCGAAGATATTATCGACACCGCCATAGATCTGCAGATTTTGCATCACATCATAAGTGGATGACAGATCGAAATAATGCTGGCTTGCCAGTTTTGGTGCCGCAAGATCCTCAGCACTGGCGTTCGGATTGAGCAATTGATCATCCCGGGTGCTATCAATCCAGCGCCAACGCATGCTGACATTGAGAGGACCGGTCCGATAGGTCACACGGCTGGTGGTCTTGAATTCCGGCAAAGGCTCACCGCAGGTATTGCCGAAGGTGCCGGCACAGCGATCGATGCGATCAGGAATAGTGGCCACCGGGGTCACATCGAAGCTGTTCAGCCAGGTTCCGGCGAAAGCAAAATCAAGGCTGCTGGTTTCGCTCAAAAGCCCACGGCCCAGATCCATTGAATAGGCGATCTGAACATCGATCCCATCGGTTTCGATCTTCCCGATATTGGCATTCAGAACTTCAACGAAATTAGGTTCCTGAATGACCCCATCGGGGCCACGATTAACAGCCTGACAGAGCGGATCATTGATATTCTGAGACACATTGAAGCACAGATCGAGCAGATTGTTCAATGAACCACCCAGCACGCTGATGGCATCATCAATCTCGATATTATAGTAATCGATCGTGATGCTAAGGCCCGGAATGGCCCGCGGCGTGATCACCGCACCTATAGTGAAGGTATCTGATTCTTCTTCCCTTAGATCAGGATTGCCGCCAAAAAGACCCTGGATCTGCGAATTGGGCTGAATGGCCCCAAAAACGCTGCCAGCCGGAACACCGCTGGCAACGCAGATGTCGCGAAGGGCCTGAGTGCGCTCACCGGTAAAGCGGCTGGAGCAGGGATCGATCGCACCGGGGAAGCCCTGAGCCTGACCACCGAACAGTTCCTGCACATTCGGGGCCCGAACGGCACGCTGGAACTGACCACGGAACATCACATCATCAGTAACGCGCCAGTCCACGCCACCCGCATAGGTCCACACACCGCCCACATTATCCAGATCATAATCGGAATAACGGAAGGCGCCGTTCAACTCCACGCGTTTAGCGAAGGGCAGATCGGCAACAACAGGAACGCGAACTTCGCCAAACAGTTCCCACACATCATAGCCACCCTGCGTGGGCTGACCGGCATTGAAGCCGACCACATCACCCGAAGAAAGGGCAAAATCGGGGCTGAAGCGCGCCGAGACCGAGCGCCATTCAAAGCCGAAGGCGGCCCCCATGGTGCCGGCAGGCAGATCGATGATATCACCGGAAATCACACCCGATGCCACCTGAAGCTGGGATTCTTCAACATTGGTTGCATTGATGCGGACGAAACCAGCCGCTTCAGGGGTGATATTGGGTCCGAAGATATTGATGGGAACGCATCCGCTCGATGGATCCGCGCAGGCTGTGCCATCTTCATTGGTGAGCAGGGCCTGTTGGAAACGGCTGCGGGAGACATTGCCGAACTGACGCTGGGTATTCAGTGTTCTGGAGAACATGTAATAGGCATCATAGCTCATGTTCTTGAACATGGTGTCGCTGAAATCACCGAGATCGCCGCGCACACCGGTGACCACCCGCCAGCTGTTGCGTTCATCAAGATTCTGGCGCGGGCCCACTTCTTCCAAACGGCGGCCGATGCCCAATGTGGTTTGCCCATCACCGGCGGTGCCGGCAAGGGTGAGGGTGCCGGGATTGATCAGAGCGCCGGTAACATCATCGCGCACAGTGCCGGTGATGGTGCCTTCTGCCAGATCATTTTGGCGCAAAACTTCCTGCATGGCAGGAGACAGGAAGGGATTGTTCACATTGAACAGGAAGTTGCCGGTAATAGGCGTGGGGGCAAGCTCGGAATCCACCCGGTTATTGGCAAAGGTGCCTTCGGCATAAGCTTCGATCTTATCATTGATATCAAAGCTGGCCATGGTGCCGATCAACCAGCGTTCCTGAGGAAGCTGAAGGAAGTTATCAGGCGCATAGTTGAACAGATCGCCCGGATTGTTGAACGGGGTGGCATTGCGGCCACTATTATCGGGCAGGAAACCCAATCCGCCGAGGCTGCCAAGGTTGGCATTATTGAGGGCTGTGATGAGCCCGGGGCGCAGAGCCTGATTGACATCGCCCGCATTGGGGCCGGTGAAGCGACCATTGGGAACGGACGCCGAACCGCCGGGCACCAGCGCCGGATTGCCATTGGCATCTTCATCATCAATCAATGCATTGGTCGAGAAATTGCGGGCATCCTGGAATACCGGATCGCGATCGAAATAGTTCATGAACAGCACGACATTGCCGCGACCATCGGCGAAATTGCCGCCCATGGTGAGATCGATATTGGCGCGATCCGCATCGCCACGGCTGGTGATATCATATTGACCGCTGAGTTCGATGCCCTGGAAATTTTGCTTCAATTTGAAGTTCACAACCCCGGCAACGGCATCGGAGCCATAAACGGCGGACGCGCCACCGGTCACCACTTCGGTGCTTTCAATCAACGCCGATGGAATGGTGTTCACATCGGTGATCTGATTGGCATCAAAGAACATATAGCGGCGGTTGTTCACCAAAATCATGGTGCGGGTGGTGCCCAAACCACGGAGATCGAGGGTTGCCGCGCCATTTCCGGGGTTATTGGAAAAGGCGGTGGTCGCAGGAATGAGCTGGGGCATGGTATTGAGCAGCTGCTCGACGTTCACCGTGCCGGAAATCCTGAATTCTTCGGCGCTGACCACAGCAACCGGGCTGGAACTGGTGAGATCGGTGCGGGCAATACGCGAGCCGGTAACCACGATCTGTTCGATTTCGGCCACATCAGAATTTTGCTGGGTTTGAGCCAGCGCAGAAACCGAGAGCAGGCTGCCAGCGAGAGCAGTGGCTGCACTGCCGAGCAGGAGGGCTCTGCGCTTCATGGGTCCGTTACGAGACATAGGCGCTTCCTTTTGATTTTACGGTCCGTAGAGAAAAAATGCGAATGCATCTTATGCGATGCGTAAGATCACCTAAACGCGGTTGCCTGTACAGGCCTGTAGGGTGAAATTCGGGGGCTCTTCATCATTCTTTCATAAAGCTGTTGCTATGATGCAACAAATACCCCGCTTTATGAGCGGTTTCCCGTTAGCCACCAGCCCAGCTTGATTTGCTGAGTGCCGAAAATGGCCGGTGAGATGGCGACTCTTTCCCCCTCCCCCTGTCTGCGCCTTCCATGTCTGCGCCTTCCATGTCTGGCAAACAGATCGCGGAGCGCCCGGCCCTGGTCTTCATCATGGGCTGCGGCGAGCAGGGCCGACAAGCGCTGATGACGAGCGGCGCGCTTCAGATCGATTTCATCGATCAGCGCTTTTATGGCGGCATCGTCCAGCCTGTGCCTTTGCTCGAAAAGCCAGCCTGCGCTTTCCATGAAGGCCTTGAAAATATCGCCCGCCCCCAAAGCGGTTCCATCCCGCACCAGCCGGGCGACGGCGATGGACAGGCTTTGGCTGGCTTCCCGGGCTTTGGCTTTCAGCGCATGGCTATCATGGGCATTCAATGTGCCGGATGTGCGGAGATGCTGTACG
This sequence comes from Iodidimonas sp. MBR-22, assembly GCF_029946565.1. Taxonomy (NCBI): domain Bacteria; kingdom Pseudomonadati; phylum Pseudomonadota; class Alphaproteobacteria; order Iodidimonadales; family Iodidimonadaceae; genus Iodidimonas; species Iodidimonas sp. MBR-22. The sequence goes on from NZ_JARKVQ010000001.1 coordinate 399,826, forward strand.
CGCTGCTCCATATTTCTGATCGCTGGGATTTGTTCGCGCATCAAGGCGATCAAGCCGCTGTCTTCGATCATCTGCAATTGCGTCATCTGCTGGCGGCTATGGGCCATCAGCGCACTATCGCTGGCATGGATCAGAAAGCGGAAAGCGCCGCCGGGGGCCAAGACCCGCAAAATTTCGGGAACGGCTTCATCAATGGGCGCATATTCAAGGGCATATTGGCCGCTGATGGCGGTGAAGGTGCCATCATCAAAGGGCAGCTTTTGCATCAGGGTGCGGGGGTGAAAGCGCACGCTTTGCAGGGCCTCACCCCCAGTTTTTACATATTGAACAGGGTCGATATCGGCGGCATCGACGGCATCAATCGTGAAATCTGCCTTTCGCTCGCGGGCCGATTGCACCGCCAGTGCCGCCAGCGCCCCATTGCCGGTGCCTACATCCAGAAGGCGGGTTTTGGCAGGCAGGCTGGCAAACCACGCCATCCATGCCGCATCAAGCGCCGCCGCTGCATCGCCGCTGCCTGCGCTGTTTTGGGGAACACAGGATTGCAGCCGGTCAGCCTTCCAATAAAGATCCCAGGCCCAGCTTTGATGGTGCGAATTGCTGATCATTGCAGCCGTTTCACACGAAAGCTGCGGCCATCGATGGTCATGATGAAATTGCTCATCACGCCTTTTTCGATATCGGCTTTGAGGCCACCCTTGATCCTTGATAAACGCTCGGTATCCACCTGTTGCCAGATCTGGCCATTTTCCATGCGGATGATCCATTGCCCACGCAGGGACTTTTCGGCACTCTCCACCGTCATGCTGCGCGCTTCATCGGATTGGCCCGGTTCCGGGCGCGGGGCAAACCCAAAGCGATCTTCCTGCACGCTGCCGTTGCTTTGGCTGTTATCGCTCGGTCGTTCGGCTTTGGTGCTCTCTTTGCTGCTTTGGGCATTATCTCTGGCCTGCGGCGCCTGTTGGTCGAGAGTCTCAGTCCGATCCGCCATCTCGGTGCCGGATGCATCAAGCTCGATGCGATCAAAACAGGCAAGCCTTGCTGTATCCTGTGCGATCTGCCGACAGGCCTGCATCTGCCCCGACAGACTTTTTGGAGGCTCGGGATTTTGCGCTTGCGCCAAATTCGGCATGAGCAGGGCCAGCAGCAAAGCAGCAGCGGCGATCATCTGCCGCCGGGGTCGGTTGAACGTGATAGGCATGCCGGTTCCGTTTCAACTTGAATATAAAGAAAGGCCTTTGTGCCTCCGATCAATCGGCTTTTGCCAGCAAAATCGCCTGCGCCCTTGAAAGGGCCAAACGATCCGCATCGGTTTGCTGCCGGGCCTCGATAAAGTCATCAAGGGCATCGGCGGTCAAAACCCGTCCGGATGGCAGCTTCAGGGTCAGAGGATCTACACGCTCTTCACCCATATAAACTTCATAATGCAGATGCGCCCCGGTGACCCGGCCTGTGGCCCCCACATAGCCAATGATCTGGCCCTGTTTCACCCGCACACCCTGCTTGATGCCCCGGCCATATTTGCTGAGATGGGCATAAGCGGTTTTATAGGTGCCATTATGCCGGATACGCACATAATTCCCATAAGAGCCATAGCGGCTTGCGCGCTCGATGATCCCATCGCCGGCGGCAAAAACCGGCGTGCCGGTGGGGGCCCCAAAATCAACCCCCTGATGCGAGCGTACATAGCCCAGAACGGGATGCTTGCGTTTACCGAATCGCGAGGTCAGCCGCGCTCCGTCCAGAGGGGTTTTCATCAATGCCTTGCGGACGCTTTTGCCGTTTTCGTCGAAATAATCCCAATCGCCGCTATCAGCCGGGGTATGGCGGTAAAGGGGCAGATCACGCCCCCGCAGATTAAGCCGGGCATACAGAATGGCCCCATCTTTGATGGCCCCATCATCCTGTGCCATGGTGCGCTGATAAAGAATCTCGAATCGGTCGCCCGTCCGGATTTCCCGCTGGAAATCGACATCAAAACTGTAAAGCCGAATGAGTTCCACGATAATCTCGGCTGGCACACCGGCCGCCCGCGCCGAAAGATAAAGGCTGTCATCAATGGTGCCGCTGCCATAGGCCAGCAAGGGGGTCACCTCAAGCGCTTCATTGCGCGCTTCATAGCGGCCATCGGCAAGGCGGTCTGCGATGATCAGGCGATCATAGCTGGCACGCAGGGCAAGTGTGTTCAGGCTCAAGGTCTTCCCATCTGCCTCTAATGTGGCATCGATGATCTGGCCAATCGCCAGACGCCGCATATCATAATGCTTGGAAAGAGCCGTGATCGCTGCATGGGCCTGTGTTCGGTCAATGCCTGCGCGCATCAGCGCTTCGGTCATGGTGTCGCCCCGGCCGATGGTGATGGTGCGGATAAAGGGCGCTTTCGATTGATCAGCAGTTTCGCTCTCTATATGCCCTGCCATGATTGGGAAATATTGCGGGGTGGGGGCGGCGGCCCATGGCCCCAGGCTTTCGGTTCTATCGGCTAAATCCATAGAATCGGCCGCTGTTTCAGCAGCATCCGCTAAAGCAGTCGCCTGATCAAAGCGCGTGCCCGCCGATGACAACCCAATGCCAAGGGCCAGAGCAAGCCCGGCCATCAATGTGGTAAGCCCGGCCCACCATGCGCGCTCGCCCTTGTTCCGCGACAAATCAATCACCAGCGGCCAGGGTGCAGAGGCTGAAGCAGACGAACGCCGCCCCAGCCAGCAGTTTCGCGGGCCATGACTCTTATGCATTTTGGCATGATTTCCGTCCTGATCATGGGGGCTATTCGATGCGTTATCCGTCACAGCAATCTCCTGAGCCTTCATGGGGAAGACTCTACGATGAATAAGGTTAAAATAACCATGTCTTGTTGGGATGCGTCTGTCAATCGGCGGAATTCTGCGGATTCATGATGAAATATGACCGCACATCCCCCAAACTGTAAAAAAAATGACGCATCGGTAAAAAAGCCGCTTGACCCCAGCGGCTCAAGGGCATAGAAACCCCCTCGTCGGCGGCAAACGTCGGCACCGGCACTTAAGCTTCTGGCTTGACTCGTTCATTCGAGACGCTTATATGACGGTCTTGCGCATGTTCACATTGGTGAGCACGCCAAAATTTTGCCTTACAACCCGAAAAGGTTTTTGCGAATGCTTCGGCAGTCGTGGGGGTAGAATTCGCTCTTTGACAGTGTTGATGAGAGAAGGGAGATGCGGTCGGTGGTTTCGTTTGGACCACTTGACAGGCATCTTTGTGAC